>PKYK01000019.1 GCA_003133665.1 Acidimicrobiaceae bacterium | reverse complement strand
CCGTACGGGGCGAGGGGCTCTTTGGTGGCCCGATCGGTCACGAGGTCGAGCGCGAAGAAGACCCCGAGACCGCGCACGTCGCCAATGATCCGGTGCGTCGCCGCGAGGGCCACGAGACCCGGCCGCAACACCTCGTCGCCGATGCGCTCGGCGTTCTCCACGATTCCTTCGCTCTCCATCGCCTCAATCGTGGCGACGGCCGACGCACAGGCCAGCGGGTGGCCCGAGTACGTGAGGCCCCCGGGGTAGACGCGATCGCTGAACGTGGCACAGATGTCCTCGTTGATGACGACCCCGCCGAGGGGGACGTAGCCCGAGTTCACGCCCTTGGCGAAGGTCACGAGATCGGGCTTCACGTCGTGCTGTTGGTACGCGAACCACGAGCCGGTTCGACCGAATCCGGCCATCACCTCGTCAGCGATGTACACGATGCCGTGGCGGTCACAGATCTCCCGGACGCCTCGCAGGTAGCCCTTCGGCGGCACCATGATGCCCGCCGTTCCGGGAATCGTCTCGAGGATGATTGCGGCGATGGTTGACGGACCCTCGAAGAGAATCGTGTTCTCCAGACTCTCGAGGGCCCGAGCGCACTCCTGCTCTTCGGTCGTGGCGTAGAACGCGGAGCGGTAGAGGAAGGGACCGAAGAAGTGGACGACCCCCGCCGAGCCGGTGTCGCTGGCCCAGCGACGAGGGTCGCCCGTCAGGTTGATCGACGTCGACGTCGCGCCGTGGTAGCTGCGGTAGGTCGCGAGCACCTTGTGGCGACCGGTGTGCAGACGGGCCATGCGCACCGCGTGCTCGACTGCCTCGGTGCCTCCGTTAGTGAAGAAGACTTTGGCCGCGCCCTCGAAGGAGTGGTCGAGGATGAGTTCCGCCGCCCGGTAGCGCGATTCGTAGCCGTGCTGGGGGGCGATCGTGCAGAGCGTGGCCGCCTGCTCTTGAATGGCGCGCACGACGGACGGGTGCTGGTGGCCGATGTTGGTGTTGACCAACTGCGAAGAGAAGTCGAGGTACGTCGTGCCGTCCTCGGCGTTGACGTAGACGCCCTTCGCGTCTCGAATCATCATGGGACTGATCGTCGCCTGGGCCGACCAGGAGTGAAATACCGAGGCCCTCTCCCGTTCGAGACTGGTCAGGGCGGAGCGGTCAGTCGCCATTTCACGTTCCTTTGGTCGGTACCAGAAACCGTAACGCACCAGAGCCCGGGCCCGACAATCTGCAGTGGTGGGGCTAGTAAGAATCGAACTTACGACCTCGTCATTATCAGTGACGCGCTCTAACCGACTGAGCTATAGCCCCGCAGGGGTACCAATCTACACCAGAGCCGCAGCGGCTTTAGAGGGCCGGAGGCTCCCAGAGTCTCGAAGCGATCGATTGACTGGCGGTGGCGAGAAGGGTTCCGGTGCGGCTCCAGAGATACGCCGTGCCCTGCGAGAATCCGCCCGACAGCGCGTGCATGTGGATCTCGCACAGCACCCATTCGGTGGGTTCGAGGGTGGCGATGCGAATCGTGTTGTCGAGGCTGCGTCCCATGGTTCGCTGGCCGAGGGGCTGCGTGGCCCCACCCGAGACGTAGTCTCCGAATATCGCCAAGGTCGCCGCCGAGGGTTCGAAATGACCTGGCACGCGAGCCCATATCGCCGAGATCGGCGAGCCCGGCGTTCCGTCAATCTCCTCGAAGGTTCGACCGAGGGCCACTCGACTGTCGACGTGCTGAAAGATCGATTCGCCAACGCCGAACGGCAGCTGCCGGGGCGGACAGTCGTCGGGATCGGGGACGTCGGGCATCGTGATCCAGGGCGCGGGGGCCGACAACTCTCCGGTTCCGAGTGCCGCGTTCACCGTCAAGATCTCGCGCTCCCCGACGAAGGCCGTGGCGCGGGCCTGGGTGACGTGTCCGCCGACGACCGCGAGGTCGGTCGTGACGGTGACGACGGCGTGGGTCGGCGCGTAGGAGAGGTACTGCGCGGTCGCCCAGACCGTGGGTCGGCCGCTGGCTTCTTCCAGGGCGACCAGACCCGCGGCGAGTCCGCAGCCCCCGAAGAGGAACTGGCCCGGCGTGATCAGGCGCTCGGTCACCGTGAACGACCACGTCTGTTGGTCACGCCGGGTCATCGCGAGAAAGTCCTTGGCATCCACGAACGCCGAGGCTACTGGAAGGCGTAAATTGTCGGCTCGGCCCCGAGCGACGGCGAAGGTGACGAATCGGGGCAGACTTGACTGGTGATTGATCCACGGTTTGTCTTTCTCGCAGCGCTCGTGTCGCTCACGGGGGCCTACGGGTACATCAGCGACACGCTTCGTGGCACCACCTCTCCAAATCGCGTGACCTGGAGTCTCTGGGCCCTCGAGGGCATCCTGGGCTTCGTGGTCGAGCTGCAGCAGCACGTGGGCATGGTCTCAGTGACGACCCTGATGCTGGGATTGGTGCCCTGCGTCGTGGTGGCGGCGTCGTTTCGCAATCCCCACAGCGTGTGGAAGATCGGTCCCTTCGATGGATTCTGCGGCGTCATCTCCCTGCTCGGACTGGTGTTCTGGGGCGTGGTCCACCAGCCGACAGTGGCGCTGATCTCATTCGTCGCCGCGGACCAGGTAGCGGCGCTGCCCACCCTGCGCAAGTCCTGGTTGGCGCCGACGACCGAGTCGCCGCGGGTCTTCTTCATGGGAGTGTTGAACTGCGGCATCACGCTCCTGACCTTGAAGCAGCTGACGACGGCGGGTGCGCTCTTTCCCGGCTGCGTTCTCGTCACGGACCTCATCATTGGCGTCCTGGTGGTCGCCCGGGTCGGACCACGCGTTCGCCGGGGTCGGTCGTCAACGCCCGTCGGGAGAGCGGCGTGACGCCGCCACGACGACTCCCCCCTCTCGAGGCCCGGTGGGCAACCGGTCAAGCCGAGCGCGGTCGCACGCCGCGTCGGGTGCTCGGCACCCTGGTCGGTCGACCGGACTCGTATGACCCGGTCGCACGCCTGCGCTGGCAGGGTGAGCGGCGAATTGGCGAACTCCTGCCGATTCGCTATCAGCGGATGCTCGCCAGTCCACTGGCCCACTTTCGCGGCGCCGCACTGGTGATGGCCGACGATCTGGCGCGGGGGCGAAGCTCGTCGCTCGAGGTCCAGATCTGCGGTGACGCGCACCTCTCCAACTTCGGGATCTTCTCCTCGCCCGAGCGCCAACTGGTCTTTGACGTCAATGACTTCGATGAGACCGATCAGGGGCCCTTCGAGTGGGACGTGAAACGATTGGTGACGTCACTGGTCATCGCGTCAGAGCAGTTGGGTCACTACCCGCACGTTCAGGCGGCGATCGCGTTCGACGCCGCGAAAGAGTATCAACGCTCGATGCGCCGCTTCGCCCAAGAGTCGCGACTCGACGTCTGGTACGCGGCGCTCGACGTCGAGACGATTCTCGTGCAACTTCGCGGGTTCTTCGCGGACAACGCCATGCGCCACGTCGATGACGTGATTCACCGGGCGAAGAGCAAGGAGTCGAGCCGGGCCTTCAACGAGATGATCACCTACACCAAGACCGGACCTCGGATCAGTCCTCGACCCCCGCACGTGACGCCACTGAGCGCCATGGAGTCCGGGACGCTCGTGGCCCGCAGTGTCGTCTATCAAGTGCTTGATGGCTACCGGACGACACTGAGCGGCGACCGCCAAGCCCTGCTCGCCCAGTTCACCCCGGTGGACGCGGCCCACCAGGTCGTGGGTGTTGGTTCCGTGGGCACCGCGGACTACATAGTTCTCCTGGTGGGTCGTGACGAGGACGACCCGTTCTTCTTGCAGGTGAAGGAGGCGCAACCTTCGGTGATTGCCATGGCCCGAGGCGCATCGCCCGCCATGCGACACGGGCAACGCGTGGTGTCCGGGCAGAAGTTGATGCAGGCGACCCCCGACGTCTTTCTCGGTTGGCACACCGTGCGCAGTGCCCGCTACGAGCGGAGCTTCTACATTCGCCAGCTCTACGACAACCGGGCATCAGTGATCATCGAGCAGTTGAACGAGTCGCAGTTCCGGGCCTACGGCCGGGTCTGCGCGTGGGTCCTCGCGCGCGCGCACGCCCGTTCGGGCCACGGTGCAGAGATCGCGGGCTACCTCGGGAGCAGCGAGCGCTTCGCCGAGGCGATGGCGACGTTCGCCCTGGCCTACCGGGACCAGAACTTGGCGGACTATCACGCGCTGGCGCGGGCTGGCGAGGAAGGTCGCATTACCGTAGCGTCGTGATCTCGTTGGTGCCGTTCCATTGGCACGCCGTTGAATTGGCAGTCATTCTGGTGGTGGGGATGGCCCACCGCGTCATGGTCGCAGGCTCGCGAGAGCGCCGACGCGCGCTCTGCGCGTTGGCCACGTTGGCGATCGTCACGATGTGGCCGATTGGCGATATTGCCGCCACGGTCTCCTTGAGCGTGGCGACGTCCCAACGACTCATCGTCATGTTGTTGGTGGCACCGCTGCTGCTGCTGAGCCTTCCGGTTCGGGCGCTTTCGCGACTGACCCGACTGGCGGTGATTGACATCCTGACGCGTCGTCTGGCGCACCCCGGTCTCGCCATGGCCGTCGTGACGATTCTGGGGACCTTCACGTTGGCGCCACCAATCGTCGACTGGGGCGCCCGGTCGTCGCTCGGTCGTGACGTCATCGTGCTCACCACGCTCAGCGCCGGTCTGCTGCTGTGGATCCCGGCTCTCGCGATCCTGCCCGGCACCAGGCGCCTGTCGCCCACGGCCCGCGCCGGCTACGTATTCGTCTCGGCCTTGGTCGTGACGAGCCTCTCGGTGGTGTGGATCTTCGCTCGTCACCCGCTCTATCCCGCGCTCCAGCACCAGAACGCATTGATGCACATGTCGCCCCTGCTCGATCAACAGGTCGCCGGATTCGTGGCCAAGCTCGGCTGCTACCTTCCCATGTGGGCGGTGGCGTTCACCATCTTCTCGCGCGCGGAAGAACGGGGAGTTCCCGTGGAGGAGAGTCCGCTGCACTGGGCCGACGTGGAACGTGAGCTGCTGCGAGTGGACCGCCGGCGAGCCAGGGCGCAGCGTGGCGAGCGTTCGAAGTAGCCGGTCGTTTGGTAGAATGGAAACTTCGGGGATGTAGCTCAGTTGGTAGAGCGCGGGCTTTGCAAGCCTGAGGTCGTGGGTTCGATCCCCATCGTCTCCACCAGAGAATCGCCACGCGGGCAGGGCCCGCAGAGGTGCTCCACCGGCCCCACCCGGAACGGCGATGCGTCCGAACCCCAGCGACGCGCGGTGCCCAAGAGCGAGGGTTAGCGCCGCCGCGAACTGCCTCGCCGTTTGCGGGGCCCGAGCTGGTGATGCCGTGGCCCTCCTGATGACCGGGAGTACCTCGGTGCAGGCGTAACATCCGGCGCTGATCTCAAGGCTGGGGATTTCGCCATTTTTGAGGAGCGACCCCAGAACGCCGAGGAAGCAATGAGCCGGACCTCGAAAGGTCCGGCTCAATCTCACTGCGGGGGGACGCTATTTGAGGTTTTGATAGTGCTCTCGCCAGATGATCCGGTAGACCCGGGTGCGTCGCGGTATTGAACGCAGGCCGGGAATGAAGGGCAGGAGCAACAGCCCGACCGACAACAGCAGCATGATTCCCAGAATCAAGATGTCGGCGTTGCCGCTCGTGTTGAATGGCGGGATCTGGTACCAGAAAGAGTAGAGCCACAGCCAGGCTTGGCCGGGGTAGCTACCCGTTTCGTTCATCATGCCCCACTGGTCACCTGAGAGGTGCTGCTTCGTGGCCAGGTCGGCCAGGTACGTGCCGTCAGAAACGAACAGCAGCGGCTTGGTGAAGTCTGTGGTGTAGAAGCCGGATCCCGTGACCAGGGCCTGGTCGAGCGCACCCGATCGGGCCATCTGGGTCAGGCTGTCAACCATCACCGGCACCGGACCAGCATCGGTCGCGTTCACTACCACGTGGCCGTCGGTGAACTTCATGTTCGCCGACGCCTTGGTGTAGTTGGCAATCCATGTCGACCTGGTCGAAGTAGACGCGCTCGCCCACATCGCCAGGTTCTGGTCGAGGACCGGCTGGTTGGGGAGCGACTTCAAGGGGTCGATCACGAAGTCCTTCACGGTGTTGATCGGGATGCGGACCCCGATCAGGTGCGCGACGTGGATCGGCCCTAACGCGGGGCCGTCGCTGGCGTTGTTGTAGGGCGCACCGTAACCACCGGTCGTGGACGTCCCGTTCAACTCGCTCGTGGCCGTCGTCGCGAAGTCGATCGGCGCGGCGTTGGACCACGTCTTGATGGTGATGGCGTGTTCGTCGGGTGATCCGAAAAGAATGGCCAGCAGCAACGTCAGCAGGAAGATGACACCGATGGCGATGGTGCCCTCTTTGATGATGTCGTACGGGCTGTAACCACCCTTGTACTCGGGGGCGTCGACGTCGGGTCGAAATCTCTTTGTACTCATTGCGCGGCCTCCGCACTTTCATCGAATGGTGGAACGACGCCCTTGATTCGAACGAGCAGAACGTGCAGCCCGGTCAAGACCACGGCGGCGATCGGAAGCAGGACAATGTGCCACATCAGCATCTGGCCGAGGTCCAAGGGGTTGAAGTAGGCCCCGACGCCGCCCGAGTTGATGCCGTCCTTGGCCTGGGTCGAGATCCACTGGGAGTCAAAGTTGGTCTGGGCGACATACCCCGTGAATCCGGCGCCGATCGAGGCGAGAAAGGTCACCACGCCCGTCATCCAGGTGAGGGAGCGACCACCGCGCCAGGCCGCCATGAAGAACTTGCCCCACAGGTGGACGACCATGGCGAAGAAGAACAGTTCGACGCTCCACAGGTGCAGCGAGTTTACGAAGTGGCCGTACGGCGAACCGTGCCACCAGTACGGTCCACGAAGGGCCAAAACGCAGCCGGTCGCGATGACCACGATGAGCGATGAGAGCGTCGCGACGCCAAAGACGTAGATCCATGAGGCGACGTACGTCGGTTGGGTGTCGGGAAGCAACTTCTCCGGAGGCAACTTTCCGGCGGCGCGCCTACGAAGTCGCGTCGTCCACTGACGATCGATCTCGGTGGTACTCACTGATTCTCCTTTCGGGAGCGACGGCCGGGAAATGGCAGAAAGAGCGCCGCCAGAAACGTTGCCACCATGAGAATCGTGACAATCAGATTCGACCTGCTGATCAGAAGGAAATGCCAGTGTAGGTAATGCCCGAGATTATTTAACGGAAATATTGTCGCAAATGACGAAAGCCATCCCATAGTTATCCATTTCTCCCTGCTCGTACGCCCCAATAGTGTTGCACGGAAGCGAGAATAGCCCGTAGGGACTAAAGACCTAGCGTGAAGCCTTACGCCACAGCCTTTTTCGTGCCGGGTTCACGGTCGTGAGCCGTTTGGCGCAGATGAAATTGGGTGACACCGATCGTGAGCGACACCGCCCCCGCCACGTGCAGTTCGACCAAGAGGGCCGGCAGATGGGTCAGGTATTGGGTGAGACCGATGCCGGCCTGCACCAAGGAAATCATGACCAGCCGGCGAATTCCGAGTTTCAAAGGCTCGGGCGCGCTGGATTTCCATACGGCGAATAGGAGCCCGGTCACGAGACCGATGAAGAGGACCGCCGTGACCGAGTGCACCCACGTGGCGTTCGAGAGCGCGATCGGCAGTCGCTTCGCGGTGAGTTGGCCCTGGGACGAGCCGGCGTGGGGGCCCGATCCGGTCGTGATGGTTCCCGCAGCGAGCAACGCCACGAAGGGGATCCACAGGAGCCGGGCGATCAGTCGAAAGTGTGGGTCACGCACGTCGGCTCGGGTGCCGGGTCCGTAGACGTACTTCGATCGGTGGTACAGCACGGCGCCGACCACCACCATCGAGAGGGAGAGCAGCATGTGCAGCGACACCAACCAGGGGTTGAGTTTGCTGTAGACGACGAAGGCGCCGAGCAATGCGTCGGCGACGACGCCCAGGATCAACATTCCCGACAGCACGACGAGGTCGCGTCGCCGTGGGCGGCGCAGCAGCGCCGCGAGGAAGGTCACCCCGGTGACGCACACCAACGTCACCGTCACGATGCGGTTCGCGTACTCGATGAAGGGGTGAATGCTCCACGATCCGCTGATGCGGTTGTGGAAGCAGGTGGGCCAGTCGGGGCAGCCGAGGCCGGAACCGGTCAGTCGAACGGCGGACCCCGAGAGGACAATGACGATCATCGAAAGGAAGGAAGTGAAGGCAAACCAGCGGAAAACGGGAGCCGACACGGTACGGCGTGGCGAGGAGGTCACGACCGCAGCCTAGGGAATGATTCGCCTCGTAGAATGCCCCCTATGACAATCACGGCCTCAACCCCACGTTCGACGGCGGAGGTCGTGAAGGGGTACGTGGCTCTTACCAAGCCTCGCATCATCGAGTTGTTGCTCGTCACGACGATTCCCACGATGGTGGTGGCGGCAAACGGCATCCCGGGTCTTTGGCTCATCGTCACGACGCTGATCGGTGGCACCTTGGCGGCCGGTGGGGCGAACGCGTTCAACATGGTGATCGACCGCGACATCGACGCCGTGATGCAGCGCACGAAGCGGCGTCCGTTGGTCACGGGCGTGATGTCGCCCCGAGCGGCCACCATCTTCGCCACCATGCTCGAAGTCATCGCCTTCGCCGTCCTCGCCATCTGGGTCAACCAGTTATCGGCGTGGTTGGCCCTTTCGGCGACGGCTTTCTACATCTTCGTCTACACGTTGTGGCTGAAGCGCCGGAGCAAGCAGAACATCGTCATCGGGGGCGCCGCGGGCGCCGTGCCGGTACTGGTCGGATGGGCGGCCGTCACGAACTCATTGTCGTGGACGCCGGTACTGCTCTTTCTGGTGATCTTCATTTGGACGCCGCCCCACTTCTGGGCGTTGGCGGTTCGCTACCGTGACGACTATCAGGCCGCCAACGTGCCGATGATGCCGGTGGTGGCGTCACTGCGCCGCACGACGCTGGAGATCCTGATCTACTCGGTCGTCTTGTGGGCGCTCACGGTCTTCATCGGGCCGATTGCGCACCTCGGTTGGATCTACGCCATCTCAGCGACGGTGCTCGGGGGCCTCTTCGCGTTCTACGCCCTGCGTCTCTACCGTCACGCGGTCAACGAAAGGGCTGACGTCGGTGAGGCGATGCGGCTCTTTCACTTCTCGATTACGTACCTCACGGCCCTGTTCGTGCTGATGGCGGTGGACGTCCTTGTCAGATACCACTAGGGCGAAGCGGGGACACCCGTCACCGATGATGTTTGTCTCTCTCGGCATCGGCACGGTGATGGCCGTGGCGCTCATCGTGGTGGTGTCGATTCTGACCGGCGGAAGCACGAAGTCGAGCAACCCACCAGTGAGTGCATTGGTGGGAACGACCGTCAAGCGCTTCACCCTGAGCGGGCTCAGTGGTGGCCGCGAGCGCGCACCGTGGGCCATCGGTCACGCCAGCGTGCTCATCTTCTTCGCGAGTTGGTGTGATCCGTGCAAGGTCGAGATGCCCAAGTTGGCGGCCTATCTGCGTACCCATGACATGGGTGCCGTGTCGGTGTTGGGCGTGGACGCCAACGACCAGCGTTCGTCCGCCCAGACGTTCGTCCGCAAGGACGGCGTCATGTTCCCGGTGGCCTATGACGCCAACGGAACCGTGACGAGCAGTGTCTTCAACTTCCGTCAGCTGCCCGAAACGGTCTTCGTCAACGCCCACGGGGTGGTCGCCGACGTCATCTACGGAGCGATCTCGACGAAACAGTTGTCAACCGGAATCCACGCCCTGAGTTCAGCGGCTTAGTCGAAGCGGAACGTGCGGGCCGCCAGCAGCGGCGCGAGCACCGCCCAGACGGCGAGTGATACCCAGTCCGCGCCCGACGGTGCGATCCCAAGGCCGAGGACCCGATGAAGCCCCTCGGCCATCGCCCCCGACGGCAGCCCGATCACGATCCTCTGGACGAAGGCGGGTAGCGACGTCACCGGGACCACGATGCCCGACAGCAACAGCAACACGAGGTAGAGCCCGTTGCTCGCCGCCAGATTGACCTCGGCGCGCAGTCGCCCGGCGAGGGCCAGGCCGATGCCGGCGCACCCGGCCGAGCCGAGCAACAGCAGGCCGCCGACCTGGGCGGCACCGCTCGGGCCGCCGTGGGGGCGCCACTGCAGGAGGAGCGCGACGACGATCAGGACTGCCACCTGCAGGAGCTCGGTCACGAGGACGCCGGCGATCTTGGCTCCGATCAGTCGTCGCTGTCCGAGAGGCGTGACGTGCAGACGACGAAGAACGCCAAACGATCGCTCGAATCCGGTCGAAATGGACAGGGCCACGAGCGACGTCGACAGGACGCACAGGGCCAGGATGCCCGGGGCGATGAAGTCGACGCGATGCGTGGTTGGGGTCGAGATGACGTGAGCGAGTGAGAAGAACACCAGCAGAAGTACGGGGATGCCGACGGTCAGCAGCAGTGTCTCGCCACGGCGAATGGTCATACGCACTTCGGCGCGGGTTTGGGCCCACCAGGCGTTCATGCGCGAGACCCGCTTCGCTCGTCGGCGATGAGTTGGAGGTAGCGCTCCTCGAGTGAAGCCCTGGTGCGAAGCGAGACCAGGGCGACACCAGTTCGGGTGAGATATCCCGTGACCACCGCCAGCAGCTCGGGTGACGATGTCGTGGCGCAGCGCAGGCGCAGCGGACCGTCGAGGACGACTTCGCAGCGCAGCACCGCGCTGAGGCCGTCGGGATCGACCGGTCCCGACGTTTCGATGATCATCTCGGCGTCGCCGGCGAGTTCATCGAGCGTGCCCTGCGCCACCACGTGGCCCCGGTTCATTATGACAAGGCGGTCGGAGAGACGCTCGGCCTCGTCGAGCTCGTGGGTGGTGATGAGCAGCGCGCATCCCCGGTCTCGCTCGGCCCGAATGATGTCGCGGATGACCTGTCGGCCTTCGGCGTCGACGGCGGTGGTCGGCTCGTCGAGGACCAGCACCCTTGGACGACCGATCAGGGCGAGGGCCAGCAACGTCCGCTGCTGCTCGCCGCCACTGAGTCGGCGCCACGGTGTGCGCGCGCAGCGGTCGAGATCGAGAAGCGTCAGCAACTCACGGGCGTCGCGCGGGGCGTCGTAGTAGGTCGCGGTGAGCTCGAGGACCTGGGCGGGCGTCATCGGGAACCAGACGCCGCCTCGCTGCAGGAGCGCACCGGTGCGAACGACGACTTCGTGGTGATCGCGGCGCGGATCGAGGCCGTGGAGGCGGACCGTGCCCGACGAGGGGTCACGAAATCCGAGCAGGGTCTCGACGAGGGTCGTCTTGCCCGCGCCGTTGGGTCCGAGCAGGGTGACGACCTCGCCGTAGTTCACGTGCAGGCTGACGTCGTCAACCGCCGCCAGGCTGGCGAACAGGACTCGCAGGTGGTTGAGCTCGACGGCGTTACTCACGACCCTTGAACCTAGACGCTCGCTCCGCCCACCGAACTCACCTCGGTAGGCTGGCGGTCATGATTGATCTCGCTCAACTCCGTCGCGAACCAGAATTCGTCAAGGCCGCCCTGGCCCGCCGCGGCGTCTCCTCGGCGACGATGGATGAGATCGTGAGGCTCGACGTCGAGCACCGTCGGCTGCTCCAGGAGGCCGAGCGACTTCGCGCCGAGGTGAAGGATCTCTCGCGCCAGGTCGGCGATGCCCGGCGCGCCAAGGACACGGATGCCGCCGACCGGCTGACGGCCCAGAGCCGGGTGCTCGGCGACCAGGAACGTGAAGCCACCGAGGCGACCGAAACGGTGGCGACCGAGTTGCGCGAGCAACTCCTCATGATTCCCAACCTCCCGTCACCGGACGCTCCCGACGGCCTCGATGAGGACGCCAACGTGGAGTTGCGTCGCTGGTGGGTCGGCATGGACGAGGGCATCGGTTTTCCCACGTACGGGGAACATCAGCGGGTCGCACACTGGGAGATCGGTGCCGAACTGGGGATCCTCGATCTGGAGTCGGGAGTGAAGATCGCCGGTTCGATGTTCCCGCTCTTTCGCGGCGCCGGCGCCCGGCTGCTGCGCTCGCTGGGCTACTTCGCCCTCGACCGCCACACGGGCGACTACGAGGAGATTCGTCCACCGAGTTTCGCGCTGACCGAGACCATGATGTCGACCGGACACCTGCCCAAGTCAGCCGACGACATGTACGCCATCGAGCGCGACGACCTCTGGGCCATTCCGACCGCGGAGGTTCCACTGACGTCGATGCGCCGTGGCGAGATTCTTGACGAAGCGGAGCTGCCGATTCGCCTCACCGCCCAGACGGCCTGCTTTCGCCGTGAGGCGGGATCGGCGGGGCGCGACACCCGGGGGCTTCTGCGCGTCCACGAGTTCGACAAGGTGGAACTCTTCGCCTACTGCACCCCCGAACAGGCCGAGGCGGCGCACGCCGACATCCTGAGCCGCGCCGAGGGCCTGCTGCAGTCGCTCGGTTTGACCTATCGGGTACTGGACCTTTGTTGCGGCGACCTCGGCACGTCGTCGGCTCGCACGCTCGATCTCGAAGTCTTCAGCCCCGGTGTTGACCGGTGGCTGGAGGTCTCATCAGTGAGCTGGTTCCGGGACTTCCAGGCTCGTCGGGCCAATGTCCGCTATCGCACGTCCGACGGCTCGACGGCCCTCGTTCACACGGTGAACGGTTCGGCGCTGGCGTGGGCGCGAATTTGGGCCGCGCTCGTTGAGACGTACCGTCAGCCCGACGGCTCGGTGGTGTTGCCCGACGTGCTGGCCCCGTACATGGGGGACCAGACGAGGATTAGACCGAAGGCTTCGTAAGTTCGAATCGGTAGCCCACACCACGCACGGTGGTGATGTGGGCAGGAGCCTTGGGGTCTTTCTCGATGAGGGAACGAAGCCGCTTGATGTGCACGTCCAGGGTCTTGGTGTCACCGACGTAATCACTACCCCACACACGGTCGATGAGGACCTCTCTCGTGAGGACGCGACCGGGGTTCTCCAAGAGCAGGCGAAGCAGGGCGAACTCCTTCTTGCGGAGTTTGATCTCGTCGCCATCGACGAAACAGCGCCTCGCGTCGACATCCATGCGAATCGTGCCGCGCTGGATCTGCTCCTCATCCTCGTGCCCGTGATCGAGGCTTTCGCGACGGCGCAGCACGGCGCGCATCCTTGCCACCAGCTCGCGGAGGCGGTAGGGCTTGGTGACGTAGTCGTCGGCCCCGATCTCGAGCATCAACACCATGTCGACTTCTTCGCCCTTGGCGCTCACGATGATGATTGGCACGTCGCTGTCCGCGCGGATGGAGCGACAGACATCGAGCCCCGACAGTTTGGGCAGCATGAGGTCGAGCAGGACGACGTCGAATCGTCCCTGAGCAAAGAGGGTGAGGGCCTCTTGCCCGTCGCGAGCGATGGCGACGTCAAAACCTTCACGGTCCAGCCCAATGGTCAGGGCGTCGATGAAGGACTCCTCGTCTTCAACGACGAGGACCCGTATGCGCTGGTCGGACTCTCGTTTCTTGCTCATTACGGGTTCATCGGCAGTTCAAGCGAGAAGGTGGACCCTTCGCCTTCGCGCGAGTCAACGAGAACCTTCCCCCCGTGGTTGTACGCGACGTGGCGAACGATACTCAGTCCCAGTCCGGTACCGCCGGTCTCGCGGGCCCGTCCCGGATCAACGCGATAGAAACGTTCGAAGATTCGCTCGAGGTCCTTGGTCGGAATCCCCACTCCCTGATCCTTTATGTCGATGCGCACAAACGGTCCCACGGTTTCGCCTTCGTCGTTGGTCGTCGCGTCAACCCGATCTATGGACACGGTCACGGTTCCCCCTTCGGGGGAGTAGACCACCGCATTCTCCAAGAGTGCGTGCACGGCCGAAACCAACTGGCGGCGATCGCCCACGATGACGAAGTTGGTGTCGGGTTCTTTGAAGTGGAGCGTCACCTGATGTTGTTCGGCGGCGGTGCGGATGCGCTCGAGGGCGTCGGCCACGAAGAGCGTGACCGGAACTGGCTCGCGCGTGGGCGACCCTTCCCCTTCGATTCGCGAGAGATCCAGAAGATCCTCGATGATCCGGTTCACTCGAAAGGCCTCGGAGTTGATTCGCCCGGCCAGCCGCTGGGCGACGGAGGGGTCGCGTTCGAACTGCAGGGTTTCGGCGAGCAGGCCGAGCGCGCCCATCGGCGTCTTCAGCTCGTGCGAGACGTTGGCGATGAAGTCGCGGCGAATGTCCTCGAGCCGACGTCGCTCGGAGACGTCCTCGATGACCGCCAGCACGCCGAGCGGCCGCCGTCCGTCGTCAATGACCGAGGCGCGGATGGTCAGGGTTCGACGAGGCGGCCCGTAGATGTCGATGGTGTGCTCGGCGACGCCGTTGGACCATCCTTCGGCGAGAACGTCGGTGACGGCTTGGGCCGCGATGGCGTCACCGTATCGACTGGCCATCAGGTTCTCGGCCTGGGTGTTGCGAAAGATCACGCTGCCGGCCTCGTCACAGAGGACGAGGCCAAGCGGCAAGGTGTCGAGTGAGCGGCGAAGGCGGATCGACTCGGCGCTCGCCTGGCTGACGGCGGTGGTTGCCGCCCCGGTGACCTCCTCGAGGTACGCGAGGGAAGTCTCGACCTTCCCGTCGTCTCCCTGGGGCTCCACGCCGAGCCGTGCGCCCAGCGCGGTGAGTCGTTGGGCAATTGCCCGGTGGTCGCGGCGGCGATTCACGAAGATGCCAATGACGACACCGAAAAGGACGAGGCCGGCGGCCGCGAGATAGAGGGCGAATGAGGGCCAGTGAGAGGCCACGTTGTGGTGAGCGGCAAAGTGCACGGGTCCATTCTCGCAGACGAAGCCACTTCAGGCGAGACAGCGACCGTTGCGTCACCCCTACTGGAAAGCGAGTCCGCAATGTTGTTCGCGAATGTCACCCTCAGTCCGTCCCCGACCGCCCTGCCCGGCAGCGCTGCCCTGCAGCAGATTGCCAATGGAATTGCGTCGTGGGCACTCATCGGGGCCCTGGTGGCCCTTCTGCTGGGTGCAGCACTCTGGGCGATCGGCAGCCACACCCAGAATATGCACCAGTCGATGGCGGGGCGCCGGGCAGTCGCAACGTCGCTCTTGGCTGCGGTGTTGATCGGTGCGGCCCCCAGCCTGATCAACTTCTTCTTCAGTACCGGGCTCAGTGTCCACTGATGGGGCATTTGTTCTGCCTCTTTTCGCCGGTGAGTTGCGCGACCACTTCCATCGCCAAAGCGACGCTGGGAGATTTGTTTGGCGCTCTCACCAGTTGGGTTCTCGCCAGTGTGCAGTGGCTGCTCGACGCCGCCGGTCAAGTCTTGACTTCGGCGAGTGAGTCCTCAACGGTCGTGCGCTCGGCCACGCAAGAGTTCAATGTCCTCCTGGTGCTCGCGCCGCCACTCATGGTGCTCGGGCTCTTGGTCACCACTCTGCAGGCGCTGCACCACAGTGATGCCTCGTCGTTGTGGCGGGCCTACTTCGGAGTGGCGCCCGCGTGCGTGCTGGCAATCTTCGTGGCGCGGCCCTTCGCCGCGTTGGTGTTGGATGCGCTGAACCAACTCTCCGGCACTGCGGCCAGCACCGTGGTGCAACACGAGACCCAGTTGGCCGCTGCGTTCACCACTCTCACGCCGTCAACACCGGGCTTCGGACTGTTCCTGCTCGCACTGGGCGTGGTCGTGGGCTGCTGGTTGCTGTGGTGCGAACTCATCGTTCGCACGGTGATACTCACGCTGCTACTCGTTCTGGTGCCCATCGTTGTGCCACTCGCGACGTTCCCGTCCTTTCGACGCCTCGGCTGGCGACTCGCCGAAACCTTTCTGGCCGTGGCGTCGAGCAAATTCCTGATCGTCATCGCCCTCTCGCTGGGTCTGGATGAATTGCAGGGCTCGTCGGCAACCCAGATCATCACCGGTGCGGTGACGTTGCTGCTGGCGACGTGCTCGCCGTTTCTCCTCTTGCGGGTGATTCCTTTTGTCGAGCAGTCGGCACTTCACAACCTCGAGGGGATTCGTCAGCGTTTCACCCGAACGGTTCAGCAGGCCCCGACCTCCCCGCTCGGCTCCGCCGTGCGTTCGCTCATGCCCGAGGTCCCGATGCCCGGTCCGACTGGTCGTCCCGAGGACCTGGGGTTTGGGATGTGGGAGGCCGACTCCGACCTCGAACTCGCGCCCACCGGGGGAGTGCCCGGTCCACCGCCGATAGGCGAGCCGCAACTGCGAGGCGGCCACGTCGCCTACTTCAAAGACGACGACGGTCCCGTCGTGGGTTGGCACTTTGATGAATGAAATGCTGGGACTGGGCGATACCGACGCCGACTCTCGCTGGATTGGAGTGCGCCGTCATCAAATCGTGTTGGTGATCGTCGGCATCGGCCTGGTCGGCGACTGGTTGTTTCGCGTCCACGGTTCGCTTCTCGAAGTGATCGTCGGCGGAGCGCTGTTGGCGTGCGCTGCGCCGTTCTACGACGGCCTGACGCTCGGTGCGTTTCTGATGGTCGGACTTCAGTTCTGCTCTCGATCACGGTGGACCACTGTCGCCATCGATCGCCAGGGCGAGTCACTGATTCTCTCCGCGCGCGCTCGGGCGGTAGTCCAGGGATTCGAACTTCTCCATCGGGGGCGACTCGACCTTTCCGGTGGTGACGTTCAGATTGCCCACGGATTGGCGTCGTTCGCCGATGGCCTGGCCACGAGCGAGTCGTCGCGCCACGTGTCGCTTCATGTCCGGTCGTCGGGTGGCGGCGCCCGGACCCTGCTGTCGCTGCCCGACGCCATCGTGCCTCCCGACGGGTGGCTGGCTAACAACGGGCTCGTCTTCGACGTCGTCGGCACGGCCGCCGGTCGGCCGAAGTGGCTGCTCGAACGTTGGAACTACGTGCGAACCCCCAGCGGGCCCGTTCGCGTTCTTCGGATCCGGGACTTCACGGCCGTGTCGAGTGGCCAGGCGATGCTGGAGAAACTGCAACACGCCACCAGCGAAATCACCGTCTCCCTGCATCTCGACGTCATCGCCGGATCACGGGCCCGGCGCGTCACGGAGCGAGCCGTGCACCGTCATCGAAGCGATGGCGCCACTTCGCTCGCCGCTGGGTTTCGTCGGACCGCGCTGGTGAATCGTTCCCTGGAGCGTCTGGGCCAACGTGAGGCGTTGGTCGCCAGCGGCCGATCGCTGCTGCGAGTGGCGGTGTTCGCCACGGTGCGGGCACCGTCGCGCGCCGAGCTGCAGCCACGAGTGGATGAAGTGCTGCGCGCCGCGCACGAGTCGGGTCTGCGTTGTGAGCGGGGGGTCGGTCGTCAATCCGCGTGGTACTGCCACCAGATGCCCGGCGGACCGGGCTGGTGACTCGACCGTGGACCCACTGGGCAACCTCAAGCGACCTCTTCAGTCTGCGCCTTCCCAGCCACGACGCGGGAACGGGGCTCGAAGGCCGTCCGCTCGGCTCGGCGCTTCGGGGCGGCCCCTTTGTCCTCGATCCATTCGACGCCTACGCCGCGGGACTGGTCTCAAACCCGAACATGATCGTGGCGGGATCGATCGGGGCCGGCAAGAGCACGATTGTCAAGATGCTGCTCGATCGGGCCTTGGTGCGGGGCCGACGAGCAGTGGTGATCGATCCCAAGGGGGAGTACGGCGAACTGGCGCGGTCGTACGGAGTGGCGGCCATCACGCTGGGACGTGATGGGTGGTGCAACCCCTTCCCCCAAGGGGATCGCGAAAGCCGAGAGCTATTGCGAGCATTGGTGGCGAGTGCCCAGGGTTCAACTCTCTCGAACGAGCAGCACTTCGCGATTGACGAGGTGTGGCAACAGCTCCCCTCGCCGCGACCGTCACGGGTGCTGTACTCGCTCCTCGGGCTGTTGAGCCGTCATCTCGCGCTGGAGCAGCCCTCGACGCAGCGCAGCCTGGCCCTGACGCTGTACCGATTCGTCCATGGTGACCTCGCCGGGCTCTTCGACGGCGA
This sequence comes from Acidimicrobiaceae bacterium, assembly GCA_003133665.1. Taxonomy (GTDB): domain Bacteria; phylum Actinomycetota; class Acidimicrobiia; order Acidimicrobiales; family RAAP-2; genus RAAP-2. The sequence continues at coordinate 61,201 of PKYK01000019.1, read as the reverse complement.
AGGCGAACCGCTCGTCTTTGAAGGATCATTGATCGTCTTGGACCTGTCCGCGCAGTGGTCGGCGAGCTCGCTTTCGGTCGCGGCGCTGAGTGCGGTCGCTGCGGCGCAGCAGGTGGTCGCCCAGGGAAGGGAGTTGGGGTACCTGGTCCTCGACGAGGCGTGGGCGCTGCTCTCGGACCCGCACGCCCTTCGCTGGTTGCAGGGTTCGTGGAAACTCGCCCGCTCGCGAGGCCTGAGTCACGTGCTGGTGCTGCACCGCTGGACCGACGTTGCGGCGGCCGGCAACGCCGGCAGCGTCCAGCGGGAGCGGGCGCAGGGGCTCTTGCGTGAATGCGAGACTTCCTGGCTCTTCCGCCAGCCACCGGACGAAGCCCGGGAGATGGCGCTCGCACTGGCCCTGCATCCCCGTGAAGAGCGCTACTTGACCGCGTTGCCAAAGGGCAGTGCGCTGGTGCGCTACGGCGCCCATCGCTCGGTGGTGCGGATCACGCCCGACGAACGTGATGTCCAGTTCATCGACACCGATGCGGCGATGCGCATCCCCAGCTCATAGTCGTGCGCAGTGACCGCCCGCTGCTGGGTCGACGTACGTGGAGCGGTGTTCCATGCGGGGCTCGCGTCGTACTCGCGCCCCGAAGTTCACTGCTGATCGTCGGACCGACGCAGGTGGGCAAGACCGCGTCGCTCGTCGTTCCGTCACTCCTGAACTGGACTGATGCGATCGTGGTGACGAGTGTCAAGCGCGACGTGGTGGAGACGACCCGTCGGTGGCGGGCGTCGCTCGGTGATGTGCAGATTCTCGAGCCCGGCAATGATGACGGCTTGACGTGGGACCCGCTCGAGGGGGTGCGCACCCTGCGTCACGCTCTTCGTGTGGCGCGCGATCTCACGAGCGCGACCCCGGGACACGGCGACACGCATTTCTGGAACTCCCTCGCGGCCAAACTCGTGGCCTCACTTCTCGTGACCGCTCGTGAGCGTTCACTTTCCATCTTCGACGTCGCCGCAGTGGTCGAAGGGCGGGACTTCTCATCGTGGTTGGCGTTGTCGACGAGGGGTGACGCGCGCGAACTCTTGGGGACGTTCCTCGAGCACGAGCCCAAGACACTGGACGGCGTTGTCACCACGGCGGAGACGATGCTTCTGCCGTGGCGGTTCCGCCAGCCCCTCGCGCGCGTTCGCTCGGTCGTCGAGGGGGCCAACACGCTCTACCTGTGCAGTCCGCGCGGTGAACAGCAGCACTACGAGCCCCTCTTCCGTGGGGCCCTGCGGATGGTGCTCGAGGAGCAGCAGCGCCTGGTTGACCAAGGACGTCAACGCCGATTGCTCCTCGTTCTCGATGAGGCGGCCACGGTGGCGCCGCTCGATGAACTCGACCAACTGGCGGCCACGGTCAGTGGTCTGGACGTGACCCTGGTCACCGTCATTCAGGATTTCGCACAGCTGGTGGCTCGGTGGGGTCCACGGGCGGCCACGATTGTCAATAACCACACGACGCGGGTGGTGATGGGGGGTCTGGCCGATCCGACCGTCGGAACCTACCTGCCCGAACTCGTCCAGGGCAAGGGTGATGCTCGGATGGTGCCCCTCCGCCAGCGAGCGGCCGGCACCGCGCTCGTGGTCACCGGTTCGCGCCCCGTGATGACCGTGCGACTGCACCCTTGGTGGCGCGACCGGCGGCTGCGACGCCGCGGAGTGCGTCGGTCCTAACTACGATGCCCTGATGGCGCAGCCGCAAGACTCGAGGCACGATCAGGTTCTCGCCATCGATATCGGCGCGACCGCAATCAAGTTCTGTCGCACCGACGACAGGGGAGCGTTGCTCGAGGTGCCGCGACGCCGGCCCACGCCCTATCCCTGCACACCCGAGCGCCTGATCGACCTACTGAGTGAACGAATTCGCCGAAGCAAGTGCCCCCGCGTCGGCGTCGGCTTTCCCGGTGAGTTCGCGGAAGGCCACGTGGTTCGTCCGGGGAATCTCTCACGACCAGGTGGCGTAACGACCGAGACGGATCCAGTTCTGGACCGCCAGTGGAGGAACTTCGCGTTCGAAGAGGCCCTGCGCCAGGCGACCGGTCGCAACGTCCGCGTCGTGAACGACGCCACGTTGGCGGCGCTGGGGTGTTGCGAGGGCGTGGGCGCCGAACTGGTGCTGTCGCTCGGCACGGGACTGGGCCTGGCACTCTGCGTCGACGGTTCGCTGCGTAAGGTGCGCGATGTCGGCGCGGAGGTGTTCCTCGATGGACGCACGTACGACCAGGTACTCGGCGAACGATCGCGGTCGGAGGATCAAGCGGTGTGGCAGTCAATGCTCGAACTGGCAGTCGGGCGGTTCGTGAAGGAATTCGGCGCCACGATCGTTCACCTCGCGGGTGGAAACGCCCGTCGAGTGGCGCCGGACTCGTTCACCGCGTTGTCGTGCCGTGTCGTCATCGAGGGCAATGAGGCCGCGCTCCACGGAGCGGCGAGACTTTTCTACAATTGAGCGAGGTCGACGGCGCAGGCGGCGAGGACGCCGGCGATGGCTCGACAGGCGGCGTCGTCAACCGCGAAGTCCGGACTGTGGTGCATGCCGCTTGATCCGTCAGCGAGTCCGCCACCGACAATCATGTAGCAACCGGGAATTCGATTGAGGAATTCCGAGACGTCGTCGCTGGGTGAGACCGGAGGAATTGCGAGAACATTCGATGCTCCGACGACGGTGCCGGCACTCGCCATCACCCGCTGCGCAACGCCGATGTCGTTGACCACGGCGGGCGTCCCTTCGTTGATCTCAAGTGTGCAGGTGACGCTGAAGGCCCGTTCGATCTCGGCCAACAGTGCGGCGAGTCGCTCGAGCGCCGCAACCTTCTGGTCAGGGGTGAACGTGCGTAGCGTGCCGCGCATGAGTGCGTGGCGTGGCACGACGTTATTCGCGGTGCCGGCGAGAATGACCCCCGCGGAGCATGCGCAGTTCGTTCCCTCGAGACTGAGACCGGCGACGATCTCGCCGAGTCGTGGGGCGAGGGCGCTGACGGCGAGAATGACGTTGCCGTCGGCACTCGCCATCGCCCCGTGGCCGCCTTTCCCCTGCATGTGGACAGTGATGGCGTTCGCTTCGCTCATCAAGATGCCTGGTCGAGTGCCGACAAGGCCGACTGGAGCGAGGGATGTGACGTGGGCGCCGATGAAGACGTCGACGGGGTGATTCTCGAGGACGCCGCCGGCGATCATCGCCCGAGCCCCGCCGAGCCCCTCTTCGGCGGGCTGGAACACCAGGGTGTACTCGCCGGCGAGCTCGTCGCGGCGCTGGGCGAGCAGGTCGGCCACTCCCAAGAGCCCGGCCGTGTGCACGTCGTGGCCGCAGGCGTGCATCACGCCGTTGTTCACCGAGCGGTAGGCGAGAGGACGCTCCTCGGTCACCGGAAGCGCGTCGATGTCAGCTCGTACCATGACGCGTCGCCCCGGATTGGCGCCACGCAGCACCGCGATGGCGCCGGTCTCGGTCGGACACGCGGCGAGCTCCCAACCCAGTGCCACGAGGCGCTCTCGCACCACTTGCGTCGTGCGACGCTCTTCGAAGGAAAGCTCGGGATGGGCGTGGAGATCGTGGCGGATATCGACCATCGCGTCCTCGGCGCGATCAAGCAACGAGGGGAGGTCGTCAATGAAAGTTCGGGTCATCAACGCATGGTAGTAACTGAGCGGAGCACCGTCGAAGAGGGGTCGGCTAGGATGGTAGGCCAGCAACAATGCGGCTGTAGCTCAGCGGATTAGAGCATCGGTCTACGGAACCGAGGGTCGGGGGTTCGAATCCCTCCAGCCGCACCCAGAGGATTATCCATAAGTGGGCGTTTGGATCTACGTAAGTACCGGAAAACGCGGGTCTCAACTGACGATGCTGGAAATGCGCCATCGATCGGCCCCGAAATGTGCCTTGGAATAAAAACAGCAACCCGTGAGGGCGGCATCGGAAATGCAGAATGAACCGAGACGTGACGAGTCCCGGTTCAGGTGAAGTGCTTGCTCACTTCGACAGTCAGATGCGAAGGGGCGTGCGCGTCGTGTCGGTAGCGACGATGGCTTCAGCCATCACGATGACTGGGTGCTTACGCGGACGACCCCGGCCACGCTTAGGCGGCTTGGGCTGACGCCGTTCGTAGCTCTTGGCCAGTCGCCGGTTCGTGCTGGCGAGCGAGAGGGCGACAAGGAGACCCATCTTCACGATGCCGCGTACGCGAATGGAACCACGTCGAAGGTTTTCCGACGCCTGGTCCTTCGTGTTTGAGAACAGGCGCTCGACCTCGTTGCGTCGTGCGTAGGACTTGCGCCATGCCGTCGAGCCGTGAAGATGACGCTGCGCGAGTGGGAGCTCGGCCGCGGTGAACGTGCGGAACTGGGCGTCGCACACCGAGTTCTTCGGCGCCACCTGCGGAGGGTTGGCGGCTGGCATTGTGCCGAGTGCCAACGACTGCGATGAGGCGACGAGTGGACAGGTGAGCTTGCCGGCGGCGGCGGGACACTGGTAGGTGTGCACGAGCGAACCGTCCGACAACCGGCGTGAACCATGAAGAACCAGTGCGTAGATGGAGCGCGCCGCTATCTGGTCTTCGTACTTCTTCACTGCGTCGGGGTTGAGTGCGTAAGTTTGCGCGGGCAGCGGACGATGAATAATCCGCAGGCTCTGTGGCAGCGATGGTGAGAACGGCTGACCGTCGATGATGACCGCGCCGCGCACGTGTCCCGAGACACCGACCTGGTTCAGCTTCAGACCGAAGACAGGCTCGCCGTGGAGTTTGCGAACTTCGAGAATGAAGTCGCGCCCGTGGTTCGACTGCGTGTACTCGCGGTCCACCAAGACATCGCCCAATGTCCCCTGTGACGCGGCCACGTCGGTGGCGCAGGCTAAGGCCATCGCCGTCGTTTTGTAGGTGGCGGGTCGAAACCGAATGGACTTGATGGCTCGCGGCACCTCCGGCCCTCCTTCTTCTTGCACGGTGACCGCGGCGGTGAGGTCGTAGCCGAAGAACGACTTCTTTTCGCCCTTCTTTCCTTTGGTGCGCCAGTGCGCGTCAGGGTCACTCGCGCGTTTCTCGTTGCCGACGTATTTCCCCTCGGCGTCGAAGACCATCCGGTAGCAGTCCTTCCCCCAACTCGGTATGTCCGAGCTGTCGATGGCTATTGAAGTCGTGAGGTTGGCGTCGGCGTGCCCGCCCGCCGTCCCCACCTTGTTGAGTAGTACGTCGAGGTTGTCAAAACGCGCGTCGTCAGTGCGGGTGCGGTCGTAGTTGGTCTTCTCGATGCGCTCGAAAAGGTGCTGCACCTGGCGGAGAGTCACGCCGTTCTTACGCGTGATGCCGAGACGACGCCTGGTGGCGGGGTCAAGGTTGTTGAGGAATCTCGGCACGGTCGTGAGCAGAAAGCGACCGTCGAAGACCTGCACCTGGAGCGCGACCATCAGAGCGCGCACCGACAGTTCGCGGGGTCGGCCGCTCTTCACCGCCGCTGCGCTGATGCACTGTTCGATGAACGCAATGGTGCCGTTCTCATCGAGGAGTCGCTCGGCCTCGCTGATGAGTTCCTTCAGTTCCCTTTGGCTGACTATCACCGGTGTTCCTTTCGTAGGTGGCTACACGTGAAGGTTCGAGTGGTGACGAACGGTAGATAACCCTGAAGTCCTTCGAGCTTTCGCAGGCCGGACCATCGCAGAACGTCCGCCGTCGCTTCGGACTCGAGCAACGCCACGATGTAGGTGGCGCGCAGGCGGTCGCCCGAGAGGGCTGGTACGCCGCGACGCCGCACCGTCCACTCGGCGGCGTACGCCGTGAGGTTGGTGCCGCGCGCTTGGACCAGCGGCCCGACGGGTTGGAACATCACCACCTCACGCAGGAGTGAGACGAACTTCGGTGAGACTTTCGCGCAGAGATCGAAACTCGAAATGAACGTCTCGCCCCCGTGACGATGGACGGACTTGGCCGTGACGCCGCGCAAGCGGTGCCGTGAGATGCCACCACCGGCACCAAGCGCGATGATGGTGAGCAGCGTTTCGCGGCGGTGCTGGTTCGTCAAGTCGTGGGCAAAACTAATGAGTTTGGTGAGTTCGTCGTCGGAGTACGGCGCGAGGTACTTCGGCCGCGTCACTTGACCACGGGTCGTCGCGATGTCCGACACGGTGTGGTGCGCCGCCGCGAGTCGCCAGAGATGAGCTTCGTAGTCGAACGCGCCGAAAGGCTGCTGCTTGATGAACGCCCAGACGAGGTTCTCGGAGAGCACGACATTCAGTTCGAGCGGGTAGCCGTGGTCATCGGCCCACATCGCGAGCAGCAGCATCGCTTTCAAGTACGGACGAAGTGACGACTCGTGATAACCCGCGAGTGGCATCACTCCGGACTTCACGAGTTCACGGACACGCTTCCACTGCGGCGGCTTTACGAGAGCGTGGACTCCCTTCACAGGGAGGTAGCTCTCAATGAGAGCAACTGACTGGGCTCGGGGCTTGGTCACGACACGACGACCGTGCCAGGCGCGAAGCGCTGACGCACTCGCCGTTGGTATTTTCTCTGTTGATCGCTTGGTTGGCACCCCTACATCGTGCGCAAAAGCTCAAACGAACTAACGTAAAATACGTTAGTTCTGATAGGCTCAAAGCCATGGGAAAACCCCGTTTTCGCCCCGCTCAGGTCGTCCAGAATCCCCGGGACTTCGGTCGCTCCAGCGACGCGGTGGCGGTACGGGTCGAAGGCTGGGGCGAGGGTGAGATGGCCTGGGCCTGGTATCAGCATCGAGTCGCACTCGCAGTGAGAGCAGAGCTGAAGGCTCGCCGGATACAGCTGGGCGTTCTCGCCGCCGGCGTCAATGAAGATGAGGCGTGGCTCGAGCGCAAGCTCCGTGGCCAGGCGCCGGCCGACTTGGGCGAGATGTTCGAGTGGGCGCTACGACTGGGAGTGAACATCTTGCCGCTTGTTCAGGACCGGACGGACTTGCTGCCCAAGGTTGAATAAACCACTGGTGCCCGGCATTTGACAGTCGTGAAGAACTGTGCTCGTGTGGCTATTGACCGAAAGGGTGACCGATGCGGCTACGAGTTTCTTTTACAGCCATAGTCGCGGCGATAGTCCTCGGCGGGTGCGGCTCTACGGCGGAGACGCAGAACCCTCCAAGCAACCAACGACACCTCGAAGCGACCGCGTGCAAACTCATCAGTGCCTCGTCGATACCGACACCGAGCTCGAGCAGTTTCGAGGTGATTTCAGTAAAAACATCAACCTTGCTCGCTCTACAAAAGACGGACGATGCGTCTTTCAAGGCCGTAGTTCGCGCCTACGACAAAGCTGCTCGTACGCAAGACACCGCCGCGATGATACGTGCGCTCAATAACGGGGTGAAAGTGTGCCACGCTCTGGGACTGAAAACAGGAGCGTAAGTCACGCCTCCAAGGAGCTGTCTGAAACACAGGTTCTTCAGGGGGGTTTCGCCTCGAACGAGTTGGATCTCTCGATTTATCGAGTTGAAAGTCCCGAGATCGGCCCTCTACAGGCCAAGTGCCGTAAGGGCTGTGACTTATGTAAATACCTCACCATTCACCGGGGCCGGTGGGGTGGTCCGGAGCCTGAACTCCGCGCGACGGTTCCTATTCCAGCGACTTCTTTGCGCTGCGTTTCACGAACTCCAGGATCTCGATGTGTTTGGCCGTGTCCATCTCCATCAGCTTGACCAACAACTGCCACAGGGTCTCCTGCTTGAGGCTCTTCAGCTCAGATGCCAGGTGGCGAAGCTCCTTGGCGTCGGCGCGCTCGCGCTCGAGGAGCGTCTCAGTGAGACGGACGACCGTGGCGGCGTCGTCTCCCCACTTGCCGATGTGGGGTATTGCTGGTTCCTCGGGATCGAGTTCCGCGTCGTTCTTCAGAGCCGACGCCAGATCCCTGAAGACCCGGTGGTGGCGGATCTCGTCTTCGATGATGAGGTCGCTCAAATAGCGAAATGCCCTCGACGACGAGGTTGCGGCGACGTCCCTGTACTCGACCAGCATCTCGCCTTCGGTCGCTTCATGCGACGTGAGGTGTTCGTACAGCTCCGCTTCCCAAGTGCTCGCACCAATCAACTCCGCCATTGGGGGTCCTCCTCCGTTGAGATAGCAAGAGACTACTGACGCTTTGGCCGTTCGTGTAGTCCGGACTGCCGGCAACGAATGATTATCCCGACTGGGAGAGGAGGCCGGGCGATGCCACACGAACACAGGACGATCACGGATCGGGTCGTTGCGGCCCCTCCCTTCGCCGCCATTGGATAGAGGTGAACGCCGTCTGCGTAATCACAGCCTGCCGTACCGGTACTACCATTTGCCTTCGGGCTCTTTTCAGAGGGAACCCGAGACAACAAGGGACAAGGCTTCACTACTGCGGCTGTAGCTCAGCGGAATAGAGCATCGGTCTTCGGAACCGAGGGTCGGGGGTTCGAATCCCTCCAGCCGCACCAATCACTTCTGGGCGAGGTTCCGGGCACCAGGTCACCGTCGCCACGTCGCACGCCGGTCAGCGCGAGAATGAACTCTCGAGTGATTCTCAGGTTTTGTTGATCACCTTGTTGACGATTCGGCTGGACGCGATCACCTCACTACCGAAATCGAGACCACGAAGAGCCGACTGGGCGCCAAACATTCTGGATAGCAGTTGGGATTGGCGGTCGCCGTTACCTTGGCCCTTCCCTTCCCCCTCGCGACAAAGGTGGTCGTCGTCGTTCTGCCAGTTGAGCCCCCCATGCGTTGGAGCACCGCTTGGTTGGACGACATTGCCTTGGTCCAGGAGTAGATCGACGGTCCCGAGAGTCTGACGATCAGGCGATCACTCCTGTGAAGTGTGTAGCTACGACCACTGTCCGCCTCGGTGACGATCGTCGTGCGAGGGGTGGGGGTCGCGGTGATCTTGATCCGGACAGCGCGGTTGCCAACCACGCCAGCGAATCTTGTCGAGATCTGGTAGATGCCCACTGGCACGCGAGTCGGAACGGCACCCGTTCGCTGATCCCACGTCACGGTCTTGGAGTAGGTGGCCCCCGGCGGGAGGTTACGGCGAATGAGGTACTGGGCGCAGGCTCCGGGCTGGTCGTTGGCGTAGCAGTTGTTCCACACCTCAATCCCTCGAGAGTTGCCGACGGTGAATGAAGGAGAGGTCGGACCGAGCCACAGGGCGCAGACAGTCTGCGCCGTGTTGCGGATCGATGAGGTCATCCGCACCACGGCCCCTGGGCCGTAGTTCGTCCGGTCTGTCGAAATCAGCTCGCGGGCTGCCAAGGATGAACACAACGGCGCGCTCCCACTGGCCGCAGCGCCACGTTCGATTGTCGACGCGGACGCGTCGACGCCGGCAGCGACGGCGACGGCGACGGCGCTGAGAACTAGGGCAATCCCGAAGGTTCCGAGACCTCGTCTGCAGGAAACAGGGCGATGCGACGTTGGCCGCACTGTGAACATTCGCTGCCTCCCTCTGGTTCCGGTCAAGTCGCTCGCGGGCTCTCTCACATCATGTCCCGTACCGGTTCCGACTTTCTGTCGGGCTGGCACCGGTATCAATGCCGGCCCAGCCCGCTCAACTAATGAGGATCCGACTTCGAAACACGTGGCACTACGGAAGAATCTCCGTCGCCTCAAGCCTGGGACGCACCGAGGAGAGGTAGACGACTGCAGCGAAGAGGTTGAGCCAGATGAGCAGGACCACCCACAGCGCTTTGTTGCTGCCGGCTGCTCGGAACGTGGCGGAGGGCCTTGATGCCGCGTCGAGGATGCAGTAGAGCGGAAGAAAGGCCACGAATGCGAATACGACGACGAGTACCAGCCCAAGCAGCACCGTGACGATGGTGGGGAGAAAGGCTGCTGCGGTCATTGTCTGATTCCTGGTTGTCTGCCCCGCTGACCGTACCCTCGATCAACTCCGGTGCCGGGTGTTGGCGGTTGTCTACTGCACCGAGATGGATGCCCCCAACTAAACCAAAACCCCCGCCGGTTTCCCGGCGGGGTTTTTTGGCTGTGAAGCAGATGGAACTACTTGAGCCACCCCGGAATCGGAGTGATCTTCTGCCTGTTCGTGACAATCCGGGTGTTCGAGTAGTCGCCCGTCGTGTACTCCGCGTTGCCAACCAGTTGTGCGTACTGGGGGGCAGCCGTCGGGTTGGCGTTCGGCACAACGGTCGCGATCGAACCACCCTGGAGTCCCTGGTGCTGGCCCCTGGTGTACGACAGCGGGGTCAGGGCCGGAGTCGCGAACTTCACTTTTATCATGGCCTTCAAGAATCCGGCTCGCGTGACGTTCTTGCCGAGTGACTTCAGGGCTTCGCAGAACGCCACCGCGAATCCGGCGCCGTACTGCATGTTCCCGTCCAATACGCCGGCATTGGCACCGGTGAAGTAGTTGGGGAAGTTGGTCTGGGCGTTCGGAGAAGCCGTGATGACCTTCTTCAGCCACTTGTTCCAAGGGTTGGACGTCGTGGCTGTCGAGGGGAAGTAGCTCATTGAGATCGCCCCGACTTCCAGCGGCGTGGCGACGGAGAGCGGGTCGGATCCCACCGAGGAGATCACCCACTGGGGGGTGAAGCTCAACTGGTGGGAGATCAAGAGGATGGCTTGGGTAATGGCCGGGATCGAGTCCAGGACGACCACCGTGGCGCCGTTGGTCTTCAGCGTGGTCAGGTCCTGAACCAGCTCGGCCTGAAGTGCCGTCGGGTTAAGGAGATTGGCCGGGTTGTAGGTCAACTGGTTCGCGGACGCAATGGTGAGTCCACCCGCGAGGAGACCCGCGAGCCCGTTGGCCCCGAAGTCATCGCCCTGGCCGATGGTGCCCACTACGGCACCCGGCTTGTTCGTCTTGATCCACTGGGCGAAGATCTTCGACTCGGCCCGGTAGCTGGGCTGGAAACCGAAGAGCTTGGGGTACTTCTTCGGCTGGTTCCAGTCCGAGGACCCGGAGTTCACGAAGAGGTCCGGCACGCCATTCTGATTGAGGTAGGCGAGCACGGAGTCCTGCGCCGCGGTACCCAAGGAGCCAACTTCGGCGAAGACGTTGTTCTGGGTGACGAGCGTCTGGGTCTGGGTCAACGTCGGTGTCGCGCCGACGTTGGCGGTGCAGCCGACGGCGTTGATGTTGTAGCAGTCGTCCTTACGGATGTAGTTGATCTTGCGTCCGTTGATGCCGCCGTGTTTGTTGACGTAACTGAAAACCGCGGCCGCTGCGGCCGAAACCTCGGCGTAGCTGACGGCGATGCCACTCAACGGAACGGTGGCGCCGATGGTGATGCTCCTGGCGGTCACCCCGGGCGTGGAACTGGAAGCCCCGGCACCCGATGAGCCCATGATGACACCGGCACTGATGGAACCGAGCGATAGTGCCGACACTGTCAGCACTACGGTCGTTCGGCGTAGACGGTTAAACCACATGAAGATCCTCCCTTAGGCAATTCTTAGAATCACTATATGTGATGAGTTACCCGAGGGTAAGTGCAGGGTCAGGATTCTGCAGATCGACGTTTCACCAGTGAAAGAAGGCGTCCGCCCATGCCGACGAGGCCGCGCGGCGCCAGGAGCATCGTGAGAATAAGCAAGACGCCAAAGACGATGCCCTTCAGGTTGGCCCCGAAAGTGGACGCCGAGCTAATCCCGGTGACCTTGTTGATGAGTGACACGAGATTGTCGGAGTACGAGTAGATGAGTCCGCCGAGGACGGCACCGCTCAGCGTGCCGATCCCTCCGAGAACCATCAGGGTGAGCAAGAGAATCGATAGTGGCAACGAGTACGTCTGGGGCGAGACGCTGCCCGTGAGCAGTGTCAGCAACGAACCGCCCAGTCCGGCGTAGGCCGCCGAAATCACGAAGGCCAACGTCCTCGTACGCTGCAGATTGACGCCGGTCAATTCGGCTGCGACGTCATTGTCGCGAATGAGGCGCATGGCCCTGCCGGTGCGTGAGTGAAACAGGTTGGCCATGAAGAAGAACGCCACCGCCGCGACGACGATCGCCACGTCGGCCGACCACTGAGCGTTGGCCCGTATGAGCGCTTGCGAGCCGCTGAACAGGTTCGCGAACCACTTCGGAGCGCTCAGAAAGTTGAGAAAGAGCCCTCCGGATCCACCCGTGACGGAAGGAAAGTTCAGGGCCAGGGGCGTTATCGCAAAGGAGAACGCCAACGTCATTCCGGCGAGGTAAGGACCGCGCAGTCGGGTGGACGGCAGGGCCAGCACGAGCCCACCGGCCGCTCCACAGATCGTGGCCAGAAGGAGCGTGAAGACGACCGGCGTGGTGGCGTGGTGGTTCGCCCAGATGGCGGTCGCGTAGGCGCCTATCGCCATGAATCCCGAGTTGCCGAGTGAGACCTGGCCGCTCCACCCGATCAGCCAACTCAGTCCGACGATGACGATGGCGATTGCCGCCCCTCCGGCCAATTTGGAATCGTCGAGTGCCGTCAACGAGAACGTGATTCCCAGAGCGACAATCGTCAGGAGCAAGGTGAAGAGCAGTCGCGCGGAGGTTGGCATTGACGAGCGCAGAGTCGCGAGCTTCTTCATCACACCCGTCTCGTCACGTTTCTGGTGAAGATCCCCTGGGGCCGGATGGCGAGGCTGATGACGAGCACGATGACGCCGGCGAGCGGCGCCATGTTCGTTGACCAGTAGTTGAGAATGAACGATTCGGTGATGCCAATCAGCAGGCCGCCGGTGATTGCCCCGAGTGGCGACTCGAGACCACCCACGGCGGCGGCGATGAACGCACTGACGAAGATCCCGTCCATGTTGGTCGGAGCCAGGCTCTGGCCTGACGAGACGATGACCGCGGCGAGTGCGCCGACGCCGCTCGAGAGTATCCAACCGAGGGTGAGCAGGCGGTTCACCCGCACACCGAGGAGTCGCGAGACCTCCGGGGCCAACGCGGCGGCCCTCATTTGCAGTCCGAGGTCGGTGTATTGGAAGAGGAGGGCAACAGCTCCCATGACGCCCAGGGCCAATGCCACCTGGTAGATCACAAAAGGCGAGACCAAGATCGTGTGACCGTGGCTCTGGTAGTAGATCTGCGAGAACGGAGCCGGCACCGCGTTGAAGTTGCTCTTCCAGATCGAGGGTATGGCGGCTTCGATGACGCCGAGAAAACCAACCATGACGACGATGGGATTGATCTCGGGCTTGCCGTAGAGGGGCCGGATGAGTACCCGCTCGGTAATGCCACCCACGACCAGCCCCATCGCCAGTGAGATCACGAGGCAGAGCCAGTAGTTGACGCCCTTGAAGACGAGGTTCATCCCGACGAACGCCGCCAGCATCCCCATCGCGCCCTGGGCGAAGTTCAGCACGTGGGTCGACTTCCAGATGATCACGAGACTGAGAGCGACGAGCGCGATGACGACCCCGGAGGAGATCCCTCCGAGCAGGACGGTGATGATCCGAGATGAGAGAAACGAACCCATCACTGCACCAGACCGAGGTAGTAGCGACGGAGATCGCTGTCGCTGGCGACCGATTCTGCCGTACCGCTGGCGATGACCGAACCGAGGTGGAGCACCACCGCGTCGTGGGCAATCCGAAGGGCACTCTTCGCGTTCTGCTCGACCAGGATCACCGTCAGATTCTCCGAAAGGCAGAGCGAGGAAATCGTGCGCATCATCTCGGCGGTGACCAGCGGGGCGAGACCCAGCGAGGGTTCATCCAGTAGAAGAAAACTGGGACGACCGATGAGCGCTCGGGCCATGGCCAGCATTTGACGTTCGCCACCCGACAACGTGGATGCGTACTGCTTGCGGCGCTCGCCGAGCACGGGGAAGAGTTCGAACTGACGCTCCAGGCCCTCGGCGGCGCTTACCTGGCTCGCGAGCACCCCGAGGCGGAGATTCTCCTCGATCGTGAATTCGGCGATCACCCCTCGCCCTTCGGGAACGTGGCCCAGGCCGAATCGTGCAATGTCCTCGGTGGCCATGCCGACCAGCGCCGTCTTGTCGCAGTGAATTGTTCCGCTCGACGGCTTCACGAGACCCGAAATGGTGCGCAGCAGCGTTGTCTTGCCGGCGCCGTTCGATCCGAGGACCGCGGTGATCCGCCCGGTGGGAGCGCTGAACGTCACGTTGCGCAGCGCCTTTACCGCGCCATACGAAACCGAGAGTTCTTCGACGTGTATCACTGGTCGACCCCGAGGTATGCGGCGAGCACTGCCTCATTCGTACCGATTTCGTCGGGCGTTCCCGAAGCGATGACCTGGCCGAAGTCCAAGACCACCAATCGGTCGACCAGGGGCATCACGAAGTCCATGTTGTGCTCCACCAACAGCACACTCATGGTCTCTCTCAGTTGCGTGATGAGTTGGGCGAACTCACTCAATTCACTCTCGTCGAGTCCCGACGCGGGTTCGTCGAGCATCAACAACCTGGGCCGACCCATGAGGGCTCGCGCGACCGCGACCTTCTTCGCGATGCCGTAGGGGATCCCGCCCGGGAGCGCTTTCGCGAATGAAGAGATGCCGAGTCGATCGAGTTCGGTCATTGCTTCGCCGAGTAAGGCACGCTCTCGCCGCGATGACACGGGAAGGCCGAAGAGACCGGCCAGAAAGCCTCCGCCGGGCCGACTCTGGGCACCGGCCATGACGTTTTCGACGACAGTCAGGTGATCGAAGAGTCCGACGCCCTGCAACGTGCGCGCGATCCCCGCTTTGGCCAACTGCGAGGGTCCGAGATTCTCGGCGTTCAGTGCGGGAAAGCGGACACTGCCCGAGGACGGCGCCAGGAATCCGCAGACCACATTGAAGGCCGTTGTCTTGCCGGCCCCATTGGGGCCGATCAATCCGACGATCTCGTTGGCAGCGACCGAAAAGGAGACGTCACTGAGTGCCAAGAGGCCACCAAAGCGAACTGAAACACCCTCAACGTCGAGGGTCAGAATTGGCTGGGTTGTCTCGGTCATCGTTGCCCCAAACTACTCTGCGATCGCATTGTTGGGAGGCTCGTTGGTTGCCCACGCAGTAGGTTGCCTCTATGCGGCGATTACTGGCGGTCATGCTGTTCTTCGGCATGGGAGCGGGTATCCCATTGGCAACGGTCGCCGTCGCTGACACGACCACGACCACGACGACAACGGAAGCGTCAACGTCCACGACGACGAGCAGCGTCGTGACGACGACGACCGTCCGGAAGGTGCGGGTGGCCCCCTTGACGGGACTGCCAGATCCGACGAGAGTGACGCGACGTCGCTCCGCACTCACCATCAAGATCGAGAACACCCCCGCGGCGAGGCCCCAGTACGGAATAGAAAAGGCGGACGTCGTCTACGAGGAGATCTGCGAGGGTGGCATTACGCGGCTGGCCGCAATATTCAATTCGAACGCTCCGACCAAGGTGGGACCGGTCCGCTCCGTGCGTCGAACGGACCGTGAGATCGTCTACCCCATCGGGGGAATCTTCGCCTTCTCCGGGGGTGCCCAGTATGCCCTCAACAGCATCGCCACCGCACCGGTCAAGACCTTTGACCAGTCCAACAGCGGTGGTGCCATGTTCCGCGATCTCAAGAGATACGCCCCGCACAACCTGTACGCCAACGCGGCACTCTTGATGAAGAAGGGCGGCAGGCCGACACCGCCCCCGGCTCTCTTTCGATACGTCACGGGATCAGGTCCGATGCCGGGGGAAAGAGTGAGGTCGTTCGTGGTGGGCTTCGCCGCCGGTTACGCGACGTCGTACGCGTGGGACCCCAAGACCGCTTCGTGGGATCGATCGATTTTCGGCTACCCGGACGTCACCGCCAGCGGCACCCGACTGTCGCCCAAGAACGTGATCGTCATGACGGTGCACTACCTGGGCGGTCTGGGCGTCATCGGGGCCGAGGCGCAGCTGACCGGCTCGGGTCAGGTGGACGTCTTTTCCGGCGGGACGGTCCAGCGCGGAACGTGGTCGCGATCGAATCTCCGTCGGCCGATTCTCTATCGAGTTGCGAACGGTCGGGTCATCGCGCTCAAACCCGGTCAGACCTGGGTCGCTCTACTCGACGCCTCAGAACACGTAAGCATTGTGACGGTGCCCCGGTAGTGCAGCGCAGAAGCGCAGTCAGCATTTCGTCGGTCGGCGGGGGAAGTCCTCCGCAGAGACGACCGAGCCCCGGGGACCCCTTGCGGACGGCCCCGTTGCGCCAGTGATGCCAGACCGGTCGGAGACGCCCAAGGGACCAATGCAGCCAACTGACAGCTCCCTTGATTCCCTGGCGCCCGAGTCGAGTCTGCGGGCCGGTCAACTCATGCGCGACGCTGATTCGCTCCGCACTCGTCATGAGCGAGCCACTCGTCAACGCTTCGTACGACTGTTTCGCGATCCACACGCGCTTGAGGTGACCATCACCTTGACCGATGAGGTCATGCGCTTCACCTCGGTCCGCAGTGCCGTGGTCACGCTGCGCCGTGTGGCGAGGCGAGCGTCCGTCGCCGGCTTCGGCGTGTTCAATGCCGTTGGACTGCGCGCTATCGCCGCGGCGTCGCGATTGGCACCGTCATTGGTCGTCGCCGTGGTCCACGCGCGGATTCGCGGACTGTCCGGGGACTTGATCCTGGATGCCGATCCGGGCGGACTTCGCCGTCATGTCGAACACCGTCGGCAACTAGGGCTGGCGCTCAACATCAATGTCTTGGGCGAGGCGGTGCTGGGCGAGCGTGAGGCGCTGGACCGACTCGAGCGGGTTGTCGAGATGATGAAGCGGCCCGAGGTGAACTACGTCTCGGTCAAGCTCTCCTCAGTGGTCAGCCAGATGATCACCATCGATTTTGAGGGATCCCTCCGCCGCGTCGCAGAGAGACTTCGTATCCTCTTTCGCGAGGCGGAGCGGCACGGAACGTTTGTCAATCTCGACATGGAGGAGTACCGCGACTTACGTCTCACCGTTGCGGCATTCCAAATGGTCTTGTCGGAGTCCGAGTTCGCGTCGGTGTCGGCCGGCATCGTACTGCAGGCGTACCTACCGGATTCGCACGCGGCCCTCGACGAGTTGCTGGCGTGGGCGCGCGATCGGTTCCGGCGAAGCGGTGGCCGCATCAAGATTCGACTCGTCAAGGGCGCCAATCTCGCGATGGAGCACGCCGAAGCGGAACTCCACGGTTGGACCGCGGCACCCTACGAGACCAAGGCCGACGTTGACGCCAGCTACGCCCGGCTCCTGGACGTCTGCTTGCGAGGCGAATGGGCCGACGCAGTCCGAATTGGCGTCGCGAGTCACAATCTCTTTCACCTCGCGTGGGCACTGGACGTCGCCCGGGTGCGCGGCGTCGCCGATCAACTCGACGTCGAGATGCTCGAGGGAATGGCCAACGCCGAAGCGCTGGCGATCGTGAAGAGCGGTCAGCCCGTGCTGCTCTACGCGCCGGTGACCCGCCGCGATGACTTCGCGGCCGCGGTTGCGTATCTGGTCCGTCGCCTCGACGAAAACACCTCCGAGGAGAACTACCTCAGAGCGGCGTTCTCCATTTCGCGGAGCCCGGAGGTCTTCGACGAGCAGAAGGAGCGCTTCCTCGCCTCGGTCGAGCAGCGTCACCGGATCGCCGGCGACTCCCGACGTCACCCGGCCCTGCGCCCATCAACGGCGGCATTCGCCAACGCCAGTGACGGCGACCCGACCGATCCGGCGTACGTACGTGACGTCACCCGAGAGCTCGCCAACGTCCGCGCACGGACCGATCTCCACGTCGGTGATCTCATCGATCAGCCAGGTGTTGCGGTCGCCGACCTTGAAGTGGGTCGCGACCCCAGTTCCAACGGAGTGGCGTGGTACCGCTACGGGGTCGCGACCATCGAGGTGATCGATCGTGCGGTGGCGACCGCCCAGTGCGCGTGGCCCGCATGGAATGCGCTGCCACCGGGCGAGCGAAGCGCAGTAATGCAGCGGTCGGCCGCGATAATGGAGAAGCGGCGCGCGAAGACCATTGCCGTCATGGCTCGTGACGCAGGCAAGACCGTTACTGAAGCCGACTCGGAAGTCAGTGAGGCGGTCGACTTTGTCCGGTTCTACGCGTCGCTCGGATCGGATTTCGAGGGTTCGGCACCGGTCGGGGTGGTGACGGTGGTGCCGCCGTGGAACTTCCCTTACGCCATACCGGCGGGCGGCGTGGCCGCGGCGCTGGCGGCGGGCAATGCGGTGATTCTGAAGCCGGCGCCCGAGTCAGTGGCCACGGCCTGGGAGTTGGCGCAACACTTCTGGGACGGCGGCGTCCCCCGAGACGTTCTCCAGTTCGTGCCCACCCGCGACGACGACTGCGGACGCCACCTCGTGACGCACGAGGGTGTCGATGGCGTCATCCTGACCGGCTCGTTCGAAACGGCCGAACTGTTCACGTCGTGGAAGCCTGAACTCAACCTGATGGCTGAGACCAGTGGCAAGAATGCGCTCGTGATCACCGCCTGTGCCGACATTGACCTCGCGGTGAAGGATCTCGTGCAGTCCGCGTTCGGTCACGCCGGTCAAAAGTGCAGCGCCGCCAGTCTGGCGATCGTCGACCAGTCGATCTACGACGATCCCGTCTTCGTCCGTCAACTCACCGACGCGGTGGAGAGTCTGCGGGTCGGTCCGGCGCACGACTTCGCCACGATGGTCGGCCCCATCATCCGTCCGGCCGAGGGCGCGTTGCAACGAGCGTTGACGCAACTCGACACCGGCGAATCGTGGCTCGTGAAGCCGGAACCTCTGGATGACGCGGGTTACATGTGGCGACCCGGCGTGAGAATCGGCGTTCGACCGGGATCGTGGAGCCATCTGAACGAATGGTTTGGACCGGTGCTCGCCCTGATGCCGGTGGCGGATCTCGAGGCCGCACTCTTGTGCCAAAACCAGATCGGGTACGGTCTCACCGCCGGCCTTCACTCGCTGGACGAGTCCGAGTGTCAGCGGTGGATCGATCAGGCCGAGGCGGGGAACCTCTACGTGAATCGCGGGATCACGGGAGCGGTGGTGAACCGTCAGCCGTTTGGCGGTTGGAAGCGCAGCAACGTTGGTCCGACCGCCAAGGCGGGGGGCCCGAACTACGTGAACTGCCTGCGCCAGTGGTCGTCGGTGCGCGACGTTGCCCAGGCCGTGATGGAACTGCGGTCATGGTGGCCCGACGTCGGTTCGCGCGCTCGAGACCAAGCCGGTCTCACCGTTGAGCGAAACGTTCAGCGCTATCGTCACACCTTGCGAGCGGTCGCCGTTCGCATCGACGCCACGCTCACCTCGGCGCAGGCCGGGTACCTGAGGGAAATCGTCGCACTCACGGGGGCCACGGTCGCGTTCAGCGCGCTCGAGGAGGTCGATGGCGTCGAAGGGGTCGCCATTGAGTCGGTCGACGAACTCGTGCAGCGCTGCGGTCAATTCTCCAGAGTGCGGTGGCTGAGCGACGAAGTACCTCCGGTGGTGGCGATCCTTGACCGTGGCCTCACCACCGACCGGAGGCCGTTGGCCCAGTCGGGCGCCGTTGAAGGTCCTCGCTGGCTGATGGAGCAGAGCGTGACGGTCACGAATCATCGCTACGGGAACGTCAACGCCGGACCGAAGCCGTCGGTGCCGGGGCTTGGCGACTAGGGGGGCTGCACGCGAGGGCTCGCTCCGCCTCGTCGCGGGCTGCCGGTCATGGCCGAGTGCCCAACGCCGTCCAGGCCTTCATTCCGGCCATTTCTGGCCCCAATGCTAAGGTCTTATGCGATTAGTTGCTGCCCGTTCACGTCACTTTGCCTTGTGTCGGGATGTTGGCGGCCCATGGGTAAAAGGAGCATGCGGTGAAAGTACTCGTTCTAGGCGGCGACGGATTCTGTGGCTGGCCGACTTCACTGCAGCTCTCCGACGCCGGTCACGACGTCACGATTGTCGACAACCTCAGCCGCCGCGAGATCGACCTGGAGCTGGAAGTCGACTCCCTCACCCCGATCCGCCCGATTGGTGAGCGAATCCGCGTCTGGAAGGAATTGACGGGCAAGGAGATCGGCTTCGTCCATCTGGACCTCGCCGAGGAGTACGACCGCTTCGAAGCGCTGCTTCGCGCCGAGCGCCCCGATGCCCTCGTGCACTTCGGAGAACAGCGTGCCGCCCCGTATTCGATGCGCAACACCATCGCGAAGCGCTACACGGTGGACAACAACGTGCGCGGAACCCACAACGTCCTCGCCGCCATTGTCGCGACCGGACTCGATATCGCCTTGGTGCACCTGGGCACCATGGGCGTCTACGGTTATGGATGGTCGGGTTCGGCCCCGATTCCCGAGGGTTACCTCACGGTGAGGGTTGACACACCCGACGGTGAGATCGACCGCGAGATCCTCCACCCGGCGAACCCCGGTTCGGTGTACCACCTGACCAAGACGCTGGACCAGCTGCTGTTTGCCTTCTACGCAGCGAACGACCAGCTGCGTATCACCGATCTCCACCAGGGAATCGTCTGGGGAACCCAGACGCCCCAGACCGCGCTGGACGAACGACTCGTGAACCGCTTCGACTACGACGGTGACTACGGCACCGTGCTGAATCGCTTCTTGATGCAGGCGGCGATCGGCCACCCGCTCACGGTGCACGGCACCGGCGGCCAGACGCGCGCCTTCATCCACATCCGTGACACGGTGCGCTGCGTTCAGATCGCCCTGGAGAATCCGCCAGAGCGCGGTGACAAGGTCATGGTCTTCAACCAGGTGACCGAGACGTACCGGGTTCGCGACCTCGCTGAATTGATCTCCAAGTTGACCGGCGTTTCAATTGCCAACCTTCCCAACCCGCGCCGCGAAGCGGTCGAGAACGATCTCAACGTCAGCCGCGATCGGTTCATGGCGTTGGGTCTCGACCCGACCTATCTGACCGAGGGCCTGCTCGAGGAGATTCGTGACGTTGCCGTGAAGTACCGAGACCGCGCCGACACCACGAAGATCATGGCCCGCTCAGTCTGGCGCAAGGGCATGGAGACGTCGCCAGACCTCATGGAGGGCTAGCCAGACTCCACAAGGAATTGCCATACGCGGTTTTGGCGTCATTGGTTAGTTCCGCGCGTGGCGCGCTTGGGCGTGTGAGAATCCGGTCATGGCCAAGATCTACGAATACGTCCGCCACCCTCGCGCGGCTGAGCTCAGAGCAACCACGCCGGTCAAGACCGCTGACCTGCGCCGCATCAATCACCGGAACTTCTTCGTGCGATTCAACGCACGATTCGGGTTGAAGATCACGCTGGTCGTGGGCACCATGTGGTGCGCGTACCTCTTCACGATTCTGGCCCTCTTCGCGCTGCCCTCGGCAATCAAGCAAGGTACGTACTTCGTCGTCGTGTGGATGTCGAGCAGCTTCCTGCAACTGGTGTTGCTGCCCATCATCATCGTCGGGCAGAACATCCAGGCTGCCGCCGCGGACAAGCGCGCCGAGGACACCTACAAAGATGCCGAGGCCGTGTTGAAGGAAGCGGAGGAGATTCAAAAGCATCTCCTTGCCCAGGACCAGGCCATATCGGATATCGTCGACCGCCTGGAGAAGATGATGGCGCAAGAAGAGTCGAAGGGTTCGTAGCCGACCGATCGTTGGTGGTGGGAAAGTATGAGTATCCATATGGTCATGGCGGGGCTCTGGTCGCTCGATACGACGACCTCGGTGGTCAATCTGCACCGAGGCTCGGCGCTGCCCGCGGCGCGGGTGGTGATTGTGGCCGTCCCGGCAACGGCGCTCTTGGCCTTCTGGTGGCTGACGAGCCGGCGTCGGGGTGAGAGGTAGATGGCCAAGCCGATGCCCTACGTTCCGCTCGATGAGCGCGGATGGCGCCTCGCGATGGGTCTTCGTCCGCTGCAAGAGGCGAAGTGGCTGGAGGTGGACGGTTGTCGCGACGACGAGATCGCCTTGAAGACGACCCTGCTCGCCCGACAGCCAGAAGTGGTCGTTGCCACACGCGGCGAAGGCGACCGCGCGAGCCTCGAATTGCTCGAGGAGGTGCGGCGCTGGCTGCGCACGTACCACCCGGAGCTGCCCAACGCCGTCAACCGCGACGAGCACCCGATCGTGGCCGCCAGTCGGCTCGTGCAGGAGGATCTCTGCATACTGGTCCGCGACGACGTCTGGCGCCTGCAGGCCGCCTGCGTCTGTTTCCCCTCGCGTTGGAATCTGGCCACCAAGATCGGCACCTCCCTCGATGACATTCACCGACCGGTGCCGCTCTACGATGAGCACCTCGCTGAGCCGACGAACTCGTTCTTCGACCGTCTCGGGCCACAGCGTTCCTTCTGGCGTCTCAATTGGACCTTGCTCGACAGTCCTGATCTCCACCAACCCGCCGTTGCCCGACCCGGCCCTCGAGGGAGTCGGGGCCAGTGGTTCTTTCGGGTTGAACGCCAGACCCTGCGACAACTGAGCACGACCAACGCCATCGTCTTCACCATCCGCACCTACGTTTCTTCGCTTCGTGAGATGTGCGACCGCAACGCCGACTTTCCGGCCAATCTCCTGCGGGCGCTCGACGAGGCTCCCGGGTCGATGCAGGACTACAAGGGTTGGCGAGGAGTCGCCGACGAGCTTCGCGATGAACTGCAGCGGCCGCGATGACGTCACCCATCACTGGCAGAATGCTGGCGTGAAGGATTTCGTCCGATTCCTCGCGGTGGCAGCCGTGGTCAGCTTCTGCTCGGTGACGTCGGTCGGTGCCGCGGGTCGGGACCCGGGTCTGCCGAATCCGATAAGTACGCCCGGGGCGACCAACCCTCGAGTGACCCTCGCGACGATCCACTCGACAATCTGCGTCTCGGGCTACACCGCCACGATTCGCCCTCCCGAGTCCTACACCGAAAAACTGAAGTTCCATCAACTCGATACTGGCTACAACCTGCGTGGCGACACCATGGCGTCACACTACGAAGAGGACCATCTGATACCCCTCGAGGTCGGTGGGAGTCCGACGTCGGTGAAGAATCTCTGGCCCGAACCCCGGAAGACGACTTGGAACGCGGGAAGGAAGGACGCGCTCGAGAACGCGATGCACCGGCTGGTCTGCTCCGGCGCGGTCTCGCTCGCGGCCGCCCAACGGATCTTCGCGACCAGTTGGATCGCTGGCTATAAGCGCTACGTCGGCAACTAGGACCGCATGAGGTCTTTCGCGATGGCGACGACCTGCATTTCGTCCGTGCCGGCGTAGATCCGCAGGACCCGGGCATCACGGCTCAGCTGCTCGACGCGGTACTCGGCGATGTAGCCGTTGCCACCGAAGATCTGAATGGCGTCGTCAGCCACCTGGCACGCCGCCTGGGCGGCGTAGAGCTTCATCGCCGACGCTTCGGCCAACGTGGGCACGGCGCCGGCGCCAGAACGCTCAACGTGGGCGAAGACCGTGTTGCGAACGTTGATGCGCGCGACTTCCATCTGGGCGAGCTTGAGTTGGATCAGCTGGAAGTCGCCGATCGGGGTGCCCCAGAGCTTGCGGTGCTTGGCGTAGTCAATCGAGAGTCTGACGCACTCTTCGATGATGCCGAGCGACATCGCGGCCACTCCGGCGCGTTCGGCCACGAAGTTGTCCTTGGCGCTCTGACGGCCGCCCCCCTTGGGCTCTTCGGTCTCGCCCAGGAGCCGGTCGCGGCCCACGCGCACGTCACTGAGGAAGACGTCGCCCGTTGGCGAACCGTGCTGGCCCATCTTTCGCATGGGCTTGGCTTGCTCGAGACCAGGCATGCCCCTGTCGAGCACGAAGGTCAGCACCTTGCGATTGCGAATCTCATCGCCGCTGCCGTCGTCCAACTTGGCGTAGAGCACGATGGTGTCGGCGTAGGGACCGTTGGTTATCCAGGTCTTCTGTCCGTTCAGCACGTATTCGTCACCGTCGCGCCTCGCGCTCGTGCGCATTCCACCGAGGGCGTCCGAGCCCGAGTCGGGCTCGGTGATGGCCCAAGCACCCACCTTGTCGAGCGTCATGAGGTCCAGTCCCCACCGCTGCATCTGCGCGGGGGTGCCTAGCTTGTTGATGGTGCCGGCCGCGAGTCCCGTGGAGACACCCAGTGACGTGACGAGTCCCGGACTGACCCGACAGAGCTCAATCGTCGAGATCAACTGGGCTGCCTGATCCGAACCACCGCGTCGTTCGCGAGACGGCTCATCACCGGCGATCTTTCGCTCGAGTTGGCGCTGGAAGTTCTCCTTGGCCATCTCCTTGAGTCCGAAGACGTCGAACATCTTTCGCAAGATGCCATACGGGGGAACGCCGTTGTGTTCGAGGTCGTCGATATGGGGGCGAATCTCCTCGTCGACGAATCGCCGAACCACCGCGGTGATCGCCTGTTGCTCCTCGGACCATTCGTACATCGCGCTTACGCGTCCCAGCTGATTCGCCTGAGCGAATTGCGGTCCGTGTGCATGATGACGGTCGGGAACTTCACGTGCTCCACGACCGTCGTCTCGTCGTAGGAGAACGTGTCGCCCTCGACGGTGACGGTCACGTCAAATCGCGTGGTCTTCGCGACTTCGTCCAGGAACTTGTTCGACAAGATGCCGTACGTGTTCGAACCGAGCACCGCCTCCAACTTGAACGTCGTGTCGTCGGGCTCGACGGAGCCGCCCGCAATGAGCGTCGAGGCTCGCGGGACCATGAAACAGCGCATCACCTGTTTGGCGTTCGCGTCCCACATCCAGTATCCAACCTCGGTGTGGAAGGGGCTGTCCTCACCTTCGCGATAGGCCGCGGTTCGGTAGTCCAGACCGTACAGACACTGCTCACCGTTGTCGACGGGCCCGAATGGCTTGAACGTTGTCTTCTCACGAAACGGCGTTTCGGCGATCTTGCCCAGGTCGTTGTGGTACGAGACGTCGAGGCCGTCGTAGCCCGACTCCCACGTTCCAATGAGACCCGCGAGCGGCCCCCACTCTTCATTCGCCATCGTGTTCTCCTCTGCACGGGGGCCTGGTCGCCCGCGTCGCAGACATCCTAAGGGGCGGCTGGCTGGGGGATCGCCCGTCCGGTGAGTCGTTCGACGAGGGCCTGGGTCCATCGCGCGTGGTCCAGGGCGACGAGGGCGGGGGCGACACCCAACCAGGGGTGAGCATGACTTTGCGCAATGAACAGGCCGAGCAGAACCGCCTCGGCAACAACTCGCCGAAGCGCCGAGCGACCGCCGATGCGGCTCGTCACGAGACCACTGGCGGCCAACATGTTGAGCCCGGGCACGAAGGCGACGGCGGTCCACCGGCCTTCCAAGGCTCGAACGGCAAATGCGTAACAGACCGATCCAATGATCACGAGAGCCGCACCGGTGTCGCACAGTGTGGCCGCCACCAGTGCTGCGGTGGGCTGGGACGTTCCCGGCCAGTGGGCAAGCACGCTGACGACCAGCCCCAGCCCGCCGAAGGTGGCCACGATGCCGTAGCGCACCAGGCGATGGAGAGCGTTGATGAGGGGCAGGGAGCCCACCAGCGATGTCGGCTCGATCGGTTCGCCGTAGGGACGGGTCATTTCAGACCAGAGCGTGCCGGTCCAAACCCGCCATTGACGTTGTCCGCCCGGATCGGGGTACCAGCCGGGTGGCGCGGAGCCGGGCGACGTGAGACTCACCGCACTATCCTCCCATACAAACAGCGGGAAGGAACACTGATGAGTCAGTCACGCGGAGCTGCCGCTCCCACGTCCGGGTCGCAAGACCACATCGCGGTCGACCAGTCGGTGCTCGACCACGCCATTGCCGACGTGGCCGCCCGAACGCACGTCTGGGCGGCGACCACGCCTCAACAGCGCGCGGAACTGCTCGCGCAGGTCATCCGTGACACGTACGCCGTGGCCGAAGAGTGGAACGCCGCCGCCTGCCTTGCCAAGGGTTACGATCCCCGGAGCCCCGAGGGCGGCGAAGAGCTCTTCAGCGGGGTCGGCACCTTCCTGCGCATGGCGCAGGCCTTCCGCCAGTCGACGCTCGACCTTGCCACCAAGGGCCGCCCGCAGTACCCCGGCCCGGTGCGCCACAAGCCCGGGCAGCGGATCGCGATTCAAGTTCTGCCCGCGACGATCTTCGACAAGATCCTCTACGCCGGCATGACGGGCGAAGTCTGGATGGAGCCGGGAGTCACCGAAGCCGAGGTGAACGCCACGCAGGCGCAGGCCTACCAGTCGCCCGACGCGCACGCGGGAGTCTCGCTGGTGCTCGGCGCGGGCAACGTCGCCTCACTGGGGCCACGCGATGTCTTGACGAAACTGTTCGCCGAGGGCAAGGTCGTGGTTTTGAAGGCCAACCCGGTCAATGACTATCTCGTGCCGTACTGGAGCCGCGCGATGGGGGCGCTGATTGACGAAGGGTTCTTGCGCATTGTGAGTGGCGGGGCGCGGGTCGGTTCCTATCTCACCAGCCACCCGGGCGTGACCGACATTCACGTCACGGGATCGGACAAGACCCACGACGCCATTGTCTTTGGCGCGGGTCCCGAGGGCCAGCGCCGCAAGGCTGCGAACGAGCCACTCGTGACGAAGCCGGTCAGCTGTGAGTTGGGCAACGTGTCACCCGTCGTGATAGTGCCCGGCGAGTGGTCGAAGAAGGAGATCGAGTACCAGGCGAAGCACGTCGCGACGATGATCGCGAACAATGCGGGCTTCAACTGTCTCACGCCGCGCGTCATCGTCACCCATGCGGGCTGGGCGCAGCGCGACGAGTTCCTGAGTGCGCTCGAGGCGGTCTTCGCGACGATCCCGACGCGCCGGGCCTACTACCCGGGCGCCCATGAGCGCCGAGCGTCATTCCTGGCGGCGCACCCCGATGCGCACGAGATCGGCGACGGCAGCGGGGACAAGATGCCGTGGACGATCATCCGTAACGTTGATGCGACGAAGCCCGACGACATCTGCCTGAACGTCGAAGCGTTCTGTGCGCTCACGAGCGAGACCGCGTTGGATGCCGATTCGCCGGCGGACTTTGTGCGCAAGGCCACGACGTTCTGCAACGACGTGGTGTGGGGCACCCTGTCCATGACGTTGCTGGCCGACCCACGCACGATGAAGGACCCCGAGACCGGGCCGGCGATAGAGCAGGCCGTTGCGGACCTTCGCTACGGGTCAATTGGCGTGAACCTGTGGCACGCCATGAGTTTCGCCTTCTCGAGCACCGTCTGGGGGGCTTACCCGGGACACGCCATCACCGATATTCAGTCCGGCTGCGGCTTCGTCGGCAATGCGTACCTGTTCGCCCGTCCGCAAAAGTCCGTGGTTCGCGGTCCCTTCGTCGCCTCACCCGCTCCGGCGTGGTTCGCGACGAACGCCAACGCGGGGGTCGTGATGCGCAAGCTCCTCGCCTTTGAGGCCAAGCCATCGTGGGCGAAGCTGCCTGGCCTGTTGGCGGCGGCGCTCAAGAGTTAAGGACGAAGGGCGAGCACGGTGCTCACCGCGATGGCGGCGCAGACTTTTGTCCCGCAGGCCACGCTCGTGAGTGGTGACGGGACGTAGCGGAGCGAAGCGACCGTCACCGCCCGGTGATGCAGCGTCGCGAGCCACGGTGCCTGTGCATTGGTCTGACCGACCAGCACGCAGAGTGTGAATGACGTGCAGGCGAGAGCGTTCGTCCTCGCGTTCAGAGGTATGGCGCTCCACCCGCGTCCGAAGGACTGCGTGCGCTCCACCGACGATCCGTTGGCGCTCGACGCGAGCCCCACACAGCGAAGCCCCACACACGTCAGTGACGAGAGGGAGTTCCAGTCAGCACTGAGAGTCCGGGCGGCCCACGAGCCACCGCCGTCGTGGGTCACCTCGACGAGCGCGCGACCGTCAAGCCCGGTCGCTGCCGCGAGGCAGTCGAGGGCGTCGCTGCAGGACAGCGACGTGATGGAATCGTTGGCGGACCACTTCATCGGGAGCGGGGAGGTCCACGTGGCGCCTCCATCGCTGGTGAACGAAAGGCGGGAGTCTCCGACGATCCCCGTGGAGTCGACCGCGGCGCACGACTGGTCCGAATAGCAGCTCAGTGCGCTGATTCCGAGGCCTCCCCGGGGTGTCGGTGCCGGCGATATCGATTTCGTCGACGCGTCGTAGGTCCAGAGCAGGTCCCCTGCGGGCTGGGTGCCGCCGACGAGACACGCGTTGGCCCAGCATGCCGCCGAGCCGAGCACTGACGACAATGCCGCGGGAACGTTGAGTGGGACCCACGTGCCGTTGGGCCGACGGAACTCGCCGACGGACGAAGGTCCAACGTCCGAGCCCGAGGTGCCCACGGCGACGCAGGAATTCGCCGCCGTGCACGCGACGACTCGCAACGGCACCGAAATGCTGCGCGACGGGGACCCGAGAACGTGCGTTCCCGAAATGGCCGTACCACAGCCGGCCAAGGTCAGTCCCGCCACCAAGACTCCCGTGACGGCCCGCCACGGTCTACGCAGGCTCGTCGGTGCTCGGCTCATGGTGTCCTTGGTCTTGCGTCACGACATCCGCCGCTCTGACGATGTTACTTTCCGCGTGGATTGACCGATGTGACGGCGTCGTCGAGGTCGGCGCCGCGGCGACCCGTTGTCGAGATGATCCTGGTTGGTTACCCGGTGACGAGGTGAATCAGCCGGCGGCGCGCACGGCAGCGGCGAGGACGGCCAGTCCGTCCGCCAACTGCTCATCGGTAATGGCCAGCGGCGGCAGGAGCCGGATGACGTTGCCGAAGGTTCCACACGACAGGGCGATCACCCCCTGCTGGTTGCAGTAGGTCACGATGGCTTTGGCCGCAGCCGCATTGGGATCCTTCGTTCCCGGCTGCACGAGCTCCATGGCGATCATCGCACCACGACCACGAACGTCGCCGATGATGGCGACGTCTTGTTGCAGCGAGTGCAGCGTCGCCAGGATGGTCTCGCCCAGCTCGCGGGCGCGCGCGACCAGATTGCGATCGCGGAGGGTCTTGATCGTGGCGAGCGCCGCGACCGCGGCGACGGGGTTGCCGCCGTAGGTCCCGCCGAGACCACCTTCGTGCACCGCGTTCATCAACTCGGCGCGTCCGGTGACGGCGGCGAGCGGCATCCCCCCGGCGAGGCCCTTCGCGGTCGTCACCATGTCGGGGACGACCCCTTCGTGGTCTACGGCGAACCAATCACCGGTTCGACAGAAGCCACTCTGAATCTCGTCGGCGATGAAGACCACGCCATGCTTGGTGGTCCATTCCGACAGGGCGGGCAGGAACCCTTCGGCGGGGACGACGAATCCGCCTTCGCCCTGAATCGGCTCGATCAGCAGAGCGGCCACGTTGTGGGCGCCGACCTGGGACTCGATCTCTTGGATTGCTCGCGCCGCCGCATCGGCACCGCTCAGGCCGTCACGGTACGGGTAGCTCATCGCGACCCGGTAGATCTCCGGTGCGAAGGGACCGAAGCGGTCCTTGTAGGGCATGTTCTTCGCGGTCAACGCGAGGGTCAGGTTCGTTCGTCCGTGGTACGCGTGGTCGAAGACCACGATGGCCTGACGCCCGGTCGCGAGGCGTGCGATCTTGACGGCGTTCTCCACGGCCTCCGATCCCGAGTTGAAGAGCGCCGAGGTCTTCGCGTGGTTACCCGGGGTGAGCGCGGCGAGCTCCTCGCAGACCTGGACGTAACTCTCGTAGGGGGTGACCATGAAGCACGTGTGGGTGAACGCAGCCACCTGTGCACTGACGGCGTCGATGAGTTCGGGGACCGCATGACCGATCGAGGTGACGGCGATGCCCGAGCCCAAGTCGAGAATCTGGTTGCCGTCGACGTCCAGGAGAATGGCACCTTCGGCCCGGTCGATGTAGATCGGGAAGCCGTTGGTGAGCCCCGCGCTCACCACGGCCTGGCGCCGCGCGTGGAGTTCGCGCGACTTGGGTCCGGGCAGCTCAGTGACCACCTTGCGCTCGGTACCGACTGACGATTGGAGTGACGAAACCATGATGCTCCTCTGGAACGTTGCCCGACTGTCGCCAGACGAAACCATCGTAGTTCCGGCGCGCGGACATGTCACGGGGACGAAGAAACGGGCGACCGAAGTCGCCCGTTTCTTCCTGGCGGAGGAGGTGGGATTTGAACCCACGGTGCCCGTAGACACAGCAGTTTTCGAGACTGCCCGATTCGGCCGCTCTCGCACCCCTCCGTTGACGAGTCTACAGCGCAGCAGTATGGCGTTCCTTTGGGTCTGCGTTCTTGGCGCTCCTCGTGTTGGTGGCCGGCACGACATCCTTTACAGTTCGAGTGAGCGAAAGAGGAGCAACGTGGTCGATCGAACGTCCGACGTCGTGTTCATGCGCCTGGCCCTCGACGCGGCCCTACAGGCGAGCGGACATGACGATGTCCCGGTGGGCTGCGTGCTCGTCGAGAACGGCGTGGTCATTGGCGTCGGCGAGAACCGCCGGGAAGTCGATCAGGACCCGATGGCCCACGCCGAAGTGGTGGCGTTGCGAGCCGCCGCTTCGCGACGTTCCGGGTGGCGAATGGACGAGGTGACCGCCTACGTCACCCTGGAACCTTGCGTGATGTGCGCGGGGGCGTTGCTGAACGCGCGCGTGACGCGCTTGGTGATCGGGGCGATGGACGACAAGGCGGGGGCAGCGGGATCGCGGTACAACCTCTTGCGCGATCCTCGCCTGCTGCACGAAGTCGCGATCACGTACGACGTGTTGGCCGAATCATCGGCGCAACTCTTGCGGGACTTCTTCGCCAGCCGACGCGACTGACCATCGGCAGGGCTCGGCCGGGACCTGGCGTCGGGGAGAGTTCGGGGGACCGACACTCGTTCGTCACTGAGTGGCAACGTCGCCGCCCTACTCTCGGTGTGGTGTTCGACGATGCCGCGCAAGACCTGCAGGGACAGCGAGTTGTCATCGTGGGCGGCGGCATCTTCGGTACGATGCACGCGCTCTTCGCC
The DNA here is from genome assembly GCA_003133665.1 of Acidimicrobiaceae bacterium. Taxonomy (GTDB): domain Bacteria; phylum Actinomycetota; class Acidimicrobiia; order Acidimicrobiales; family RAAP-2; genus RAAP-2. The sequence continues at coordinate 30,432 of PKYK01000019.1, read as the reverse complement.
CTCCAGTGCGGCGCGGACGTCGTGCACCTGGAACGAGACCAGACGCCCAACGGTGCGTCGGTCCGCAACTTCGGATTGGTGTGGGTGAGCGGACGCGCCGCTGGCCGCGAGCTCGAACTGGCGCTACGGGCACGGAACCTTTGGGAAGAGGTCGCCACGGCGGTTCCGGGCGTGAGTTTCCGCGCGAACGGATCGCTGACCCTCGTCGCCAACGAGCCAGAGTTGGCGGTAGTCGCGCGGGCTATGAACCGTCCGGACGCGCAGATTCGAGGCTTCGAGTTGCTCCAGCCCGAGGAAGTGCGCCGTCGCAACCCCGGGCTCGAGGGGGAGTTCCTCGCGGGCTTGCTGTGCGAGCGCGACGCCGCAGTGGAGTCGCGGGCCGCTCTCGGGGCGCTCCGATTATGGATGGAGGGAACTCGACGTTACGAGTACTTGCCCGCGCGAGAGTTGGTGGGACTGAAGGACCACGTGGCAATCGATCACCGCGGCACCCATCACGGCGGTGATCGAGTGGTGCTGTGCCTGGGGGCCACGCTCACCGGCTTCGCCGCGGAGCTCTTCGAGAGCGAGCCATTGCGCAAGGTTCGTCTGCTCATGGCCGAGACCGAGCCCCTGGGGCGCGAGCTGACGACCTCGGTGGCCAACGGAGACTCGTTTCGTTACTACCCGGCGTTCCAAAGCGACGCCCTCGAACTCCTGGCGCCACAGGATCCGCTGGCGTCGCAGTACGCCATGCAGTTGCTCTGCCAACAACGACTTCACGGTGGACTCACCATCGGCGACACCCACGAGCCCGATCAGGCCGGTCACTTCGACACCGCCGATGCACCCATTGACAGAATCGTCGACGTCGCTCGATCCCTGATCGGATGGACTTTCCCCCGGATCGAACGCCGATGGAGCGGCGTCTACCATCAGCTGGTCGATCCGGGTCCGCACGACGTCTACTACCGCAAGAACATCGCCGCCGGCGTCATCGCCGTCACGGGGGCGGGCGGACGAGGTATGACGTTGGCACCCGCGATAGCCGAGGAGAGTTTTCAGTGAGTCCATTCGAGCTGATCTGTTTTGACTTTGCCGGAACCACGATGACCGACAGCGGGCTCGTGTTGGAGGCGTTTCGCCGCACCATCGACGGACTCGGCGTCGAGGGCGAACGGGCCGCCCAGGCCGAGGCTTACGTCATAGAAACGATGGGCCAGTCGAAGATCGACGTGTTCTCCGCACTCTTTCCGGCCCAGTCCGCAGCGGCGAACGACGCCTTCGAAGGGCACTTCGTTGAAGCCGCCCAGGAGCTCGGCGTGGGCGAAGTGCCCGGTGCCCGTGCCACGGTCGAGGCCTTGCGTTCGTTCGGATTCAAGGTGGCGTTGACCACGGGTTTTTCGCCGGCCACCCGTGAATCGTTGATCGAGATCCTCGGCTGGTCGGATCTGTTCGACGCGCGCGTTTCACCAGCCGACGCCGGTCGTGGCCGCCCGGCTCCGGACATGCTGTGGTGGTGCGCGCTTCGACTAGGGGCGACGGCGATCACTTCGGTCATGGCGGTGGGCGACACCGCTTCGGACATGGTTGCGGGGCAACGGGCCGGCGCCGGCTCGCGGGTCGGCGTCTTGACCGGCACTGACGACGAACGTCGGCTCCTCGAGCACGGGGCCGACGTGGTCATTGATTCGGTGGTCGACCTGCTCAGCTTCGAGACGCTCACCGCCGGTTGACGGTGGTCGAAGGCGTACATCAAGAATCCATCCAACTGTCACGAAAACAGCGTGCTGATGTCACAGAGCGCTTACCAAGACCTCGTACCTTCGTCTCGGGTCACCATCGTGGTGAGTTCACATTTAGGAGGCAGAACACGTGTTTGTAAACAAACTCAAGTTGTCACTGGCCGCCGGTCTCGCCAGCACTGTTCTACTCGGTGTTGCGGTTTCGGGTGGTTCGGCGATGGCGGCGACGAGAAGCTGTGCCAAGGCCACGTCGGCGCAGGCGTGCGGCGGAATGAGCGCGTTGATCAAGGCGGCCCAGAAGGAGGGCACGCTGAACGTCATCACGCTCCCCGCGAACTGGGCGAACTACGGCGAGATCATCTCGAGCTTCTCCAAGAAGTACCACATCAAGGTCAACTCGTACAATCCCGACGGTTCGAGCCAGGATGAGATCAACGCGGTGCTCCAGCAGAAGGGTCGCCCGCAGGCTCCCGACGTGCTGGACGTCGGCACCAGCTACGCCACCACCAACCTCGGCCTGCTGGCTCCCTACAAGGTCGCCACGTGGAGTGCCATCCCGTCGGCGTTGAAGGACCCGAACGGTCGTTGGTTTGACGACTATGGCGGCTACGTCGCCATTGGCTGCAACACCAAGATTGTCGCGACATGCCCGACGTCGTTCAAGGCCCTGCTGAATCCAATGTACAAGAACCAGGTCGGCATCAACGGTGACCCCACGCAGGCCTCCGCCGCGTTCTCGGCCGTCTTCGCCGCGGCGTTGTCCGACGGTGGCTCATTCGGCAACATTCAGCCGGGTATTGACTTCTTCTCGCAGTTGAACAAGGCCGGCAACTACGTACCGGGCGGCAGTGCCGCCACGGCTGCGTCAGGGGCCACGCCGATCTTGATCTGGTGGGACTACCTGCAGAACTCGATCCAGTCAACGGTGTCAACCTGGAAGGTGAACATCCCGACCGACGCGAGCTACGCGGCCTACTACACCCAGGCCATCAGCAAGACGGCTCCGCACCCCGCAGCCGCTCGCCTCTGGGAGGAGTACCTGTACTCGGTCGCCGGCCAGGACTTGTGGCTGAAGGGCTCGGCTCGACCAGTTGAGTTGGCGACGATGACCGCGAACGGCACGGTGGACAAGACGTACCTCGCCGCGCTTCCCCCAGCGCCCAAGGGCACTACCAACTACCCAACGCTGGCTCAGCTCGCCGCAGCCAAGGCCGTCGTCGCGGCCAACTGGTCGTCAGCGATCACGGGCAGCGCGGGCTAGCGACGTAGATAGTTCGCTGTGCAACGCTCCGACACGCTCACCACTGACGTCAGACCTCCCCCTTCTGACGTCAGTGGTGCGGTCGGAGGCGGGCGCTGGTCGGCGCCTTCACTGGCGCGATCCCTGCGAACCGGTGCACCGGTTCTTCCCTTCTTGCTCTACGTGTTCCTGGGACTCGGCATTCCGACGATTGTGATCGTCAATCTCGCCTTTCGCACGAAGTCCGGTCATCTCACCTTTCAGAACATCCGCACGATCGCGAGTGGTGGCCAGTACCTGCTCGGCTTCGAGACCAGCTTCAAACTGGCCCTCGTGACGTCGATCGTTCCCGGCATCGTCGGCACCGCGCTGGCCTACGCGATTGCGACCTCCAAGTTCGAGTCGTTGAGGCGCGGCGTCGCGAGCGCTTCGGGCGTCCTGGCGAATTTCGGTGGCGTCAACCTGGCCTTCATGTTCGTCGCGACGATCGGCGCGGTAGGTCTCGTCACGTCGTGGCTCGCGCGAATCGGCCTCAACCCCTGGGACCACGGATTCAGCCTTTACAAGCTCTCCGGCGTGGCGCTGGTGTACATGTACTTTCAGGTGCCCCTCATGGTGCTGGTGATCACGCCCGCGCTCGGCGGCCTTCGCCCGGCGTGGCGCGAAGCCGCCGAGAATCTCGGCGCGTCCTCGTGGCGCTACTGGCGTCACGTCGGACTGCCGGTGCTGATGCCGTCCGTGCTCGGCAGCATGTTCCTCCTCTTCGGCAGCGGGTTCTCGGCGTACGCCACCACCGAGGCGCTCACCGGGGGGACCATTGCGTTGACGCCGATTCAAATCGGTGCGTTTCTTCAGGGCAACGTGCTCTCGGGTCAGGAGAACATCGGCTACGCCCTGGGCTTCGGGATGATCGTCATCCTGCTGCTGTCCGTACTCGCGTACGCGCTGCTCCAGCGGAGATCCTCGCGATGGCTTCAGTAGTCGCCGACAACTTCTTGGGTTCCGAGACGCCCATGGCCCCCTTCAGCACGGGCCCGCGGCGGCGGATCCGCTGGGGGCGCGGGCTCATCATGTTGTTGGCGGGCGCGTATTTCCTGATTCCGATCTACGCCGCCCTGCACTTCTCTCTCCAGGACAACAACGGCAACTTCTCACTCGCCCCGATCCGGGCCATCCCCAGCCAACCCGGACTCGGCGCCGCCTTCTGGCTCTCGGCGCGCCTGGCCATCGTGACGACCGTCCTTACGATGGCCCTCATGGTCCCGACGGTGATCTACGTGCATCTGAAGCTGCCCCGATTGAAGCGCGCGATGGAGGTCATCACGATCCTGCCGATCGTCATCCCGCCCATCGTGCTGATTCTCGGCGTGCTGCACGCGTCGCCGCTCTGGCTGAAGTCGTCGCCGTACATGCTGTCGCTGGTGTACGTGATCCTTGCCATGCCGTTCGTCTACCGTTCGCTCGACGCCGGACTCAACGCCCTCGATTTGAAGACCCTGGTCGAAGCGTCTCGCTCGTTGGGGGCGGGCTGGCTGTCCACCCTCTGGCGGGTTCTGGTGCCGAATCTGCGTAGCGCCATACTCTCGGCGACGGTTCTCACGGTGGCGCTGGTGCTCGGGGAGTTCACCATGGCGAGTCTGGATCTCTGGGAGACGATGCCGGTGTGGATCGTCAACTTCTCCCAGACCAATGCGCACGTCTCGACCGCGGTGGCCATGTTGTCGCTGATTGCGACGTGGCTGCTGCTGACGCTCATTGTCTCTCTGGATCGATCCCAGTCCCGTAGGTCACGACGAAGGAGTCGCCTGACATGATGCTCGAAACCCACCAAACCACGCCGTCGCCGCTGGCGCCGCCGAGTAGTGGAGCTCCCGTCGTTCTCGACGGGCTCGTCCGTCACTTCGGCTCGACCAAGGCCCTCGACGGGTTCTCGCTGGACATCGCGCCGGGCGAGTTCGTGGCGCTCCTCGGACCATCGGGTTGTGGCAAGACGACCGCGCTGCGGGTGCTGGCGGGTTTTGAGCACGTCGACGCCGGTCGGGTCATCGTTGACGGTGCCGAGGTCTCCTCAGTCGCGGCGCAGCGTCGCGACATGGGGATGGTCTTCCAGAGTTACTCGCTGTTCCCCAATATGTCCGCCCGCGACAACGTGGCGTTCGGCCTGCAGCTTCGCCACCAGCGAGCATCGCAACGTCGTGCGCGGGCGGGCGAACTCCTGGAGCTGGTCGGATTGAGCGTCCACGCGGGCAAGTACCCCCATCAACTCTCGGGCGGCCAGCAGCAGCGCGTCGCCCTCGCCCGCGCCCTCGCGATCGAGCCGCGCGTCTTGCTGCTCGACGAGCCGCTGTCCGCACTCGACGCCAAAGTCCGCGCCGAACTTCGCGATCAGATTCGTTCGCTGCAGCAGCGCCTGGCAATCACGACGGTGTTCGTCACCCACGACCAGGAGGAGGCGCTTTCCATGGCCGACCGGGTGTGTGTGATGTCGCACGGTCGAGCTGAGCAAGTCGCGACGCCCTCGGCGCTCTACGCCCAGCCGAGCACGGCCTTCGTCGCCGAGTTCGTCGGGGTGTCCAGTCGGGTTCAGGTCACGCGAGCTCGAGACGGCGTGGAGTTGTTCGGTCGCACGGTGAGGATCCGTGGTGACGTCGCGTCGATTCCCGGTGGTGCACTTGACGCCCTGCTGCGTCCCGAAGACGTCGAGGTGCGCAATGCCCCGGACGGCCCCGGATTCGTCACGCACATCAGCTTCCTCGGAGCGACGACGCGTCTCGAAATTGGCATCGGCGGCGCCACCGTGAAGGCCGACGTCAGGAGCAGCGATGCCGACGCCTTCGAGCTGGGCACTCGGGTCGTCGTGTCAGTCAGCGCGCGCGACGTGCTCGTTACCGAGCGTCGGCCAGGCCGGTGACCAGTTCTTCGTAGTCACGGAGGTCCCCGACGAGCAGGCCGGCAACTTTTGCGGTGTCGTCCCACGATCGCAGCGCCAGCGCATTGGCGAAGCCGGGGTGCGCTTCAAATCGTCGGCACTCCTCTTCGCTCAGCAGCCCGCCCTGGGCCTTCAAGGTTGCCCGGGACGCCGGCGAGAGCTGTTCGTGGTACGAAGGCTCGCGAGTGCAGCGCCAGCGCTTCGCGGTGACGTGCAGGGCCACGGGCTGGGCGACGGCGGCTCCCAGGATCGGCGAAAGCACGCGCGCGCCCAGCGCGTCGTGGCCGTCGTCGTCCTCGTCGAACCTGTAGCGATCGGTCCCCTGCACGTCAGACACCAAGTGACCCACGTCGTGAAGGAGCGCCGCGGCGATCAGCGCGTCGCTCGCACCCGAGGCCCTCGCGAGCGCCGCGCACTGCAGGGCGTGTTCGGTCTGGGTGACGAATTCGCCGTAGTGTTCTTGGCCTTTGGCATCGTAGAGTGCGAAGAGGTCCTGGACGGTGGTCGGGGTGTTCACGCGGGTCGCCCTTCCGATTCGCCGCTCAGCGGCAGAACGACGCGATCGGCCTGGGGAGCGGCCTCAAGCTCGCGTCTGGTTGCGAAGAAGCTCTCACGTCTGGCCGATACGGCCCTCGGAGCAGCGTCCGTCCGTTCTCCATGGAGGCCATCTTGATCAGGGTCAGGGCTGGACGGTTGCCGACCGCAACTGTCGCGGACCGCACGGTCGCGCGGGGCCACTTCCTGCCCGCTTAATTGGTTGGTGACGACCGACGTCGCGTGACCTCTGCGACGGCCGCCCAATCGAGGTTGTCGCCGTCCTCGCGGGCGGTGATCTCGAAGATCTCGCGCAGCACTGCGCTGGTGGGCAACTCGACGCCGGCGTCCTTGGCCGCGTTGATGGCAAGAAGGAGGTCCTTCAGCCCGAGGGTGGCGCTGAACCCTGGCGGCGTGTACTTCTGATCCGCGATCGCGTGACCGTAGCCGCCGTAGACGGCTCCCGGAAAGACGCTGTCGTTGATCATCTCGACGAACCGATGCGTGTCGAGATCGCGATGCTCCAGCAGCGTGATTGACTCGGCGAGGGCCTGGAGTGCGTGGATGATCAGGTAATTCACCGCGATCTTCACCACGTTGGCGGCCGACGGTGACGGGCCGTAGTTCCAGACGCGCCGCCCCATCACCTCCAGCATCGGCATTGACGCGTCGATCAACGCCGGATCACCGGCCACCAGGATCGTCAGTTCGCCCCGTGCTGCGACGTTCGGGCGACCGATCACGGGCGAACTCACGTAGGCACGGCCGTGCTGACGGTGCAGCGATTCGAACTCCACGGCCGCCCGGTCGCTGATCGTTGCCATGTTGAAGTGGACGAGTGCCGCCGGCGCCGCCTCCAACAACTCGGGCGTGAAGATCTGGCGAACGACTTCTTCGTTGGCGAGCATCGAGAAGACGCGGCCGGTCGCGAGAACGTCAGCCGGGGACTCTGCGCGCACGGCTCCGAGCGCGACGAGATCGTCGACGTGACCCCGAGAGCGGTTCCAGACGACCACTTCGTAGCCAGCGTGGACCAAACGCGCCGCCATCGCCGAGCCCATGGTCCCAAGGCCCAGAAATCCAATTCGTTCAGCCATTATGAACTCTCTCCTCTAGACGGCCGCGATCCGTCGATCCGACGTTGTCCGGTCGATCTCTTCTGTCGAATCGACTTGATGACGTTTCCTCCGAGTGGACTGTTCGCTGGCTGGGTCGGCGCAGCGCTGCGAGCGACGCGGCCAACGCAACGAGCATATGTCTCCATTGAATTCGCCGGGAACGAATTCGTCCAATTCTCGCGCCGGCGAGTCACCCAACCTGCGCTGAACGGAACCAACTGTGACGATGGGCTCATTCTCGCCGCGACGCCGGTCGGCGGAGACGCGACGGTTGCGCGTTCATCGTGTGACGCGCAAGAAGCCGTGTGGTTCACGCCTGCGTGGCACGATCACTCAATTCGATCGGCGGCTTTCAACGCTAGTTTTGGATTTTGAAGGATCCCTCGAAAGGAGACGACAACTATGTCGTTACAAGAGTTCATACCGACCCCGAAATTCGAAGACTATCGAGAGGTCTTCAAGGACTTCTTCAAACTCGAGCGCCGCGAGGACGGTGTCCTGCTCGCGCAGGCTCACACGCTGAACGGACCCGTCCAGCTGAACGTCCAGAACCATCGCGCCCTGGGCCAACTGCTCAAGACAATCGGCGCCGATCCGCAGAATGAGCTGCTGATCCTGACTGGCTCTGGCGATGAGTTCATGATGGATTCGGACCCCCACGGATTCCAGATCGAGGAGGAGAATCTCGAATACTGGGCGTACGAGCACGCGTTCAAGGACGGGCGGATCAACGTCAGTTCGTTGATCAACGATCTGGAGATTCCCACCATCGGCGTGTTCAACGGCTCCGGGTTCCATTCAGAGGTACTGCTGATGTGCGACCTGACCATCTGCAGCGAAGACGCCAGGATCTTCGACCTCCACTACGGCATCAGCTCGGTGCCCGGCGACGGCATCCACAGTTGCTTCCAGGAACTGCTCGGGGTCAAGCGCGCCGCGTACGCACTGCTCACGGGTGAATCCATCGATGCGAAGACCGCATTGGAGTACGGAATGGTGAACGAGGTACTGCCGCGAGCGGATCTGATCGCTCGCGCGTACACGATCGCCGACCACATCATGTCCCAGCCCCGAACAATCCGCAGGCTTACCACCCAGATCGTGCGCAGGCCGTGGAAGAAGCGGATCACGGATGATCTCGACGGGGGCTTTGGCATCCAGATGTTCGGCCACCTGTCCAAGGGGAAAGCCGTCCACAGCCAGGAGCACATTGCGTCCACGACCGATTACGTACGCCAGGGGCGAAAGAACGACTTCGACTGATCGTCCGGCGATTCGGCGCTGATGGAGGCCACCTCCACGTTCGAATCTCCCCGCGAAGTCGTAGTGCCCTACGTGGTCCAGAAACTGGGATTTCGAGTACGCCGTTGCCGGTGATCGCCTCGCCGACTTCGCCAATTGCGGGTGGAGGGGGCGGTGCGGCATGTCAGAACGGTGGACGCAACGTTCCATCCACCTTTGGGACGTAAGGCCCTATCCACCGTCGCGCACGGTGAAACAGACTCAGCCGTGAGTTCCTCAGTCTGCTCTGGCTTCGACCGGTGACCGCCGAGCCACCGGGGCAGCGCAAGGAGGTCTCCGTGGGTCCAAGCCTGGGGGTGCCACATGAACCATCGCAGCGGCAGCCGCGACCGAGCTTGGCTCTCGGCCCCTCTGGCGGCCGCGGTGGTCATGGTGAGTGCCGTGAGCGCCGTCGCGCCGTCGGCGAGCGCCGAGCCGAACGCCATGTCGAAAGTAAGTGCAGGCTTGGCTTACGTCACCACGAACCTCGGATATCAGAATGCCGCTGCGGCGGGGACGGGAGTCGTGCTCACCCCCGTCGGCGAAGTGCTCACGAACAACCATGTCATTCGGGGGGCAACGACCATCAAGGTGCAGGACGTCAACAACGGCCACACGTACACCGCGACCGTGGTCGGCTACGACGTCGCTGACGACATTGCCGTTCTGCGTCTCAGGGGCGCCACCGGGTTGAGGACCGCGCCCGTCGGCAACTCCACTTCAGTCAAGGTCGGCGCGAAAGTCACCGCGATCGGCAACGCCGGTGGAGCCGGTGGAACCCCGAGATCAGTCGGTTGCCGGGTGACGGCGCTCAACACGTCGATCACCGCCAGCGACGAGAGCGGCGGATGGAGCGAGCAGTTGAACGGTCTCATCGAGACGGACTGTGCGCTCGTTGCCGGCATGTCGGGAGGGCCACTGGCCAGCAGCGCCGGCAAGGTCGTCGGCCTGAACACCGCCGCATCCAGTGGATTCGAGTTCATGAGCGGCGAGAACAAGGGCTTCGCCATTCCGATGGGCGCGGCGATGGCGATCGTCCGCCAGATCGATGCCGGCCACTTCTCCGGCAACGTCCATCGTGGGGCCACCGCTTTCCTCGGGCTGCACGTGATGGATTCGGGCTACGTCCAGAATGGCAACTTCCACGCCGGCGTGCTCGTGGTCGGCGTCGTGCCCGGATCCCCGGCCCAGAAGAAGGGGCTGGGCTACGGCGACGTCGTCACGCAGCTCAACGGAAAGTCGCTGGCATCGGCGACCGCGCTGACGAACGCGCTGCTGGCCATGTCGCCTGGAGCCAAGGTGACTCTCAAATGGGTCGATCAGATCGGCGATCCGCACAGTGCGACGGTGACACTGGGGAGCGGGCCGCCGCAGTAGCGATTGGCGGAGATGGGGTTCCTTCATGACCAGGTCGCGTCCGAGGACCGGTGGCTCTGTGACCGGGCATCGATCTGAGAGCCCGAAGTTGGGCGATCAAGTCACGCGAGCGGCTGACTGGCGCCGTCAGCTCGGTGATTGCGATGGGCGCCCGCCTTGGAGTTTCGCCACACGATGGCCCCACTTTCGTGGAGACCCCTGGCGGAGGAGGTGGGATTTGAACCCACGGTAGGTTGCCCTACACACGATTTCCAATCGTGGCGATTCGGCCGCTCTCGCACTCCTCCCGAATTCCGGCACTCACTAAGTGAAATGAATACCGGCTCGCAAGGCTACCCGAGCCGCACGAGGGGTCCGCACGGTAACCTTTCTACGCCGAGGTTCAGAGCGACGGTCGGGTCCCGTGCGACGACCGTTCGTGAACCGAGTCAGGGGTGGAAGCCAGCAGCTCTCAGCGGATTGTGTTGGGTGCCACGGATCGCCTGACCGCCGCTTTGGACCTCGGCACCTTGCACCCCACCGTTAGCATGCGTGCATGGCTGATGCGATTCCGACCCCAACTTCGCTGGATGGCGTGACGTCGCTCTATCGTCGTTTCCGACCCGGCCGTTTCGCCGAACTGCGGGGTCAGGACCACGTTGTTCGAGCTCTGCAGGGCGCGGTGAAGAACGACCGCGTCGTCCACGCCTACCTGTTCTCGGGACCGCGCGGCACGGGCAAGACGACGACAGCCCGCATCCTCGCTAAGGCCCTCAACTGCGAGCACCCCGTCGACGGAGACGCCTGCAACAAGTGCGCGAGCTGTGTCGCGATCACGAGGGGATCGTCCCTGGACGTCATCGAACTCGACGCGGCGTCGAACAACGGCGTCGACGATATTCGCGAAATCACCGCGGGCGCCTGGCACGGCACGCCCGGGCGTTGGAAGGTCTACATCTTCGACGAAGTCCATCAGCTCTCGAAGGCCGCGTCGGTCGCACTGCTCAAGACCCTCGAGGAGCCGCCACCGCACGTCATCTTCGTGCTCGCCACGACCGACCCCCACAAGGTGCTGCCCACCATTCGCTCGCGCACGCAGCACCTCGAGTTTCGCCTCATCGGCGGCGAGACGCTGAGCTCTCTGCTGCACGACGTCCAGGGGGCGGCCGGTCTTGCCGCCGACGACGCGACCATTGACGCCGCCGTTCGCCTGGGTCGCGGATCGGCTCGCGACGCGCTGAGTGCGCTCGATCAGTTGCTCGCGACGGGATCGTTGAGCGAAGCCCAGCCCGAGTTCGACGGCCTCTTTCACGCGCTCGTGCACGTTGACGCGGTGGGGGCCTTGCGTTCGCTCGCGATTCTCACCCGAGAGGGATGGGACCCGGAGCAGTTGGCCGAGAGTTTCGCCGCCGAGGTGCGCCAGGTCTTCTTGCTGCAGGTGGCCCCCGAGGTCGCCGACGCGGTGGACGCCGACCGGGAACGACTGGTCGCGTGGGGTTCGCAGTTGGGTCTGCCGCGCACGGTTCGCATTCTCGAGACCGTTGGGCGGGCGATGCGAGAGATGAAGAGCGCCCCCGAGAAGGTCGTCACCCTGGAGGTGGCGCTGGTTCGACTGACCAAGCCCGAGCTCGACAGTTCGATCGAGGCCCTTGACGAACGGGTGACCAAGCTCGAGCGGGGCGGTGTCCGAGCGGGCGCGCCAACGCCGACGCCGCCCCCCGCACCGGCGCTGCGACCGATTGGTGCGCCGGCGCCCGCGCCGGCCGCGCCGGTCCAGAAGCCGGCGGCGCCCTTGCCCGAGCCGCCTCCTCCCACCCCGACCCCGGATGGTGAAGCGTCGCTCACGTACGACGACGTTCGTGAACGATTCGAACAAAGGGTGGTCCCGCGGATGTCTCGCTCGGCGCAGATGCTGCTGAAGAGCGCGCGGGTGCGATCCCTCGAGGGGAACCGGCTACTCATCGCCGTGCCCAGCGAAGAGATGCGCCGGAGCACCGAGACCATTCTGCAGGGACTGCGCAGCGCCTTGGACCACGAGTTCAAGACGCCCCTGCAGGTTGAGTGGACCGTCGATGCGACCTTGAGCACGCCGAGCCCTGCGCCCAGGCCCCGCCCGACTCGACCGAGCGTTCCCGTCGAGAGTGGGGTTGACGAGAGCAGTGCCGGCGACGAGTCGGTCCTGGTGGTCGAGTCCGTCGCCGATCACCTGATCACCGAGATGTTCCCGGGGGCGGAGGAGATCTCGTGAGTTACCCGCCACCGCTCCAGGCGGTCGTCGATGAACTGGGACGTTTCCCCGGTGTCGGGCCGAAGTCGGCTCAGCGGATCGCTTTCTGGCTGATGCGCCAACCCAGTGAGGATGTCGCCCGGCTCGCCCAGGCGCTTGGCGAGATGAAGACGAGACTCTCGTTTTGCGAGCGGTGCTGCAATATCGCCGAGACGGGCGGCCTCTGTCCGATCTGCGCCGACGATCGTCGTGATCAGACCGTCATCTGCGTCGTAGAGAATCCGCCCGACGTCGTGGCCGTGGAGCGGTCCGGGGCGTTTCACGGGACCTATCACGTGCTGCACGGTGTCTTGAATCCACTCGAAGGGGTGACGCCGGATCGCCTGCGGATCCAAGAACTCGTGCGCCGTTTGAACGGTCCGGTCAAGGAAGTCATCCTCTGCTTCAACTCCAACGTCGAAGGCGACGCGACCGCCATGTACCTCAGTAGATTGCTGCAGGTGCCCGGTCTGGTGGTTTCGCAGCCCGCGAGCGGACTGCCCGTCGGAGGCGACTTGGAATTCGCCGACGACCTCACGCTCGGAAGGGCGATCGACGGCCGTCGCGTACTGAGCGACTAGGCGAAACGCACGACGCAGAGCAGCCCCACCACGAGGCTGTAGACCCCGAAGGGGATCAGCGTCTTGGTGGTGAACCACTTGGTCAGGAAGCGCACGGCGACGTACGCGGCCACCATCGCAAAGAGGGCACCGACCACGGTCTGCATCCGCACGCCGTTTCCGAGCGTGCCCATCAGATCGGGAAGCTTGTAGACCCCGGCGAGCAGGATCACCGGCGTGGCCAACAAGAACGAGAAGTTGGCGGCCTCTTCGTGGTCGAGTCCGCCGAGCAGCCCGGCCACCATCGCGGCACCGCTGCGCGAGATCCCGGCGAAGAGCGCCAGGATCTGCGAGGAACCAATGGCGAGCGCCTTCTTCGCGCTCACCGTCTCGAGACCTTGTTTGGCGACGTGGCGTCCGCGGGACCGCCGCAGCCGCTCACCGAGCAGCAGGATGACGCCGTTGATAGTGAGGAATATGGCGGCGGCGAGGGGCTTGGCAAAGAGGGTCCGGAGTTTGTGTTCGAGGAGAACCCCCGCGATACCCACCGGCACGGTGCCGATCGCCAGAATGAAGAGCAGGCGGTAGTTGGGGTCCATCGAGGGGTTGGACAGCTGCCACAGTGAACGCGTGCCGTTGGCGGTCACCCCACGCATCTGCTTGCCCAGCCCGCGAAAGAGCGTCAGCCACGTTGTGCGGTAGTACACGATGAGCCCGATCGCGGTCCCCACGTGCAGGCCAACGATGAACGCGAGGAAGAACGACTCGGTCTGCGACTGGCTGCTCACCAGGTTGTGCCAACCGAGCAGGGCCGGCACCAGGACGCTGTGGCCGAGGCTCGAGACCGGGAACAATTCGGTGACCCCTTGCAGGAGCCCCATGACGATCGCTTGGAGGTAGGTCAGGGTTGCGAGCATGCTCCAACGCTAAACGACGCCGTCTATCCGCGGGGCCACCGTCATCGGCCAGACTGGGAACGTGCGATACCTCACCGTTGTGCGACACGCCGAATCGACGTCGGCACCTCCCGGTGGGTCTGATTTCGACCGCGGGCTGAGCCACCGAGGTCGGGGCCAATGCAAAGAGCTGCGAGCGTGGGCGAGTGATGACCAGGCGCTCGGTCAGTACGGTCCGACGACGGCTCTCGTCAGTGCGGCTGCCCGCACGAAGGAGACCTTCCGTTGCGCGTTCGACGAGACAACTTTCGTCACAGCTTGCGAGTTCAGTGAGTTGATCTACAACGGCCGCCGGGAGGTCTCGCCCGAGGACCTTCTGCTCGAATTGGCGGCGATTGATCCGGTCACCACCTCGCTGCTGGTCGTGGCGCACAATCCCACGGTGATGGAACTGATGTTGACGATCGCCATGGAGCTGCCGCACTCGCTGCGAAAAGCGCACTACCCGCTCGGTGGGGCGTACGTGCTGGCACTGCCCGATGATCAGCCCGTGGGCCTTCTTCGCTACGAGGTCGTGGCGAGCTTTCTGCCGTCCTAGATCGTTCGCAGAATGGCGGCGTCGCCTTGGCCCCCGCCCCCGCACAGGGCCACCGCCGCGACACCGCCACCACGGCGGTGCAGTTCGGTCAATGCGGTGATCGCCAGTCGGGTGCCCGACATGCCAACGGGGTGGCCGAGCGCGATGGCGCCACCGTTCACGTTGAGTTTCTCCTCGTCGATTCCGAGGTCGTCGGCCGAGGCCAGACCAACCGCGGCGAACGCCTCGTTGATCTCGTAGAGGTCGAAACCCTTCACGTCCAGACCGGCCTTGGCGGCGGCCCGAGCTATGGCGCGCGACGGTTGGCTCAGCAGCGAAGTGTCCGGCCCGGCGACCTGGCCGTAACTCACGAGTTCGCCCATCGGCGTGAGTCCGAGTTGGGCGGCGCGTTCGGCCGACATCACGAGCACCGCGGCGCCGCCGTCGGAGATCTGCGACGCGTTGCCGGCGGTAATCGTGCCGTCCTTTTCGAAGGCGCCGCGCAGGGTGCCGAGGGACTCGGCCGTCGTTTCAGCACGCACACCCTCATCGGTGCTGACGTCGACGGGGTCACCCCTGCGCTGGGGAACCGCGACGCCGACAATCTCTTCGGCGAACCTGCCCGAGGCGATGGCCGCCGCCGCGAGCTGGTGGCTGCGTGCGGAGAACTCGTCCTGGCGCGACCGTGAGATTCGCCCGGCGTTGTGGCGCTCGGTGGCCAGCCCCATGGCGCACTGGTCAAAGGCGCAGGTGAGTCCGTCGAACATCATGGAGTCGACGACCTTCTGGTCACCGATGCGGTAGCCCGCGCGGGCGCCGGGCAGGAGATAGGGCGCGTTGGTCATCGACTCCATGCCGCCGGCGATGACGATGTCGGCTTCACCGCCTCGAATCATGAGGTCCGCCAAGTAGATCGTCTGGAGCCCCGAGAGACAGACCTTGTTGATGGTGGTGGCGTGCACGCTCAGGGGGATGCCGCCCTTCACGGCGGCCTGGCGCGCGGTGATCTGACCTTGACCGGCTTGGATCACCTGACCCATCAGCACCAGGTCCACGCTGGCGGGGTCAACGCCGGTCCTCTCCAGCACGCCCCTGATCGCGGCGCCTCCGAGATCTTGTGCGCTGAGTGACGCAAAGATGCCCGAGAGCTTGCCGATTGCGGTCCGGGTTCCAGCAACGATGACACTGCGCGACATGATGACTCCTCCGTCTGACTCTCTTCAGAACTTAAAGTCACAATAGACGCTTGCGTCAATCGCTCAACGAGGTGAAGTGAGGATCGACGCGCGGGGGGTGCCGGCGGGCTCGCCGCCCACTAACCTCGCCCAGATGAGCGAGATTCTTGACGCGGTGCGCGCCGGTGCTTCGGGTGGAGCGCTGGCGGGAATGACCATGCCGACGACGACTCGGGCAGCGTTCATTCGACGTGACGAACAGAACATGTTCGACGGAATGGCCAGTCGTGACAAGGACCCCCGGCGCAGCCTGCACGTTGGCGAAGTGCCGCTCCCTGAACTCGCACCGGACGAAGTCTTCATCGCGGTGATGGCGTCGTCGATCAATTTCAACACCGTGTGGACGAGCATCTTCGAACCACTGCCGACGTTCGGTTTCTTGGACCGACTTGGCAAAGAGTCCTACTGGGGACGACGACACGCGCTCGACCACCACATCGTGGGCTCGGATGCCGCGGGCGTAATCCTTCGTGCGGGTTCGGCGGTGCGCAGCTGGAAGATCGGTGACGAGGTTACGGTTCACTGCAACTACGTCGATGATCAGGACCCTACGAGTCACGACGATTCAATGCTCGCGAACAATCAGCGGATTTGGGGCTTCGAGACGAACTTCGGCGGGCTCGCCGACATCTCGGTCGTCAAGGCCAATCAGCTGATGCCCAAGCCCACGCACCTGACGTGGGAGGAGGCGGCGGTGAACGCGCTGTGCAACTCGACGGCCTACCGCATGTTGGTCTCGCGCAATGGTGCTCCGGTTACCCAGGGGGACAAGGTGCTGATCTGGGGGGCGTCCGGTGGCATTGGATCGTTCGCGGTGCAGCACGTCCTGAACTCGGGCGGCACGCCCATCGGCGTCGTGTCAAGTGCGAACAAAGTGGAGACTCTGCGCGAACTCGGCTGCGAATACGTGATTGACCGTCGTGAGAAGAACTACCAGTTCTGGAAGGACGAGCACACCCAGGACGAGTCCGAGTGGCGGCGACTCGGCAAGGATATCCGCGCGCTGGTTGGCGACGATCCCGACATCGTCTTCGAGCACCCGGGTCGTTCCACCATGGGCGCGAGCGTCTTCGTTGCGAAGCGGGGCGGCACGATTGTGACCTGTGCGGCAACGAGTGGCTACATGATCGAGTACGACAACCGCCACCTGTGGATGAAGCTGAAGACCATCAAGGGCTCGCACTTCTCGAACTACCGCGAGGCCTGGTCCGCGAATCAGGCGATTATCGACGGCAAGGTCGTACCGCCCCTGTCGGCCGTCTTCCCCCTCGAACAGGTTGGTGAAGCGACGTACGAAGTCCACCACAACCGCCACGAAGGGAAGATCGGCGTCTTGTGTGCGGCCCCCGCCGAGGGGCTCGGGGTTGCCAACACCGAACTGCGGGCCCGGGTGGGGGAGAATCGCCTCTCCATCTTCCGTCGCCACGACAAGGAGTAGTCATGGAGTCGTTGCTGAGCGAGATTGACCACGTGGCCATCGCCGTGAACGACCTCGACGCCGCAATCGCGTGGTACCGGGACGTCTTCGGCGCCACGGTCGAGCACCGTGAAGTCGTGGAGTCCGACGGCGTGGCCGAGGCCCTCTTGCGCGTGGCCGATTCCTACATCCAATTACTGACGCCCACGAGGGAAGATTCACCGATTGCCAAGTACCTCGAGAAGCGCGGCGAGGGCCTCCATCACGTCGGCTACCGAGTGGCGAACTGCGCCGAAGCGCTCGCTGCGGTGAAGGCGTCGGGGGGTCGGGTCATCGATGAAGCCCCGCGACCGGGTTCGCGTGGCACCACGGTGGCGTTCGTGCATCCCAAGACGTCGTTTGGCACGTTGATCGAACTCGTCGAGGTCCCCGAGTGGGAGAACAACAACGTTCCGGCTTCGCGGGGAAGCTGACGGTGCCTACTTACGGGTAACGCCAGCGATCGTCGGTCGAATGACGGTTGCGAGCCTTCACGACGCGTGCGACCAAGACAGGTCGTGTGCGACTTGGGTAGCCTTGCTCTTCATGGAGCATTCAATGGCGGACCGTTTGGCCGAGCTCGAGGCTCGTAAGGCGGAAGCCCGCAGTGCGGGTGGCGCGAAGGCGATTGAACGGCATCAGGCCAAGGGCAAGATGACCGCGCGCGAGCGCATTGAGTATCTGCTCGACGAGGACTCCTTCCAGGAACTCGACATGTTGAACCGCCACGGCGCCTCGGGCATGGGGCTCGAGGACACTCGCCCCTACACCGACGGCGTGATCACCGGCTTCGGCAAGATCGACGGCCGCAAGGTCACCGTGTACTCCCAGGACTTCACCGTCTTCGGCGGCGCACTCGGTGAGACTCACGGCGCGAAGATCCACAAGATCATGGACCTCGCCACGACGATGGGTCTGCCCATCATCGGCCTGAACGACGGCGCGGGGGCGCGGATCCAAGAAGGTGTCGCCGCCCTCAACGCCTACGGCGGGATCTTTCACCGCAACGCGAAAGCCTCGGGGGTCGTGCCCCAAATCTCGGTCATTCTGGGTCCGTGCGCGGGAGGGGCCGTCTACTCGCCCGCGTTGACCGACTTCATCTTCATGGTCAAGGACACCAGTCACATGTTCATCACCGGTCCCGATGTCGTGAAGACCGTCACTGGCGAAGACGTCACCCTCGAAGAACTTGGTGGCGCCCAGACCCACGCCACGAAATCGGGTGTGGCGAACTTCGTGTTGCCGGACGAGAAGAGCGTGCTCGACGAGGTGCGGTACCTCTTGTCGTTCCTGCCCTCGAACAACATGGAAGAGCCGCCGCGCATCTTCTCCGGTGACGACGCCGATCGACGCTGCGAGAACCTCCGCGACCTCCTGCCGGCATCATCGAACCAGCCCTACGATATGAAGAAGGTCATCACGTCGGTCGTGGACGGCGGCGACTACATGGAAGTCCACGCGACGTACGCCCAGCAGATCACCTGCGGCTTCGCCCGCATCGACGGTTACACCGTGGGGCTCGTGTCGAACCAGCCGCAGATCCTGGCCGGAGTGCTCGACATCGATTCGAGCGAGAAGGCCGCACGCTTCGTGCGCACGTGCGACGCCTTCAACATCCCCATCGTGACGTTCGTCGACGTGCCCGGCTTCATGCCCGGGGTGGATCAGGAGTACGGCGGCATCATTCGCCACGGCGCGAAGTTGCTGTACGCATTCTGCGAGGCGACCGTGCCGCGGATTTCGATCATTACGCGAAAGGCGTACGGCGGGGCGTACGTGGTCATGAACTCCAAGTCGATCGGCGCGGACCTGGCCTACGCCTGGCCCACCGCCGAGCTGGCCGTCATGGGCGCGTCGGGTGCGGTCGAGATCGTTCATCGTCGTGACCTGGTCAACTCCGATGACCCTGATTCGCTTCGCGCGACGCTGATCGAAGAGTACGAGGAGCGCTACGCCACCCCCTACATCGCGGCCGAACGGGGCTTCATCGACGACGTCATCGACCCGGCCGAGACGCGCAGCATTCTGAGCCGCTCGCTCGATGTTCTGCGCGGCAAGCGCGAGGAGCTGCCGAAGCGCAAGCACGGGAACGTACCCCTGTGAGCTGCGGGCTGCCGCCTCGTCCAGAGCTGCCGCCCGAAGAGATGGCGGCCCTCATCGCCGCCGCCGAGGAGATCCTCAGGGCCGAGGTGCCTCTGGTTCCGGACCTGGTGCCCGTCTGGCGTTTCTCCGGGCGCTGGTTCAACAGCGGCCCCTTTACGAACCGGCGCCCGCACCGTCCGGTGTGACCGACTCCACGAGCCCGAGGAGATCGCTCATGATCGCCCCGAGCGAAAAGTCCTTCGGGGTGTAGATCGCGGCCACCCCGGCTCCACGCAGCGCCGCCGCATCCTCGTCGGGGACGATGCCGCCGACCACGACCTTGGCGTCGACTCCCGCGTCGCGAAGTCCCTTCAGGACACGCGGCACCAGGGTCAGATGAGAGCCGGAGAGAATCGAAATGCCAACGATGTCGACGTCCTCGTCACGCGCCGCGGCGACGATCTCCTCGGGGGAGAGACGAATCCCCTGGTAGACCACCTCGAATCCGGCGTCACGGGCCGCAACGGCGATCTGCTCGGCGCCGTTGGAGTGTCCGTCCAGTCCCGGCTTGGCGACCAGAAGCTTTGGCGGCGTGCCGCGGCGAGCGCGAATGGCCCGGGAGCGCTCTACGAGAGCGGCGAACTGGTCGCCCCGGCTGCTGACGCCAGCTCGCACGCCGGTCGGGGCGCGGTACTCGCCAAAGACCTCACGCAGGGCATTGGTCCATTCGCCCGTCGTACCCCCCGCCTTGGCGAGGGCGATGGTGGGCACCATGATGTTGTCGCCCGGCTGCGTGCTCTTGGCGACTCGGGTCAGTTCCTGGAGCGCGTCACGGACGGCCGTTTCGTTTCGCTGGGCACGCCACGAGGTCACGTCGACCACCATCTCTCGTTCTACCGCGGGGTCCACCGTCATTATGGACTCGAGCGACGTCCCCCTCGTCAGCGGCGACTCGGTCGTCTCGACGAAGCGATTGACCCCGACGACGATCTGCGCACCCGACTCGATCCGGGCCACGCGCTCGGCCTGACTGGCGACGAGGCGGCTCTTCAGCTCGTCAATGGCGGCGAATGCGCCGCCCAGTTTCAGGACGTCATCGAGTTCGATCTCGGCCGCAACGGTGAGTTCGTGGACCTTGGCGTCCATCACCTGGGACCCGGCGAAGATGTCGGGATACTCCAGCAGATCGCTCTCGTAGGCGAGCACCTGCTGCATGCGCAGGCTCCACTGCTGGTCCCAGGGGCGCGGGAGCCCCAGTGCTTCGTTCCACGCGGGGAGTTGGAGGGCCCGCGCTCGCGCATCAGCCGAAAGCGTGACACCCAGCATCTCGAGAACGATGCGTTGGACGTTGTTCTCGGGCTGTTGCTCGGTCAGCCCGAGCGAGTTCACCTGCACGCCGTAGCGAAACCGACGAAGTGACGGGTCGTCGACGCCGTAGCGTGTGCGGCAGATCTCATCCCACATCGCGGTGAACGTCCGCATCTTGGCGATCTCTTCGACGAATCGCACGCCGGCGTTGACGAAGAACGAAATGCGGCCGACGACCTGGGACATCTGCTGGGGTTCGATCTTGCCCGAGTCGCGCACGGCGTCAAGAATGTCGATGGCGGTGGCCAGGGCGTAGGCAATCTCCTGGACCGGAGTTGCGCCCGCCTCTTGGAGGTGGTAGCTGCACACGTTGATGGGGTTCCACTTCGGCGCGTGGGTGATGCCGAAGGCGACCATGTCGACGATGAGTCGCTTCGACGGTTCAGGCGCAAAGACGTACGTACCGCGGCTCAGGTACTCCTTCACGATGTCGTTCTGGGTCGTGCCCTGCAACTGGCGCAGGTCCGCACCCTGTTCCTCCGCCAACGCGAGGTAGAGCCCCCAGAGCCACGCGGCCGTGGCGTTGATGGTCATCGAGGTGTTCATCTCGGCGAGGGGAATCCCGTCGAAGAGTTGGCGAAGGTGACCGAGGTGGGCGACGGGCACGCCGACCTTGCCGACCTCACCCGCGGCAACGGGGTCGTCGGGGTCGTAACCGGTCTGGGTCGGCAGGTCGAAGGCGATGGAGAGACCGGTCTGGCCCTTCGCCAGATTGTTCCGGTAGAGCTCGTTGGACTTCACGGCGGTGGAGTGGCCCGAATAGGTCCGCATCACCCACGGCTTTGAGCGTTCAGTCATTGCCCTCCCTGTCGTTGGTCTCCTTATCGACGGTAGTCGTAGAAGCCGCTGCCCGATTTGCGGCCGAGCAGACCCGCACTGACCATTCGACGCAGCAGGGGTACCGGAGCGAAGTTGGGGTCGGCGAACTCGGCGTAGAGAGCGTCGAGAATCGCGAGTGACGTGTCGAGCCCGACGAGGTCGAGCAGCGCGAACGGACCCATCGGGAATCCGCAGCCGCCCTTCATCGCCACGTCGATCCCTTCCTTCGAGGCGACGCCCTGCTCGAGGAGTCGAATGGCGTTGTTGAGGTACGGAAAGAGGAGGGCGTTGACAACGAATCCAGCCTGGTCCTTCACCACGACGGGCTCCTTGCCGCAGGCCCGCGCGAAGGCGGTAACGGTCTCGATCGTCTCGTCGCTCGCGCACAGCGGTCGCACGATCTCCACGAGCGACATGGCGGGGGCGGGGTTGAAGAAATGCACCCCGCAGACCAGTTCGGGGCGCGACGTCTCCATCGCGAGTTCGATCACCGAGAGCGTCGAGGTGTTGGTGGCGAGGATGGCGTGATGCTGGACCACGCGGTCGAGCTCGTTGAAGATGGCCTTTTTCACGGAGATCTCCTCGACGACCGATTCGATGACGAGGTCGCAGTCCGCGAGGTCGGCGAGGCTGGTGGTAGCCGAAACGCGTGAACGGATCGCCTCGGCCTCGGCCGCCGTCCGCTGCTCCTTCTCGACCTGCTTGGCGAGCGATTTCTCCAGACCCGCCAACATGGCGTCCGCGGTCGCCTGGGAGCGACTTCGCACGATGACGAGAGAACCAGCGGCTGCGGCGACCTCGGCGATGCCGCTGCCCATGATTCCCGAACCGAGTACGCCAACTTTCTGAAAGCTCATCCAGCGAACACTACCGTCCGGTAAATGCGCAGCCCGAGTGCCAGACTCGTCGGGTGCAGACCTCAACGTTGGCCGTCGGATCGCTCGAGGCGCTGAAGGACGCACTGGCGGACTTCGCCCTCATCGATCTGCCGGTCGACGCCGACGTCGTCGTCGTTCCAACCGCCGCCGCCTTCATCGGCGCGGCTGAAGCGTCGGTCGCGGTCGCCGACGTGTTTGGTGGACGTGACGTTCGGGTCGAGGCCCTCATGGTGACCGATCGGGCTTCGAACGCCGAGGGCTACTTCGTCGATCGCCTCGCACAGTGCGATCTCGTGGTTCTCTGCGACGGGTCACCGCTGCACGCCCGAACTGTGTGGCGAAACTCACCGGTCGGTGACGCCATCAACTCGGCGGCGCAGCTCGTGGCGGTCGGTGGCGTGGCCTCCGTGTTGGGTGAGGTCATGATCGATCCCCGTGGCGGTGCTCCGACCACCGGTCTCAACTATCGCTCAGGCGTCGTGTTGTGCCCGCCGTCGAGCGACGAGCAGCTGCGGCGGACCCGATCGCTGCTCGCCGGCGACGTCGTGCTGGTCGTGCTCGGAAGCAACGGCGCGTTGCAGTTCCGCAGTGGTCGTTGGCGGGTCGTGCGGCCCGAAGGTGTCGTCGTGACCCGTGGCCACGACGTGGTGACCCTCTAGGCCTCGGTGATCGTCACCGATTCGATGACGACGCGCTCGCGGGGTGTGCCCGAGGGTGAGCCGAGGTCGTTGATCGAGGCGATGACGTCAAGACCCTTGACCACTTTGCCGAACAACGCATACAGCGGCGGCAACCGCACGCCGTCGGGACCGGAGATCACGAAGAACTGGGAGCCGTTCGTGTTCGGGCCGGCGTTGGCCATGGCCAGGGAACCGATTTCGTACCGACCAGCCTTGGGGAGCTCATCGTTGAAGCGGTAGCCCGGTCCGCCGGTTCCGGTCCCGGTGGGATCGCCACCCTGCAGCACGAAGCCCGGGATGATTCGGTGAAAGATGACGCCGTCGTAGTAGTGCCAGCGGGCCAGGTACACGAAGCTGTTCACCGTGACCGGAGCGGCGAGCGCGTCGAGGACTATCTCCATCGTGCCCTTCGATGTCACCATCGTCGCGGTGTAGGTCTTGGCCGGGTCGATGATCATTGGCGGCGGCGAATCGAAGTGCTGACGCTTCTCGCTGGTGCCGTCGGGGTTGGGGATTTGGTCGGTCATTGTCGCTTACGCCTCGCTGATAGTCACTGAGATCATTCGGTGGGTAACGGTGGGCGGCACACCGGCGGTACTTCCCGCATTGTTGATCGCCCGCACCACGCTCTGGCCGCTGGTGACCTGGCCGAAGAGCGAGTAGGTGTTGGGCAGCTGTTCACCCGATGTGCCGGTCACGATGAAGAACTGGCTCCCGCCGGAGTTGGCGCTGCCGGTGTTGGCCATCGCGAGTGAGTCGAGCGGATACGTGGGGCTAGCGGCCTTCGGCAACTCGTCGGCGATCGTGTAGCCCGGGCCGCCCGAACCGGTGCCGGTGGGGTCTCCACCCTGCACGACAAAGCCGGGGATGACGCGGTGGAAGATGACGCAGTTGTAGTACTTGTGCTGCGCCAGGAAGACGAAGTTGTTGACCGTGATCGGCGCCGTCGCCGCGTCGAGCTTGACGACGAAAGAACCGGCCGTCGTGACGAAGTGCGCGTAGTAGGTCTTCGCCTTGTTGATGGTCATGGCCGGAGCCGACTTCCAAGTGAGGGTGTTGACTCGCGCGGCCGTTGACGCCGGACAGCCGGCCGCGACCGCGACGGCGTTGGCCTTCGCTTGGGCGACCGATGGTGCGATGGTCGTGGTCGTGACCGCAGTAGTCGTTGACGAGGTAGCAGCAGTGGTGGTGGTCGTCGATTTTCCGGAGAACAACAACGCCGCCGAACCGATTACCAGCACCGCCACGATGGCCACGATGACGGCTCGGCGAAGGTTCCGACGTCGCTTGGCCTCGCGCTGCACCTGCTCCATTTTCTCGCGGCGAGCTGCCTTTTGACGTTCACGTTTGGTTGTAGCCATAGGTGCGACATTAGTAGCCCGTTGGAAGGCCTCCGACAGGGTCAAGTAGTTTTATGGTCATGGCGCTGGTCGTTCAAAAGTATGGTGGCACTTCGGTTGGCGACGCCGAGCGCATTCGTGCGGTCGCTGACCACGTGGCGCGCACTCGCGAAGCCGGCAACGACGTCGTCGTCGTCGTGTCGGCCATGGGTAAGTTCACCGACGACCTCATTCGCCTCGCCGACGACGTTTCACCCACTCGTCCGCCTCGCGAATTGGACATGTTGCTCACGGCCGGTGAGCGTATTTCGATGGCACTCGTGTGCATGGCGCTCGCGGACCGAGGCGTCGGTTCCTCGTCGTTTACCGGGTCCCAGGCCGGCATCATTACCGACACCGATCACACCCGCGCCAAGATCCTGGAGATGCGCCCGGACCGCATACGCGAGGCGCTCGACGCGGGGCTCGTTCCCGTGGTCGCCGGTTTCCAGGGCGTCTCTACCGAAAGGGACATCACCACTTTGGGCCGGGGCGGTTCGGACGTCACCGCCGTAGCCCTGGCCGCGGCGTTGAAGGCCGACGTCTGTGAGATCTACACCGACGTGACCGGCGTCTTCTCAGCGGATCCGCGCGTCGTCTCCACGGCTCGGCGCCTCTCCAAGGTGTCGTTTGACGAGATGATGGAAATCGCCGCGACGGGCGGGCGAGTGTTGATGCTTCGTTCAGTGGAGTTCGCCCGTCGACACGGTGTTCCGCTGCACGTTCGTTCGAGTTTCACCTGGGAACCAGGCACCTGGATCGTGGAGGAGGACCCCACAATGGAAGAAGCCGTCGTCTCGGCCGTTACCGATGACAAGTCGGAGGCCAAGGTCACCGTTGGCGGCGTGCCCGACCGACCTGGGGTGGCCGCACAGCTGTTTCGCGAGTTGGCGAACCGGGGGATCAATGTTGACATGATCGTCCAGAACACCAGCGCCAAGGGCATGACCGACATCTCGTTCACCGTGTCCAAGACCGACCTCGACGCGGCGCGCGAAACCTGCAATCAGGTGAAGAATGAGATCGGCGCCGCCGAGGTGACGAGCGACGACAGTATCGGTCGCGTCTCCATCATCGGCGCCGGCATGAAGTCGAGCCCCGGCGTGACCGCCCTGATGTTCGAGACGCTCTCGGAGAACGGCATCAATATCGAGATGATCTCGACGAGTTCGATCCGCATTTCGTGCGTGGTGCGGGCGGAACGAGTCGATGACGCGGTCCGTGCGCTGCACACGGCTTTCGGCCTCGACGCGGCCTAGTTCTAGACTTCACTCATGCGAGTTGCAATTGTTGGTGCCACGGGTCAGGTAGGCACCGTTATGCGGGCCATTTTGCGCGAGCGCAACTTCCCCGTCGACGAGATCCGTTTCTTCGGCTCGGCCCGTTCGGCCGGGTCAACCTTGGACTGGTACGGCGTTCCGATTGAGGTTGAAGACGCCGCCACCGCCGACTTCAGCGGAATCGAGATCGCGCTGGCCTCGTCGGGCGCCACGTCATCGAGGGACCTCGCGCCGCGCCTGGCCGCCGCGGGGGCCATCGTGATTGACAACTCGTCAGCGTGGCGTATGGATCCCGAGGTGCCCCTCGTCGTGCCCGAAGTCAACGCGCACGCACTTCGCAGCATCCCCAAGGGGATCGTGGCGAATCCGAATTGCACGACGATGGCGGCGATGCCCGTGCTGAAACCCCTGCACCTCGCAGCCGGCCTGCGCACGATGACCGTTTCGACGTATCAGGCCGTGAGCGGGGCGGGACGCGAGGGCGTCGACGAACTCGCGAGACAACTCGAGTCCACGCTCGAGCACGACGTGCGGGTACTGACCTTTGACGGCTCGGCGCTGCCACTGGTGGCGGGCGTCAAGTTCCCGATGACCATTGCCCACAATGTCGTCCCGTTGGCCGGTTCCATCGTTGATGACGGCTCGCTCGAGACGGGTGAGGAGAAGAAGTTGCGCGATGAGAGCCGCAAGATCCTCGAGATCAGCGACCTCCTGGTCGATGCGACGTGCGTGCGGGTGCCCGTCTTCACCGGACACTCCCTGTCCATCACGGCCGGCTTTGAACGCCCGCTCTCACCTAGTGAAGCGACCGCGATCCTGGCGCACGCGAAGGGAGTGGTGCTGCACGACTTGCCGACCCCGCGCCTCGTCGCCGGGCAGGATCCCACGTACGTTGGTCGCATCCGCCACGCCGAGACCGTGGCCAATGGCCTCTCCCTGTTCTTGTGCGGCGACAACCTGCGCAAGGGCGCGGCTCTCAACGCGGTCCAGATCGCCGAAGCGCTGCTCGAACTGCGTTAGTCCGCGCCGTCGCGGCCGACCTGACGCCGGGCCAGATTGACGCAGTGGTCACCAAACCGCTCGTAGAAACGAGCGAGCAGTGCCAGTTCGACGGCAACCGGAAGCGCCATCGACCCCGAGGTCAGTTCGGCGGTCAGCGAAACATGAAGATCGTCGAGCTCGTCATCGATGTCCTCTATGGCACCCGCGGCCTCCAACTTCCCGTCGACGATGACGTCGGTCGCCTCGCGCCAGATCATCGAGGCGACCTCGCCCATTCGTTCAACGAGACCTCGGCTGCGTGGCGACATCTCGACACCGAGCCCGCGCGCGGCGCGCCGGGCGATGTGCTCAGCGAGATCACCATTGCGCTCCACTTCGGGCAAGATGCGCAACAGCGTCAACAGAACTCGGCGCGACTCGGCGCTCTTGGCGGCGCTGTCCAGCAATTTGGCTTCAGCGGTGGCGACCATCTCGTTCACCAGGTTGTCGATGACAATGTCTTGCTCGACGACGCGTTTGGCGAGTTCTCGATCACCCGCCAGGAGGGCGTGCGTCGCTTCGGCGATGGCTTCGCCTACGAGGGC
This sequence comes from Acidimicrobiaceae bacterium, assembly GCA_003133665.1. Classification (GTDB taxonomy): domain Bacteria; phylum Actinomycetota; class Acidimicrobiia; order Acidimicrobiales; family RAAP-2; genus RAAP-2. Next base: position 3,188 of record PKYK01000019.1, on the reverse strand, counting down.
GAAGACCCGCACTATCTGCTGGTGGAGTTCGGGGGCGAGGCCATCGTCAATGTCTTCTTGCTCGGCGGGCTGGTGGCCTGATCCAAACAGTCGGTACATGGGCTAAGGCTACAGCCGTCTTACACAGGTTCTCTAGGGTGGGGGTTGTCCGACTGAAGGGGAATCTCAATGGTGGCAGTTCTGGGGGGCCTAGTGGGCCTGGCGCTCGGCGCGTTGCTGGCCTGGGCCATATCACTGAAGCGATCGCAGTCTCTGCGCGATGTCGCAGCGACGGCTGAGAAGGAACTCGCCGTTCGCGACTCACAGCTTGCTCTCGCTCACGAGGGGCTGGCCCGCGAGCGGGCCGAGCACGAGAACGCAATTCGAAACATGGAAGTCACCTTTGAGAACATGTCCAATCGTGTCCTGGCCCAAACGGTGGATCAGTTCAACCAATCCCAGGAGCAGGTACTAAAGGAGCGCGACTCCAAGCTCAACCTCACGTTGAAGCCACTCGAGACGTTGTTGGACGAGTACAAGAAGAACCTCGCCGAATTCAACAGGGAGCACACCGGCGCACTTTCCGACGTCAAGAACAAGGCCAGTGAGTTGCTGGACGCTCAGCAAAAGACCCAGGACGCAACACATCGACTGAATCAGCTACTGGGTCGGGGTGATCAACGCGGCCACTGGGGCGAAGTGCAATTGGCGAACGTGATGGAGGCGTCGGGCCTTCGCCGCAATATCGATTACGACCTGCAGGTCACGGGAACGAACGACACGGGTCGTTCCCTGCGTCCGGACTGCGTGGTGAAGATGCCCAACGGCGCCAGCATCGCCATCGACGCGAAGTTCCCCTTTGACGCGTTCGAAGCCGCGCTCGGCGCCGATGATGTTGAACAGCGTCGGATGTACTACGAAGCTCATGCGTTGGCGTTGCGAGGCCACGTGAAGACGCTGAAGGAGAAGTCCTACTGGGAGGTCATAACGCCGGCTCCCGAGTTTGTTGTCTGTTTCGTGCCGAGCGACTTCGCCATTACCGCAGCGTTTGACGCGGATCCCGGTTTGCACAGTTACGCAGCGAAGGAGCGGGTCCTCATCGTCGGTCCGACCAATCTGCTGTCGTTGTTGTGGTCCGTAGCGCTGGTGCTTCGTCAGCACGAGGCGAAGATCAACGCGGAGGAGATTCTCACTCTGGCCGAGAAGATCTTCGATCGGATCCGGCTGGTCGCTGAACCGATTGTGAAGATGGGCAAATCGCTCGACGACAGTGTTGAGGCGTACAACAAGATGGTCAAGTCCATCGAGTCTCGACTCATTGTCTCCGCCCAGGGGATCCGTCGGCTGGGCGGCGTCCAACGGGCCAAGGATATACCGGGACTCCCCTCAATCAATGAGACGACCGTGAAATTGAATGAGGACCGGTGGGGCGTCGGTCCGGAGAGCCCGGTCCTCGAAGGGGCCTCGGAGATCATTGATCTTGATGAGTACGACGACGAATAGGAATTCACGCCCTGCATTGATTTTGCGGTAGTGAGTTAAGTTCTTAGGGCGTGGCCCGTACTCGCGCTCAACGGCGCCGACACAATCTCATTTTGATACTCGCGTTGGTAGCCACGCTGGTGGTGCTGCTGTTCTCTCGCGACGTTACCCGTTCGGCCCATGCGTCAACGAGTCTTCGGCGAAGTGAAAACCGCAGTTTTGGCCAAATGGCAAACATGCTGCTGGGCCAGGAGAGTGCGCTTGACTCGAGGCTCTCCTACCTCTTGGTGAATGGCCGGTCACTGACCCGACCAGTCTTCGCGGCTCGCCTTCATCAGATTGCTCAGCAGCTTCCACTTCTGTCGAGCGAGGCCACGCTCTTGCGACGACCGGTGCTCGCCCACAACATCAACGCCGTGCTGGCTCAACTGACCGAGCAACGCATCGTTGACTGCCAGGTGGTGCTCGATACGGTGGCGCAGTCGCTGAGCTTGCCATGGACAACGCTGATCCCGACCGGCCCGACCCCGTCGTCAGCGATAGCGTCGCTGCTCTCGACCGATCAGCAGTGGGGGCGGGCACGTTGGTCGCTCGTGAAAGAGCCCGGCCTCGTCGTACTGGCCCCAACCGGTACCTCGAATGCGCTCGTGAACCTCGCCACCGGCCTGGCGCCTCTCGAGAGTTCGGCGACGCTCGCCCTCACGAGAGGAATCGGCATCGCGGCAGTCTCGGTTTCCCCCGCCCCGTTGCCGGCCCCGGTGGGCGAGTTGCTGCTTCCCCCGGTAGGCACCGTGCACCTTGGAATCGCCGTCTCGAACGGAGCCTTCGTTGATCAGCCGGTCAGTGTGACGGTGACCTTTTCCCCCAGCAACGTCTCGTTGCCGAGACAGACCCAGAGGATGACGACGACCCTGGGTCCGCTGCAGTCGTACGCGTTCATCCCGAAGCTGTTGGTCACGTCGGCCGGTGAGAAGGCCACGTTGACCATCTCGATTACCGGCGCGCCGAGTGCCCCCCAGATGACCCGCAGCCGCACCTATCACGTCGTATTGTCGCCCTCGGGAAACGGCTAGGAAGTTCCTGGCTACTGGCTGGTCGCCTACGATAGGGGCGCCCCCTAGGTTGAAATGAGGAACTGTGACGCAGTCCATTACCGTGATCGACAATCGCACCGGTGAAACCCGAGAGATTCCAATCGAGAATGGTGGCATTGCGGCCAAGGAGTTCTCGCAGGCAGTCCCTGGAGTGTGGTTCTACGACCCGGGCTTCATGGCGACGGCGGCTGCCGAGTCAGCCATCACCTACCTCGACGGCGACGCGGGCATCTTGCGCTACCGCGGCTATCCGATTGAGCAACTCGCTGAACACTCGACGTACCTCGAGGTGGCCTACCTCCTGAATCACGGCGAACTGCCCACCGCCGCCCAGTCCGACGAGTGGGAGCGTGAGGTCACGTATCACACGTACATCCACGAGAACGTGCGGAAACGCTTCTTGGAGGGTTTCAACTACGACGCCCACCCAATGGGCATGTTGGTGTCGGCGATTGCCGCGCTTTCGACGTACTACAAGGACGCGAAGATCCTCGACGACCCCGAAATCCTGCACAAGCAGGTGGTGCGCCTCATCGCCAAGATGCCGACGTTGGCCGCCGCCGCCCACCGCTTCTCGGTCGGGATGCCATTCGTCTACCCCGACAACACGCTGGGCTACACCCAGAACTTCCT
>PKYK01000051.1 GCA_003133665.1 Acidimicrobiaceae bacterium | reverse complement strand
TTGAAGAAGAAGCTCAGTCGCGGTGCGAAGTCGTCGAGCGCGAGGCCCGCCGCCAGCGCGGCGTCCACGTAGGCGATCCCGTTGGCCAGCGTGAAGGCGACCTCCTGGACCGCGGTGGAGCCGGCTTCGCGGATGTGGTAGCCCGAGATCGAGATCGTGTTCCAGTTCGGCATCTCCTTGGCGCAGTAGGAGAAGGTGTCGACGATGAGGCGCATCGAAGGTCGCGGCGGGTAGATGTACGTGCCTCGCGCCACGTACTCCTTCAAGATGTCGTTCTGGATGGTGCCGCGAAGCTGATCCCCGCGAACCCCCTGCTCCTCGCCCACGAGCTGGTAGAGCAGCAGCAGCGTCGACGCGGTGGAGTTGATGGTCATCGACGTGGTGACCTCGTCGAGCGGCAGACCCGCCAGCAGCAGCCGCATGTCCTCGAGTGACGAGATGGCGACGCCGACTTTGCCAACCTCGCCTTCGGCGCGCGGGTGGTCGGCGTCGTAGCCCATCTGGGTCGGCAGGTCGAACGCGCACGAGAGGCCCGTCTGACCGGCGCCCAGGAGGAACTTGAACCGTTCGTTGGTCGCCTCCGCGGTCCCGAAGCCCGCGTACTGGCGCATCGTCCAGAGGCGTCCGCGGTACATCGACGGCTGCACCCCCCGCGTGTAGGGGAACGAGCCGGGTTCACCGAGTTGACGAGCCGGATCGAAGTCCTCCAGATCGGACGCGCCGTAGACCGGCTGAATCTCGATGCCCGAGTCGGTCGTGCGTTCGTCTGGTGCCACGAGGCAAGGTTAGGCGTTGGCCCCGACACCGACCGAAGCCGGCCGACGAACACTCGGACCCTTCAACCGGCGACGCGGCGAAGCGCTGCGCCTCTCTTCCAGGAGAGGCGCAGCGGAATCGATCAGTGACGCTCGCTAGCCGCGGTGATGACGCCGGCGAGCGCGACGACGCGCGCGGACCAGCAGTCGGACCACGCTGAGACCCGCGAGTATCGCGATGTTGACGCTGACGGCGGGTATCCAGCGGACGCTTTCGTCCTTCACGACGTAGGCACCGACTGGCAGGACGACGCCACCGAATCCACCGCCCGAACCCGACGACGGTTCGCCGTGGTGCGCGTGACCCCCTGACGGCGCTTCGCTCTCCTGGGCGTCGGAGCCAGGAACGGTCGTGCCCTCGCCGCCGCCACCTCCGCCGGCCACGAACGCCACGGGGATCACCAACGTCCCGCCCTTCTCGTAGGCCGTGCCGAAGGCACGCCCGACCGAGAGGTTCTGTGCCACCCGGTTCATCAACTCCTGAATGTCCATGGTCAACAGCCTCCTCCTCGCCATCGACTGGCGATCACATACCTCGGTACATCGACTGGGTCACCATCCGCGCGAACCAACCTTCGGCGGCAAGACCCAGCGTTCGACAATCGGCACCACTGATGATTCAGTGGTCGCTGCCCCAGTGACTCGAACTCCGGGCGACCGCGCCGATCGCGGGGGCCACGACCAGCCACAGTCCGATGGTAACCACCATCGACGTGACGTAGCCGAACGGGTGGATGCCAACGTCCCGGTGGACAATGCCGGCGAACAGCATCGTCACCCAGGCACTCACGAAGAACAACGGGCCAGCGGTCACCAACCTGAAAAAGTTACCCACGGTACACACCTCCTCCTGCGCATCGTACCGAAAGAGCCTCGCCGTTGGAAAGGGCCATACGTCCCGGTGCGCGGGCCGATGGCGTCAGGTCGCGCGGGCCTTCCGTGGAGTCGCGGTCACGACGAGACGTGACTTCCACAGGTCCGGCAGTACCGGGCGTCGACGGAGACCGCGTGGCCGCTGGGACAGGACAGCCGTCTCGAGGCGCCAGCGGTGGCCGACGAGGTGCCCGGCTGGGCGAGGAAGACCAGATTGGCGATCGGCACGAGGATCCACCACCCCGATCGTTCGGTGTCGTGAAGACGCCGAACGCCGGCGCCCAGGGTCGGAAGCAACAGCCCGAGGCTGACCAGCGTCGAGAGCGCCGAGAGGTGGGCCGCGTCGAAGGCGAACACCACGATGTAGGAGAAGAGCACGAAGTACCAGTACTCGCTTCGCGACGCGCGCCCCGAGAAGTCCGCGTACTTGCCCAAACAGGTGGAAATCGATTGACCCATCGTCATGGACGTCCCTTCAGTGTCGCCTCATCGTATCGAACGCCAAGTCGACCAGACCTGACCCGTCGGCTCTCGGATGCGCACGGATGACGTCGACCGACGCCCGTCGCCACCGTCCTTCGATCTCTCCGGCACAGTTCAGCTTGTTGGCGCAAGAGTCACCACGGCGCGCTTCGCTGCACCAAGATGGTTCCATGTACTGCTCTGCTTGCGGCTCCGAAGTCCACGGTTTGAAATGCACGGTCTGTGGCGCCCCGTCCGCCGGCGTGGACAGCGGCGACGCGACGACGGGCTTGGTCCTCGCCGGTTGGTGGCGCCGTGTCGGCGCGACGATCATTGACGATCTCGTGCTGGTCATTCCCAGCTTCGTCGCGTTCGCCGTCTTCGATGCGGTGGGCGGGACCATCGCCGGCGAGATCGCCGGCGTCGCCGTCCAGGGTCTCTACCTGGTTCTCCTGCTGTCCTCGGCCAGCGGTCGGACCGTCGGCAATCTATTGGTCGGAACCCAGGTTCGCGACGCGCTGAGCGGCGGTGCCATCACCACCTCCCAAGCGATCCGGCGCTGGGGCCTCGTCGCGCTCTACAGCGCGCCGGGGCTGATTGGGAACTCCGGTTCGACGGTGACCATCTCCATCATCGGGCTCATCGACGTTCTCTACCCGCTCTTCAACGAGCGAAGGCAGACCTGGCACGACCGCTTCGCCGGCTCGATCGTGGTGAGGGTCTAGGCGCTCACCACGGCGTGGGGCATGCAGAGGTCGTCGTACTCGGCGATCACGATCGGACCCGCGTTCTCGCCACAGGCCGGGCAGGCCGGGTCGCGACGCACCTTGAAGGTGCGAAAACTCTGGTCCAGCGCGTCGTAGGTCAACAGTCGTCCCACCAGCGGGTCGCCCAGCTCGAGCAGGAACTTGATCGCCTCGATGGCCTGGATCGATCCGATGATGCCGGGCAGCACGCCCAGCACGCCGGCCTCGGCGCAGCTCGGCGCCAGCTCCGCGGGCGGGGGCTCGGGAATCATGCAGCGGTAGCACGGCCCGACGTAGGGGTTGAAGACGGTGATCTGACCCTCGAAGCGGAAGATCGAACCGTGCACGACGGGTATCCGCTTCAACAGGGCCGCGTCGTTCACGAGGTAGCGGGTCGGGAAGTTGTCGGTGCCGTCGACGATCACGTCGTAACCGTCGATGATGTCCAGGATGTTGTCGGCGCCGAGACGCTCGTGGTAGGTCTTCACCTTGAGATCGGGGTTGATCGCCTCGAGCGTCATGCGCGCACTGTCGACCTTGCGCATGCCGACGCGCTCGAGGTTGTGCAGGATCTGGCGCTGCAGGTTCGACGAGTCGACGACGTCCATGTCGATGATGCCGATGGTGCCCACGCCGGCAGCCGCGAGGTAGAGCGCCGCGGGTGAACCGAGTCCGCCCGCGCCGAGCAGGAGCACCTTGGAGTCGAGCAACCTCATCTGGCCCTTCTCGCCCACTTCGGGCAGGAGCAGATGACGGTGGTAGCGGATGCGCTGGTCGGCGGTCATCGTGCGAGGCGTCGTCCAGTCGAGACCCTCGTCCTTCCACTTGTTGAAGCCGCCGACGACCGACACGACGTCGGTGTAGCCGAGGTCCTGGAGGGTCTTGGTGGCGAAGGCCGAACGGACACCGCCGGCGCAGTAGACGGCGATCGGCACGCTCTTGTCCGGCAGGCGACCTTCGATCGAGAACTCGAGGTTTCCGCGCGGGACGTGAATGGCGCCGGGCACGGCTCCCTGCTCGTGCTCGTCGGGCTCTCGCACGTCGAGCACGTAGTAGTGGTCGAGCCGCGCGGCCACCTCGTGCGGGTCAATCTCACGGATCTCGGCCTTGGCGGCGTTCAGCAGTTCTCGCGGTGATGACAAGGTCGCTCCTTCAAGTTGCAGAAATCTTACCTGCAGAGTCAACATTCAAGTCCAGTCGACCTGCTAGACCCGTCGCGTGGAACTTCACGATCTGCTCGAGCAACGGCGCATGGTCCGCTCCTTCGATGGTACGCCGGTTGACCTCGACTGGCTCGACGACCTCTGCGCCCAGGCGCTCTGGGCGCCGACCGCGGGCAACAGCGCGGGCATCAGGATGCACACCATCGGCCCCGAACTCATCGCCGCCTACTTCGAGGTCGCGACCGACGCGGCGTGGCGCGCCAGTGCTCGCCGGGCCCCGGGGCTGAGCCGGGCGGGCGGGGCGGTGCTCGTGACCTGTCGTCCGAGCGACTACCTCGAGCGGTACGCCGAGCCCGACAAGGCCGGGGCGGGACTGCACGAGCGCTCCGCGTGGCCGGTGCCCTACTGGCACACCGACGCCGCCATGGCGACGATGGCCCTGCTGCTGCTGCTCGAGGAGAGCGGTTGGCAGGCCACGCTCTGGGGGAACTTCCGCTACGACGCGGCCGTGCTCGCCTGGGCCGAAGCCGACGACGAGGAACTCTTCGCCACCGTGTTGATCGGTCGATCCGACGGCGACGACGCCGCGTCGGCGTCGCTGCGTCGTGATGTGGCGTCGCGCAGGGCGCGCGTACGTCGGGTCAACGGCTAGGTCGTACTCGCGTCGGCCGCGACCGCGCTGAGGAACTCCACGATGGTCCGCGCGCCGAACGCCGTCGCGCCCTTCGTGACGTACCCGCGAACCGCCTCGGACCTGCCGGGTCCGGCGATGTCGAGGTGCACCCACGGACGTCCGTCGGTGAATCGCTGCAACGTCAACGCCGCCGAGATCGAGCCGGCCTTGCCGGTCTTGCCGATGTTCTTCATGTCCGCGACGTCGGACTCGATGTCCGTCTCGTAACCGGCGAAGAGCGGCATCCGCCACAGGGGCTCGCCGCTGCGGGCACTGGCGCCTTCGAAGTAGGTGGCCAGCTCGTTGGTCGAGGCGTACATCGCGCCGATCTCGTCGCCGAGCGCGACTTTCTGCGCCCCGGTCAGGGTCGCGACGTCGACGATGGCGTCGGGATTCGCTTCGACGGCGAGGCTCAATCCGTCAGCGAGGATCAGTCGACCCTCGGCGTCGGTGTTGAGGACCTCGATCGTCATGCCGTTTCGGATCGTCAGGACGTCGCCGGGCTTGACGGCCTTCTCTCCGGGCAGGTTCTCGGTCATCGGGGCGAAGGCCGTCACCCGCACGCCGAGACCCAGGCGGCTCGCGATGGAGATGGCCGCCAGCACGACCGCCGCGCCGGTCATGTCGGTCTTCATCGCCATCATGCCCTCGCCGGTCTTCAGCGACAGTCCCCCCGAGTCGAAGGTCACGCCCTTGCCGACGAGCGCCACGTGGGGAAGGTTCGCCTCGGGATCGGGGTCGTAGGTCGCGTGGACCAGGCGCGTCGGCTGGGCCGACCCCTGTCCGACGCCGAGGAGTCCCCCGAGACGCTCCTCCTTGATCTTCGCCTCGTTCCACGCCTCGACCTGCATGGACGGGTCGTGCTCGAGCCGCGCCAGCACCTCTCTCGCCAACTCCCTCGGCACCATGGAGCCGGGCGGCAGGTTGATGAGGTGCTTGGCCCAGTTGACCCCCTCGGCGACGATCGAGCCGCGCTCCACGCCGCGGGTCACCTCGTCGTGGGTCTCGACCGTCGGCAACGGCGAGCCGAGCGGCACCACGAAGAACGTCGAGTCCGGCGAGCCCCCCTTGAAGTTGTACGACGCCAGCAACGCGCCCTCCACGAGCGCCTGGGTCACGTCCGCTGGTTCGTCGAGTCCGTCGGTGGGCAGCAGGAACGCCACGTTGCCGTCACCCGCGCACCGCACGGCGGCCGCGCCGGCGAGGCGGTAGTGGTCGAGGTCGTTCAGCGTCGAGCCCACCGTCACCAGGATGACGTTGAGACCGGCGAACGAGCGAACCACCGTCGTGCTGCCCGGCTCCTCCTTCAGCCCCTGCTGGGTGCACCACTCCTTGGAGAACGAGCGCGGCAGCATGTGGCCGCCCATGATCTTCGGCACCGACTCGGCCACGAACGCCTCGTTGTTGTCAAAGATCACCGGCACGGCGACGGCCGGCTCGGTCACCGCCTGTACGGGCGTTGAAACGCTGGCGGTACGTGACATGGGTTCCCCTTTGGTTAATGGACGCGGGCGGTACGGTGGTTCGGGCCTTCGGCCCAGCGGGCCATGGTCCAGACGAGGTCGCTCAGGCGGTTGAGGTACGCCACGACGAACGAGCCCTCGAGCGGGTACCCCACCGCGATGCGCTCGGCGCGCCGCACCACCGTGCGAGCCACGTCGAGGGCGGCCGAGAGTTGGTTCTCGCCGGGCACGACGAACTCCTTGGGCATCTCGATGTCACCCGACAGCGCGTCGATCTCGGTCTCGAGGCGGGTCACCATCTCGGCAGTGACGAGCGACTTGCCGGGCCCGAGCTTGTGGCGATTCGCCGGCAGCGTCGCGACCTCGGCCATCAGCACCCAGAGATCACGTTCGATGGTGATGAGCAGTTCGTTCAGCCGGCCCGAAGGCTCACTGAGCGAGCGGGCCCAACCCAGGCTGGACTGCGCCTCGTCCACGGCGCCGTTGACTTCGATCGGGTCCGAACTCTTCTGGACCCGCCCGCCGAAGTACAGCCCCGTCGAGCCGTCGTCGCCGTCGCGCGTATAGATCTTCACGCTGTCAGCGTAGTGAGTGGCGACCCCACGGGTAGCCTGACTATCCGATGAACTCAACGATCCGACCACCGTTTGCCCGCCCCGGCGCGAGCGACCCCTACCTCGCGGCCCTCGCCGAGCGCGTGCTCATCTACGACGGGGCGACCGGGACCAACCTGCAGCTCCAGGACCTCTCGGCCGACGACTTCGGGGGGGCCGCGTTCGAGGGCTGCAACGAGATTCTGACCGTCACCCGGCCCGACGCCATCGAGACCCTGCACCGCTCGTTCCTCGACGTCGGAGTGGACGTCATCGAGACCGACTCCTTCGGCACGTTCTCGGTGGTGCTGGCCGAGTACGGCATCGCCGAACGCACCCACGAGCTCGCGCTCGCCTCGGCCACCATCGCTCGTCGGGTCGCCGACAGTTACGCGAGTGCGGGCTCGCCGCGGTTCGTCGCCGGATCAATGGGACCCGGCACCAAGTTCCCCACGCTCGGCCAGATCTCCTACGACGACCTCTCGGCGAGCTACGAGGAGCTGGCCTACGGACTCCTGGAGGGCGGCGTCGACCTGTTGGTCGTCGAGACGATGTTCGACCTGCTCTCGGGCAAGGCCGCCATCGCCGCCTGTCACCGCGCCATGGTCCGGCACGGACGCATCGTGCCGATCCAGGCCCAGGTCACCATCGAGCTGACCGGACGCATGCTGCCCGGCACCGAGATCGGGGCCGCGATCACGGCGCTCAGTCCGCTGGGCATCGACGTCATCGGGCTCAACTGCGCGACGGGACCCGTCGAGATGTACGAGCCGCTGCGTCAACTGAGCGAGACCGCGCCCATGCCGATCTCCTGCCTGCCCAACGCCGGCCTGCCGAGCGTCGTCGACGGCAAGATGCACTACGACCTCACGCCCGACGCGCTCGCCGAGCACCTCGCCCGATTCGTCACCGAGTACGGCGTGCAGGTGGTCGGCGGCTGCTGTGGCGCCACGCCCGAACACCTCGCGCGCGTCATCGAGGCGGTCCGTCCGCTCGCGGCGGCCAAGCGCGCACCGGTCCTCGAGCCGGCCGTGGCGTCGATCTACTCGGCCACGCCGTACCAGCAGGACCGGTCGGTGCTGCTCGTCGGGGAGCGCACCAATGCCAACGGCTCCAAGAAGTTCCGTGAAGCGATGCTCGAGGGCGACTGGGACACGTGCGTGGGCATCGGCCGCGACCAGATCAAGGAGGGCGCGCACATCCTCGACGTCTGCGTCGACTACACCGGCGCCGACGGCGTCAGTGACATGAACGAGGTCATGAGCCGCCTCGCCACCCAGTCGTCGGTACCCATCATGGTGGACACGACCGAGACCGCCGTCGCACGCCAGGCGTTGACCTGGCTCGGCGGCAAGGCCATCCTCAACTCGGTCAACCTCGAAGAGGGCGACGGACCGGGCACGCGCCTCGACGGCTTTCTCCGCCTCGCGGCCGAGTTCGGCGCGGCGGTCGTGGCGACGTGCATCGACGAAGAGGGTCAGGCCCGCACCGCGGACTGGAAGGTCCGCGCGGCGAGGAACATCACCGACCTCGCGGTGTCGCGCTACGGACTGAGCGCCACGGACATCTTCATCGACCCCCTGGCCCTGCCGCTCTCGACGGGCATGGTCGAGTCTCGCCGCGACGGCATCGAGACGATCGAGGCGATCCGGCGCATCAAGGCCGAGCTGCCGGGCGTGCGCACGATCCTCGGGCTCTCCAACATCTCGTTCGGACTGAACCCCGCCGCCCGCCAGGTGCTCAACAGCGTCTACCTGCACGAGTGCGCCCGGGCCGGCCTCGACGCGGCGATCGTGCACGCCTCGAAGATCCTGCCGCTCGCGCGCGTCGACGAGGAGGCCCGACGGGTCTGCCTCGACCTCATCTACGACCGGCGAAGCGACGACTACGACCCGCTGACGGTGCTGCTCGGGCTCTTCGAGGGGGCGACCACGACGACGATCAGCTCCAGTTCGCTCGCCGAACTGCCGCTCAACGATCGGCTGCGTCGACGGATCATCGACGGCGTGCGCGTCGGCCTCGAGGCCGACCTCGACGAGGCAATGAACCGCGGCACCAAGCCCCTCGACATCGTGAACGACATCTTGCTGGACGGCATGCGCGAGGTGGGCGACCTGTTCGCGAGTGGCGAGATGCAACTGCCCTTCGTCCTGCAGAGTGCCGAGACGATGAAGTCGGCCGTGTCCCACCTCGAGCCCTTCATGGAGAAGAGCGACCAGGGCGGACGGGGCCGCGTCGTGCTCGCCACCGTGAAGGGNNGACGTGCACGACATTGGCAAGAACCTGGTCGACATCATCCTCACCAACAACGGCTACGAGGTCATCAACCTCGGCATCAAGGTCGGCATCAACGAGATGATCAGCGCCGTCGAGGAACACCAGGCCGACGCGCTCGGCATGAGCGGGCTGTTGGTGAAGTCCACGCTCATCATGCGCGAGAACCTCGAGCTGATGAACGAGCGCGGCATGTCCGGCGTGCCCGTGCTGCTCGGCGGCGCGGCGCTGACGCGCACCTACGTCGAACGCGACCTGCGCACCATCTACGAGGGCCGGGTCTTCTACGGCAAGGACGCCTTCGAGGGGCTGCGGGTGCTCGACCATCTCGGCGAGCTGCGCCGCGGCGAGGACGAGCCGACCTACGGCCGCGAGATCTCCGAGAAGAACGTCCAGCGCCGGTTCCGCGGCCAAGAGCCGGTCCCCGAGGGCCTGCCGGCGCGCAGCCCCGAGGTCGACCAGGAGAACCCGATCTTCGTCCCGCCGTTCCTCGGGAGTCGGGTCGCCAAGGGCATGTCGATCGACGAGATCAGCGACTACCTGAATCTCACGGCGCTCTTTCGCAACCAGTGGGGCTTTCGCCCCGAGGAGGGCGAGGACGACCCGGCCTTCAAGGAACGCGTCAGCGCGACGCTGCGCGAGCAGCTCGCCATCGCCAAGGAGGACGACCTGCTGATCCCCCAGGTGGTGTGGGGCCACTTCCCCGTCGCCTCCGACGGCAACGACCTCATCGTCTACAGCGACGACACCCGAACCGTCGAGCTGACCCGTTTCACGTTCCCGCGCCAGCACCAGATGCCGTTCCTCTGCATCGCGGACTTCTTCCGCCCGGTCGACAGCCCCGACCACGACTACGCCAGCTTCATGCTGGTGACCATGGGGTCGCGCATCTCAGAGCGCTGCCAGCAGCTCTTCGCCGAGAACCGCTACAGCGACTACCTGATGCTGCACGGCCTCGGCGTCGAAATGGCCGAGGCCCTCGCCGAACTCTGGCACCGGCGCATCCGCGAGGAGCTGGGATTCGCCGAGGAGGACGGCCCGACGCTCACGGGGCTTTTCCGCCAGCAGTACCGCGGAGGCCGCTACTCGTGGGGCTACCCGGCCTGTCCGGACCTCATGGACAACGCCAAGGTCGCCGAACTCTTGGGGGCCGACCGCATCGGGGTCGTGGTCTCCGAGGGCTTCCAGCTCCACCCCGAGCAGACCACCGACGCGATCATCTGCCACCACCCGATGGCCAAGTACTTCGTCGCCTGAGCGGCGTGACGTCACATTATCGGCACAGCAAAACCAACGGTGCCCTCGCAGCACTGATCGTCGAACTACGCAAAGGCGGGGATCGCTAGTACATCGACGTGGCGCACGAGACCGCCGCCGTGCTGAACGCCTTCCAGCCGTTGGTCCATTGGGTCTGGTGGGTCGAGATGTACTTCCCGAGTGCCGCCTCACTCTTCGCGTTGGCCTCGTACTTGACGATCGTGACCAGCTCGCCCAGGACCTTCTTCGTCGCTTTGTTCGGGGCCTCGGACGCCAACTTCTTCCAGAAGGGCAGGTAGGTCTTCGCCCACGCGCGGTAGGACTTGTAGTTGGTCCCGGTCGGCGCCTTGGCGTGGAAGGTGAGCAGCGTCGTGCAGAACGCGCTGGGGCTCGCCGACACGTACGTGCTCGAGGCCCCGCTGCTCGCCACGGCCACTCCCATCGAGACCACCAGCACACTCCCGGCGACGGCTCCCGCGACAGCGGTTCTTGAATGGGTATTGAACAATCGAGTTCGAGTCATCAACGCAACTCCCCTTCGCTAGGCGAGCAGCACGCGCGGCCCGTTTCAACGCCTTGATGGTGACGCAACTTCATTAGGAGGAACAACCGTGTTCTACCAGAATCCCCCCGACTCGTCCAGCACCGGTTCGGATCGGGAGAGTTGCGGCGTCCAGCCCGCTCGTCGTTGAGCTGGGCGTCAGCGACGAGCGGGCGCCGCCACGGGCGTGGCGTCGCTCAACGCCTCTCGGGCGTGGTAGCTCGAGCGGGTGAGCGGCGAGGACTGCACGTTGGCCAGTCCCAGGCGGCGACCCCGCTCGGCGAGGTCCACGAACTCCGCCGGCTCCCACCAACGCGCCACCGGCAGGTGCTGTTCGCTCGGGCGCAGGTACTGGCCGATCGTGGCGATGGAGACGCCGACCGCGGCCAAATCGGCCAACGTCTCTTCCACTTCGTCGGCGCTCTCGCCGAGCCCGACCATCAGGCCGGACTTCGTCGTGAGTCCCGCCGCGACGCTGCGCGCCAGCACGGTCAGTGAACGCAGGTACCCCGCACTCGGCCGCACCGCCCGCTGCAGCCGGGCGACGGTCTCGACGTTGTGGTTCATGACGTCGGGTCGCGAGTCGATGATCAGTTGCAGCGCCGCGGGGTCGCCCTTGAGGTCGCTGATCAGCACCTCGACGTTCGTCTCGGGCGAACGTTCGCGGATGGCGCGCACCGTCGCGGCAATGGCCCCGGCGCCGCCGTCGTCGAGGTCGTCGCGCGCCACGCAGGTCACGACCGCGTGGCGCAGCTTGAGCCGGACGACCGCCTCGGCCACGCGACCGGGTTCGCTCGGATCGAGCGCCAGGGGCTTGCGGGTGTCGATGAGGCAGAAGCCGCAGGCCCGCGTGCACCGTTCGCCGTTCACCATGAACGTGGCGGTACCCGAGGCCCAGCACTCGAAGATGTTGGGACAGCCCGCCTCTTCGCAGACCGTCACGAGACGCAGGTCCTCGGTGAGCGTGCGCAACGACTGGAACTCGTTGCCCATGTGCGCCTCGACGCGCAGCCACTCGGGCTTGCGCGAACGGATCGGGACGCCCGCGTCGGGATCGACCCCGGCCTTGCGCAGGCGCCGCAACAGCGGCCGCTCCGCACCGGTCGTCGACGCGCTGCGATCCACGCGCGCCACGCGGGCGTCGCCGCCCAGGCGCGCCTCGAGCTCGACGCCGAGACGCTCTTCCACGTCGAGTGACGTGACGTCGAGTCCGAGCGACTGCAGCGACGCCACGGGCTTGTCGGGAATGCCGCAGGGCACGATCGCGGCGAAGCCCGCAAGATCGACGTCGACGTTCAGCGCGACGCCGTGCAACGTGCGACGAAGGCCCGCCTCATTGCGTTCGGTCCGTACGCCGACCGCGGCGATCTTCGACGGACGGCCCTCGACGTCGGCCCAGACGCCGGGGTAGCCCTCGAGTCGCCCCACCCGGCCGAGGCGCCCGTCGGGGTCGACGCCGCGCACGGTCGCGATGACGGCGTCCTCGAGCCGCGTGACGTGGGCCTTTCCGGCCGAGGGATCGTCGGGCACAGTGACGATGGCCCACGCCACCACCTGGCCCGGGGCGTGGTAGGTCACGTCGCCTCCGCGGTCGGCGTCGATCACCACGGCGTCGAGCGATTCGGGGGGAACCAGGAAGTGCTCGTCGAGCGTGCGGATGCCGCGCGTGTAGGTCGGCGGATGCTCGAACAACAAGACGTAGTCATCGCGCGAATCCGCCAGCGCCCGTTGGAAGTCATTGGCCTCGGCGAAGCTGATCCTGCCCAGGTGGCGCCGGCGCAACATCTAGTGCTCGCTCTCCAAGTCCAGTCCCGCGAGCAGTTCGCCCACCCGCTCCAGGTAGCCAGTGGCCGCCACCGGCTCGCAGACGCGGTGGTCGAACGAGAGACCGAGCACGAGCCGTCGGCCTATGGCGATGGTCGGCTCGCCGTTGCTGATCACCACGACCGGCACCTGGCGAACCGCGCCGATCGAGAGCACCGCGACCTGGGGCTGGATGATGATGGCCTCGGTCCACAGAGTGTGCTCGCTCGGTGCGCCGACGATCGTGAACGTCCCGCCCATGAGGTCGTCAGCGGTGAGATGGTGCGACACCACGCGCTCGCCCAACTCGCTGACCCGGCGCGCCAACGCGCGCAGCGTCAGACCGGCGGCGGCGTGCACGACGGGCACGAGCATGCCGTCATCGACGACCACTCGCGTGAAGCCGAGGTTGACGGTGCGGTGCACGACGAGCTCATCGCCGGCGAACGTCGCATTCAGGTACTCGTATTCGCCGAGGGCGCGAACGGCGGCGAGCCCCACCACCATCTCGTCGGTGATAGCGACTCCGTCGCGGGTCTTTCGACCGAGCGACTCGAGCTCTTCGAAGATGGCGCCATCGACTTCGATCGCGACAAAGCCGTGCGGCGTGCTCTGGATCGACAGCGCCATGTGCTGGCCCATGCGACGTCGGCCGTTCGACAGCGGAACCACGACTTCGTCGGTCGGGCCGTTGGCGACGGCCCGTTCAGCGTCGCGTCGCGTGATGGCCCCTCCCGGGCCCGAGCCACGAATCGTCGCTGGCTCCACGCCGCCGTCGGCCAGTATGCGCCGAACGACCGGCGACACGACGACGCCGTTCAGCGTGACGTCACTCGGCCAGGGCGCGACCGGCGGGGGCGTGGGCGCCGGAGCCGTCGTCGTCGCGGTGGCCGCCGGGCCGCTCGCGGGCGCCCGTGCGGCACCGGCCACGGCGTTCTCGTCGATCACCGCGACGCGCGCGCCGGTCTGGACGGTGTCGCCCTCTTCGGCCAGTATCTGGGTCAGCACACCGGCCGCCGGCGACGGCATCTCGGAGTCCACCTTGTCGGTCGAGACCTCAAAGAGCGGCTCGTCGCGCGCGACCGCGTCCCCCACCTTCTTGAACCATTGGGTGATGATCCCTTCGGTGACCGACTCACCCAGCGAGGGCAGCGTGACGTCAGCCAACGTGCAGCCCTCGTCCGGCGAGGGCGAGCAGCGTCTCACCGAACGTCTCGGACAGCGACGGGTGCGGCTGGATCAGGGCGGCCGCTTCTTCGGCGGTCGCCTCCCAGTTCACGGCGAAGTAGCCAGCACCGAGCTGTTCGGTGACCCAGGGGCCCGCCATGTGCACGCCGAGGATCTGGCCGGCGGTGCCGTCGGCGCGCTTCTCGGCGACGATCTTCACGACGCCGTCGGTTTCCCCGATGATCTGAGCGCGGCTGTTGCCGCCGAAGGGGTCCTTCTTCACCACGACGTCGTAGCCCTTCTCCTTGGCGGCCGCCTCGGTCAGTCCGCAGAACGCGACCTCGGGGTTCGAGTAGATCGCCCAGGGGACCCGGTCGTAGTCGACGGGCACCACCGGCTCGCCCAGGATCGTCTTGATGGCGACGATCGCCTCGGCGAATCCGACGTGCGCCAACTGGGGCGAGTTGGCGACCACGTCGCCCACCGCGAAGACGTTGGCGTTGGCGGTGCGCTGGTAACTGTCGGCGACGACGAAACCACGCTCGTTGATCTCTACGCCGGTTCCCTCGCCGAGCAGTCCCTCGGTGCGCGCGCGGCGACCGACCGAGAGCACCACCATGTCGACCTTCACGTCATCGCCGCCTTCGACCTGGATCGTGGTGCCGCCCTTCCCCGGGGTGTGACCGGTGACCGTGACGCCGGCACGAACCGCGATGCCGCGCTTCTTGAAGGCGCGTTGCATGACGCTCACCACTTCGGCGTCACAGCCCGCGAGAATCGTCGGCAGGCCCTCGAGGATGGTGACCTCGGTGCCCATGTCGGCCAGCATCGACGCGAACTCGCAACCGATCGCGCCGCCACCGATCACGGCGGCCGTCGCGGGCAGCACGGAGAGGTCGAGGAACTCGTCGGACGTCACGACGACCGTGCCGTCCACGTCGAAGCCGGGCAGCGTGCGCGGCACCGACCCGGAGGCGAGGATCACGTTGGTGCCCTTGGCGACGACGCCGGCGTCGGTCCCGTCGATCACGTTGACGGTCTGGTCGGCGTCGAGGCGGGCAGTGCCTTCGAAGACGGTGATCTTTCGACCCTTCAGCAGCCCCGAGAGACCCTTGTGGAGTCGGTCGACGATTTCGTTCTTGCGCGCCTGGCTGACCGCGAAGTCGACCGACACGCCCTTGGTGTTGATGCCGAACTCGGCCGCGTGCTCGATCGTGCGTCGCACGTGGGCGGTCTCGAGGAACTCCTTCGCGGGCACGCACCCTCGGTGCAGGCAGGTTCCGCCAACCTTGTCGCGCTCGACGAGCCCCACACTGAGACCGGCGGCGGCGGCGTAGAGGGCGGCGGCATAGCCTCCCGGTCCTCCTCCGATTACGACGACGTCGAACTGCTGGACCTCATTAGCCACGGGCTATCCCTTCATTCGTTTTACGAGAGAAAACAATGAAATCCTAATGTTTCTTCGCCATGCGCGTCACGCCAACGGATCAGGAGTGCTGGCCCCGTTGCAGGTCCGCCGCGCCCGTGGCGAGGACGTCGACGAAGTCGTTCATCGCGTCGCCCGAGTGACCCTTGACCCAGGAGAAGGTGACGACGCGATCGCTCTCGAGCACCAGGGGGAACAACTCCTCCCACAGATCGCGGTTGGCGACGGGCTGGCCCTGTGAGTTCTTCCAGCCCCGCCGCAGCCAGCCCACGTGCCATTTGTCGTGAAAACACTTGACCACGTAGGTCGAATCGCTGACGATCTCAATCGGTCCGTCGGCGTTCTCGCGCAGTGCCTCGATGACCGCTCGGACTTCCATCCGTTGGTTCGTGGTGTGCGATTCGCTTCCGCTGGCGTACACGTCGTAGCCCCACGCCCACGCCCAACCGCCCGGCCCCGGGTTCCCGCGGCACGCGCCGTCGGTGTGAATTCTTTTCATAGTTTTCGGGTTATCCACGCGTCCGGGTCGGTGGAGAACCTCGTCACGGCCGTTGGCAGATCGCCGCGCAGCACCTGCCCGAGGGTGACGTGCTCGAGCACCTCGCGCAGCGTCCCGCGCACGGCGACCCACACGTCGCGCAGGTGCGTCGCCTCGCCTCCGTAGTGCAGCGTCTCGGGCCGCATGCCGCGCACGCCGGCCATCGGACCGCTCACGACGCGCAGAATGTCGGCGATCATGATGGTGTCGGGGTCTCGCGCGAGCTTGAAACCGCCTTCGGGACCGCGCTGGCTCGTGACCAGTCCGCCACGTCGCAGCTCCGAAAGGATCGCGCCGAGGAACTTCGCGGGCAGTTCCTGTTCCTGGGCCAGGTGTTCGGCACTCACGGAGTGGTCGCTCGCCGCCAGGGTCAGCATCGCGCGAATCGCGTAGTCGGCCTTGGCGGGAATCTGCATTCCCCCATTCTGCCCTAGAAAAGGTGGGGAATCGATTGCCGCCGTCAACTTCTAAGGTTGAACCCGTGCTTGAACTCTCCCACCGTCATCTCTACCTCTGCGTGCCCCACCGCGACGACATGGCGACGTTCCTTCCCGCCGTGCTGCGCGGGGGCGTCGACATCGTGCAGCTGCGCGAAAAGGACCTCCCGGACGCCCAGCGGATCACGACCGCCAAGGTCATGGCGCCGATCTGTCGCGACTTCAACGTGCCCTTCATCATGAACGACTCGCCCGAACTCGCCCTCGAGGTCGAAGCGGACGGCGTGCACGTCGGCCAGGACGACGTCGCGGTCGCCCACTGTCGGGCCATCCTCGGCAACCAGGCCATCGTGGGTCTTTCGACGCACTCGACCCATGAGTTCGACGAGGCCCTTCTCCAGACCGCGAGCTACTTCAGCGCCGGTCCCATCGTGCCCACGCCCACCAAGCTCGGCCGGCCCGGCACGGGCGTCGGGTACGCCGTCGAAAGCCAGGCGCGAAGCGATCGACCGGTCTTCGTGACCGGCGGCGTCAACGCCGAGAACATCTCGGGTCTCGTGGCGGCGGGACTGCGGCACTTCGTGATCGTTCGCGCGCTCACCGAGGCGTCCGACCCCGAGTCGACGGCGCGGGCACTGCGATACGCGTTGGACCTGGCCCTCGCCTAACGGTGCCGGTCGAGCCAACCCAAGAGCGTCGCCACCATTCGCGGATCGGCCCGCAGCTGGTGACCGGCCCCCTGAATCAGTCGTAGTTCGGCTCGGCCTTCAGCCGCCGCCACGAGATCGCGCGCGTCCGATGGCGGGACCTCGAGGTCGTCGGAGCCGTGACCGACCAGGAGCCGTCGCGGCGGAATCGCCGCGACGGCCTTGATGGGGTCGATGGCGAGCACGTCACGGCGCAGCTCTTCGGGCGGCAACAGCTCCGCCGCGTTGCCGACGACGCCGGCCGCCTGCACCGCGTGGTGGAACTCGTCGGCCCGTCCGCACCACGGTTCCAGGTGCGCGGGGGTCGCGAAGGTCGCGACGCCGCGCACGCGCTCGTCGTCCGCGGCGGTCGCGAGCGCCAGCGCCCCGCCGAACCCGAACCCCGCGAGGGAGATCTGTCGATCGCTCTGATCGACCCGGTCGAGGATCCGTTGCAGGTCGCTGCGCCACTGAGTCGCCGAGAACGTGCCGGTGCTGCCACCGACCCCCGACAGGGTCCCGGTCGCCACGAGCCACCCGGACTCGTTCGCGAGGTGTTCGGCCAGTTCGGGCAGGAGGCCCGCGGCCTGGCGGCCCATGCCGAGGGCCCGGGGCAGTCCGTGGACGACCACGAGCACGTGACCCGCGACGGGGCGGACGTTGGAGGTGGCGATACGCAGATCGAGCAGCGAGGTACCACTCCGAAGTTGCTCGTGGGCGAGCACGTCTGGCTAGATGCCCAAGCGCTGGGCCAGCAGTTCGCGGTGGTACGCGGGGTCGCCCAGAAACAGCTCGGAACTCTTCGCGCGCTTGAAGTAGAGGTGCGCGTGGTGCTCCCAGGTGAATCCGATGCCGCCGTGGATCTGGATGTTCTCCGCCGCGCAGTGGAAGTAGGCCTCCGAGCAAAAGGACTTGGCGAGGCTCGCCGCGATCGGCAGCTCGTCGTTGCGCTCCTGGGCGGCCCAGGCGGCGTAGTACGCGGCCGACTTCGCCGACTCGACGTCGAGCAGCATGTCGGCGCACTTGTGCTTGATCGCCTGGAACGAACCGATCGGCCGGCCGAACTGCACGCGATTCTTCGCGTAGTCAACCGAGTTGTTGAGCACGCGCTGGGCGCCCCCGACCTGCTCGGCGGCGAGCGCGGCGGCGGCGACCTGCATGGTCGCCTCGAGGCCATCGAGGGCCCCGCCGTCGACGCCCACCAGCGCGGCCGGCGCGTTGTCGAACACGATGCGGCTCTGCTTGCGGGTCTGGTCCATCGTCGGCAGCGCTTCGCGCGACACGCCCGCCGCGTCACCGCGCACGGCGAACAGTGAGAGGCCCTTCGCCGTCACGGCGGGCACGAAGATCACCGACGCGGTGTTGCCGTCGGTCACGTAGTTGCGCACGCCGCTCAGCACCCAGCCGTCGCCCGACGCGTGGGCCGTCGTCGACGTCGCGTGCAGGTCCCACTCGCCGGCGTCGTCGGTCAGCGCGACCGTGGCGATGGTCTCGCCCGAGGCGATGCCCGGCAGGTACGCGGCCTTGTCGTCATCGGTGCCGACGAAGAGCACGGCGTTGGCGGCGAGGGCGACGGTCGAGAAGTAGGGCGCGCAGAAGAGGGCGGCGCCCATCTCCTCGAAGACCACGTAGAGCTCGACGGGGCCGTACCCCTGTCCGCCGTAGACCTCGGGGATGCCGAGGCCCTGCAGGGCCAGTTCGTTCGCCATCTGGTCCCACACGGCGGGGTCGTACCCCTCGACGGTGGCCATGAGGCGACGGACCTCAGTCTCGGGCGACTTCTCGTCCAAGAAACGCTTCACCATCTTGCGGAGTTCTTCCTGCTCTTCGCTGAAGCCAAAGTTCATCGCGGTCCCTCGATCCCTACCGGCGAGTATTTCCGGCGCCACAGGGAGATTAGCGAAACTTCGACTGCCTCCGGGCGTGGCAGTCTTACGGGGTGGACAACGTAGAACTCGTCTGGTCTGACGCCGCCGCCGAGGTGCATCGCCTCGTCGTCGGTCCGGTCGCCAACAACGTGTACGTCGTGCGCTGTCGGCGAACCGGCGTCGCCACGCTCATCGACGCGGCCAACGAGCACGACCGGCTCCTGCGCGTCGCCAAGAGACTCGGCGTCGCGTCGGTACTCGAGACCCACGGGCACTGGGACCACATCGGGGCCGTCACCGAGGTCCGCGAGGCGGGGATCGACGTCTGGGTCCGCAGCGAGGACGCCGCCCTCTTGCCGAGCTACGACCACCTGCTCGAGGACGACGTCGTGCACGTCGTGGGTGACCTGCGGCTGCGCACCATCCACACGCCGGGCCACACGCCCGGTTCGATCTCATTCGCCGTGGAGGGAACGCCCCTGCTCTTCACGGGCGACACGCTGTTCCCAGGCGGGCCCGGGAACACCTCGCGCGAGGGCGGCGACTTCACCACGATCGTCCACTCCATCGAACAGCGCTTCTACCGTGTCTACGGCGAGGCCACGATCATCTGGCCCGGTCACGGAGCGCCGTCGACGATCGGCGCCGAGCGGCCGCACCTCGACGAGTGGGTGGCGCGGGGCTGGTAGCCACGGGTCAACCCCGCAGGCTTCACCGGTAGGCTCTGACCCGTGTCCACGCCCCTCCTAGAACTGCGCAACCTCCACGCCGAGGCCGAGGGCGCGTCCATTCTTCGCGGCGTCGACCTGACGGTCGGCGAAGGCGAG
Source organism: Acidimicrobiaceae bacterium (assembly GCA_003133665.1). Classification (GTDB taxonomy): domain Bacteria; phylum Actinomycetota; class Acidimicrobiia; order Acidimicrobiales; family RAAP-2; genus RAAP-2. The sequence continues at coordinate 12,761 of PKYK01000051.1, read as the reverse complement.
GTGCACGCCCTCATGGGACCCAATGGCGCGGGCAAGTCGACCCTCGCCAACGTGGTCATGGGGCACCCCGGCTACACCGTGACCGCCGGGGAGATCCTCCTGCAGGGCGAGAACATCGCCACCTGGACGCCCGACCAGCGTGCGCGGGCCGGCATCTTCCTCGCCTTCCAGTATCCCGAAGCAATCAGCGGCGTGTCAGTGATCCAGTTTCTGCGCCAGGCCATCGCCTCGCGCAAGGGCCTCGACGAGCTCAGCGTGCTCGAAGTGCGTCTCGACCTCGCCGAGTGGATGGACCGGCTCGGCATGGACCCGGCCTTCGCCGAACGCCACCTGAACGAGGGATTCTCCGGGGGCGAGCGCAAGCGCAACGAAGTGCTCCAGATGGCGCTGCTCGAACCGGCCGTGGCGCTGCTCGACGAGACCGACTCGGGCCTCGACATCGACGCGCTGCGCGTGGTCGCGCGGGGCGTGCGCACCGTGCGCGACGAGCACCCGCTCATGGGGGTGCTCGTCGTCACCCACTACGTGAAACTGCTCGAGGAGATCCAGCCCGACCGGGTCCACATCCTGGTCGACGGCCAGATCGTGCACTCGGGCGACGCGGACCTCGCCCAACTCATCGAGCTCGAGGGCTACGACGCGTGGCGTCCGGTCACGACGTGACGAGCTTCGACCCCCGCCGGGTCCGCGCCGACACGCCACAGTTGGCGCGCGTCATCAACGGGCGGACCATCACCTACTTGGACTCGGCGTCGACCTCGCTGCCGCCCCGGACCGTCATCGAGGCGATGAGCCGCTACTACGAACTGCGCCACGCCAACGTGCACCGCGCCGTCTACCAGACGGCCGAAGAGGCGACCGCCGCCTACGAGGGCGCTCGCGAGAGCGTCGCCAACTTCATCAACGCGCCCGGTGGATCGAACGAGATCGTCTTCACCAAGAACGCCACCGAGTCGTTCAACCTGCTCGCCAAGTCCTGGGGGGCGGCGAACCTGAAGGCCGGCGACGTCGTGCTCGTGACTGAGATGGAGCACCACGCCAATATCGTGCCGTGGTTCCAGCTGCGCGACCAGTTGGGCATCGAGGTCCGCTTCATCCCGGTCACCGACGACTTCCGGCTGGACCTGTCGAACCTCGACCAGCTGCTCGACGGCGTGAAGTTGCTGTCGGTCACCGGAATGTCCAACGTGCTCGGCACGATCAACCCCGTCAAGGAGCTGGCCGCCGCCGCGCACCGCCGCGGGGCCCTGATCGCCGTCGACGGCGCCCAGTCGGTCGCCCACGGCGCTCTGGACGTCAACGATCTCGACATCGACTTCCTGATGTTCTCCGCGCACAAGATGCTCGGACCCACCGGCATCGGGATCTTCTGGACGCGCGAGGAGATCTTGCACGCCATGCCCCCCTTCCTGGGCGGCGGCGGCATGATCGCCGACGTGCGTCTCGACGGCTACACCCCCGCCGACGGGCCCGCCCGCTTCGAAGCGGGAACGCCGCCCATCGCCGAGGCGGCCGGTCTCGGTGCGGCCGTCGTCTACCTCGAGCACCTCGGGATGAGCAACATCGCCGCCCACGAGCACGCGCTGACCGGTGACGCGCTCACCCGTCTCTCCCTGGAGTTCCTGGGACGCGTGCGCGTCATCGGTCCGGGCGACACGGTGAGTCGCGGCGGCGTGATCAGCCTCGACGTCGAGGGCGTGCACCCCCACGACGTCGCCCAGGTGCTCGACCAGTTCGGGGTCTGCGTGCGACCGGGCCACCACTGCGCCAAGCCCCTCATGCGTCGCTTCGGCCTGGCCGCGACCGCGCGCGTCTCGTTCGGTCCGTATTCGCTCGTCCAGGATACCGACGTGCTGATCGAGGCCCTCGCCCACGCCATCGAGATGTTCGGCTAGTCCGATGTCGAATCTCGAAGACCTCTATCGCGAGATCATCCTCGACCACTACCGCTCACCGCGCAACCGCGGGGAGCTGCCGTCGCCGCCGGCCATTCGCGCCGAGGGCTTCAATCCCCTCTGCGGCGACGAGATCACCGTCTACCTCGACGTGCGAGACGGCGTGATCGCCGACATCAAGTTGACCGGTCGCGGATGCTCCATCTCGCAGTCCTCGTCGTCACTGATGAGTGCGGCAGTCAAGGGCAAGACCGTCGAAGAGGCCCGCGAGAAGATCGCGATGTTCAAGCAGATGATGACCGTGCACCAGTCGACGCTCGAGAAGGACGCCCAGCCGGCCGAGGTCGATCTTCGCGCCATCGGCGAACTCGCCGCGCTGCAGGGAGTCGTGAAGTTCCCCGTGCGAATCAAGTGCGCCATGCTCGCGTGGAACACGCTGAGCCAAGGGCTCGACGAGATCGCCTAGTCGCCCTACGGGGTGCAGGGCACCGGGTCGAAGTAGGGCACCACGTTGGTCGGGTTGGTCGTGGTGGTCGTCGGCGTCTTCTTCGTGCGCTTGGTCGTGGTGGTCTTCTTGACGGTGGTGGTGGTCTTCACCGTGGTCGACGTCGTTGGCGTGATGACCGGCGGCATCGGCGTCTGGAGTTGCGCGTTGGGCGGCGGGTTCGTCGGGGCCAGGAGCGAGGAGCCGAAGATGTTGACGAGCATCTGCTGGGCGGCCGGCTGGCTGACGATCAGCACGTCAGCGCCGTTGATGACCGTCGCGGTCGTCGGCAGCGTGTAGGTCTTCATCGCCGCGGGATCGAAACTGCGGAACTTGAGCGATAGTCCGATGAGCTCGCGCAGCGTGAAGCTGCTGTCGATCGTGATGCCCTGGGGGATCTTGGACAGGAAGTTGTTGATCGCAATCGGGTTGGACAGGCCCATGCCCTTGATCCGGCTGACCATGGCCCGCAGGAACGCGTTCTGGCGGTCGATGCGCCCGAAGTCGCTGGTGCCGTCGTAGTACCACTGACCGCCCTGGAAGTACTGGTAGTGGCGGCTGCGCGCGACGGCGAGGGCCTGGAAGCCCGTCACCAGCTGGCACCCGGCGTGGGTGATCTTGAGCCCCGAATAGGCGTCCTTCGCGGGGTACGGGAAATTGAGATAGACCCCGCCGATCGCGTCGGCGGCGTTGATCAGCCCGGCGAAGCCCACCTGGATCACGTGGTTGACCACGATGCCGAAGTTGGCGGTGATGGTCTGGGCCAGGAGCGAGGGGCCGGTGCCGTAGTTCACGTTGATGCGGTTGAACTTGCCGTACAGCGCCTGGTTGGCGAGCAGCGTCGTCATCGTGTCACGCGGGATCGAGAGCACCGTGATCGTGCCGGCGACGGGGTCGACGCGCATGATCTTCACCACGTCGCTGCGTTGGCCCGACACCGAGCCCGAGGTGGCCCCGGTCTGGGCGGCCACCCCGCCGGTCAGGCCGACGCGCGAGTCCGATCCGACCGAGAGGATGTTGAAGGGCTGGCCCGGGACCGGGTACGAGATGTTCGACACGGTGATCTTGTGGATCTGGTCGAAGCGCCACTGGACGTACAGGTAACCGCCACCGATCAGTGCGACCAGCAGTCCGAGGACGACGACGCCCGAGATGATGAGGGTGCGACGACGGTGACCCAGCCGCTTCGGGCGATAGGGCTTGCGCTTTACTCCGGTGCGCTCATCGACCGCTTCGCCGAGCGCGATGAGCCGCTGCTCATTGGCCAGCGCCGCCTTCTTCGCCTCTTCATCCTTGTTGGAGCGGCCCCGGGGTGCGCTGTGACGTCCTTCAGCCATTCGACGAGTCTACCAATCCACTTTTGCGGGTTCGGGTCAGGATTGCGGTGTCCGGAACGGCTCGTAGCCGTCGCGTTCGAGGATCTCGGAGAGCTCGGGTCCACCGGTGGCGACCACCCGGCCGCCGCTGACGACGTGGATCATGGTGGGCGTCAACTCGTTGAGCAGGCGGCGAAAGTGGGTGATGGCGAGGACGCCGCAGTCCCATTCGGTGGTCGCCATGGAGAGGCGACGCGCGACCGCCCCCAGGGCGTCCACGTCGAGGCCCGAGTCGATCTCGTCGAGCACCGCGAACTTGGGCCGCAGGATGGCGAGCTGGATCATCTCGGCGCGCTTGCGCTCGCCACCCGAGAGGTCCACGTTGACGAACCGGTCGAGCACGTCGGGACGCAGCTCCACCCGTTCCGCCTCGGCCCTCATGCGATCGCGCAGGTTCGTCGGATCCGCCCCGGCGGCCACGAGCAGGTCGAGGGGACGCACGCCCGGGACCTCGAGTGGCTGCTGGAGCGCCAGCAGCAGTCCGTGACGCGCGCGCTCGGTGGGTGACAGCGTCAAGAGTTCGACTCCGTCGATCGTCACTGATCCGTCGAGCACCTTGTAACCGGGGTGTCCGGTCAACGCGTGGGCCAGGGTCGACTTGCCGGACCCGTTGGGGCCCATGATGACGTGCACCTCGCCCGAGTGCATGGTGAGGTCGAAGCCGCGCAGCACTTCCTTGCCGGCCACCTCGACGCGCAGCCCTTCGATCTTCAGGGTCGACGTCACGGGACCATCACCTCGACCCGGCCGTCCACCATTCGAACGTCGTAGTGGGCGACGGGGCGCGTGGCGGGAAACGACATGGGTTCTCCGTCCTTCAGCGAGAACATGGCGCCGTGTCGGGCGCACTCGATCTCGCAGGTGGCGACGTTGACCTCACCCAGGGCGAGGCTGAACTCCTCGTGGCTGCAGCGGTCGTCGAGCACGTAGACGTCGCTCTCGATGCGCACGACCACCAGCACCCGCTCGTCGACGCGCACCTGGCGGGCTTCACCGTTCTCGAAGTCCTCGAGCGTGCCGAGGTCGACCGACCTCATGGCGTCACGACCCGCACCGTGGCCAGGATCGACGTCACGTCGGCCTCGACGAGTTGGGCCAGTTCGGCCGGCAGCGTCGTCAGCATCTCGTTGAAGAAGCCCTGGATCATCAGTCGTTCGGCCTCGTCGCGGCTGACCCCGCGAGATTCCAGGTACCAGCGCTGGAGTTCGTTGAGCGGCCCCACGCTCGAGGCGTGCGCGCACATCACGTCGTTCTCACGGATGTCGAGGTTGGGCACGCTGTCGGCGTGGGCCGACGGCGAGAGCAGGAGATTGTGGTTGGTCTGGCGGGCGTCGGTGCGCTTGGCGCCCTTCTCGATCTCGATGAGTCCGGTGTAGACCGAACGCGAATCGTCCGCCACCGCGCCCTTGGACAAGAGTGTCGAGCGGCTGCGACCGGCCTTGTGGAACTGGTGCGTGCGAAAGTCGTGCACCTGACTGCCCGATCCGAGGAATGTCGTGCGCAGTTCGTTCTCCGAACCGGTCTCGAGCATCTCGGCGTCGTTGCGTGAGCGGTCGTAGTGACCGCCCATGCCGATCACGGCCTGGCGAAGTCGGGCGTCGCGGTGCAAGAAGCCGGTGGTGCGAGCGACGTGCCACGCGCTCGACGCGAGGCGCTGATAGGTGATGAGTTGCAGCGACGCGTTGTCGCCGATCGCGTACTCGCTGAGGGGCACGACCAGCGCCTCGGCGCCGCCCTCGTAGTACTCGACGACCGTCGCGCTGGCGCCGCGACCGAGTTCGATCATGGTCCTCGGAAACGACGACGTCGCGTTGGTGACGTTGAGGACGACTATCGGCTGGTCGACCACGACGCCCGGTGCCACGCGGATCACCGTCGACGCCGGCGCCAGGGCGGCATTCATCAGGGCGAACGTGTCGCTCGCGTAGCGCGCCAGCAAGGTGTCGCCGTTGAGCGACCGCGGGGAGTCAACGGACTCGACCACGACGCCATCGGGCGCGGTCCCCGCATCGACGCAGAATCCGTCGACGACGCGAACGACCAATCCGGCGCGCGAACAGAGTTCGCTCGCGAAGGGCGAATCGGCGAAGCGGTCCGGCTCGCGCGCCACCCGGAATCGGTCGAGCGACAGGTCGCCCAGCGGCGCGTAGCGCCACACCTCGTCGCTGGTGACCGGCAGGCCCTCCGCCTCGAAGGCCGACCAGGCGAGGTGACGAGCGGCCGCGTCGGGCCGGTCGGCAATGAAGGAGGAGGCTGAATCAGCGAAGAGTTTCATAGAAATCGGGACCTAGGCAGTGTAACGGGCAGGCCCCGATGCCCAGCGGGGCCGGCCCTAGGCTGGCCACCGAACGAGGGGGTCATCGTGGAGTTCACGTCAGCGGTCTTGGCACTGGAGATCGAGGGGCACGTCGCCACCCTGTGGCTCGATCGTGCCGAGGCGCGAAACGCCATGGGTAGCGCCCTCTGGCGCGATCTGCCCCGCGCCGCGGCCGTCGTCGCGGGCGACCCTTCGGTGAGGGTGCTCGTCATCGCCGCCAAGGGTCCCCACTTCACGGTCGGCCTGGACCTGAAGGAGATGGGCAGCGGCCTCGTGGGCAGCGGTGGCGGCACCAGTTCGAAGGCCACGGCCCGCGCCGTCACGTACGAGGCGGTTCGCACCATGCAGGACTCGGTCAGCGCCATCGCGGCGTTGCCGTTCCCGGTGATCGCCGCAGTCCACGGCTACTGCATCGGAGGCGGCGTCGACCTGATCAGCGCGTGCGACATCCGCCTGTGCGCGACCAACGCCATCTTCTCGGTTCGAGAGGCGAAGGTCGCGATCGTCGCGGACCTCGGAACACTGCAGCGACTGCCCAAGATCATCAGCGCCGGCCACATGGCCGAACTGGCCTTCACCGGCAAGGACATCGACGCGCAGCGCGCGGCGGCCATCGGGCTCGTGAATTCGGTGCACGGCGACGACGACGCTGGCGTCCTCGCGGCGTCCTACGCCATCGCCCAGGAGATCGCGGCGAACTCCCCGCTCGCCGTTCGCGGCACCAAGGCCGTATTGGCGGCCAACGACGGAAAGACGGTGCAAGAGGGTTTGGAGTTCGTGGCGCGTTGGAACACCATGTACCTGCAGAGCAACGACCTGAAAGAGGCCATGACGGCGTTCTTGGAACATCGCGCGCCGAACTTCACGGGCGACTAACGGCGCCAGAACCGCCAGCCGCGATGCTCGCGCTTGGCTAACTCGTCGAGTTCGCGGCGACGCTCCTCGAACATCTCTGGTGCCACCGCGTTCACTATCTCGCTCGCCTGGTCGAGGATCTCGCGTCGGTCCTCGAGCGGGACGTTGGATTCCGGGGCCGATTCGACGGGTTTCTTCACCAGCGAACCGTGCACCCAGCCCACGTCGGCGAAACGTCGTTCGTACGTCAGGCAGTTCTCAGGACACGACCAGGGCTGGTCGGGCGCGTTGCCGAGCACGCAGAACCGCGCAACTTCGCCCGATGCGTAGGTCCGGCTCTGAAAGTGCTTGCACTCCTCGCGCATTCCCATCACGCCAGTCTCTCACGCACCCGCCGTCAAAGGCCAGAAACTTTCGAACGCACCGGCTTCGACTCGATGCGCCAATGGCCGAATCGACAGGATTACCCGAGTCCGAGTCTGAACCAACGGCGGCCGGGGGGACCATCGAATGGTCGCGGGTTCTTCTCAGGAGACTGAACGACCAGGAACAGCGCCCGAGAGCCAAGCCCTCTGTCGTGGTCGCTAGGCGCTCTTGTCCTCGATCTCCCATGCGTGGTCCGTGACGTGCCACGCAAACCGTCGAATTGCGTAGCCAAGTGGCCAGGCCGAGCCTGGAGCCCCCGCGCCAAGAGCTGCGATGACGATCGCCCGTTGTTCCACCCACGGTGTTCGAGGAGGAACTCGTGATCCAATCTTCGAGCTGTACGCCCTCTCGGCTTCGCGGACGTGATCGGCGATCGCGTCTCGATTACGACCTCCACCTTTGGGACCTTTTCGAAGTTCCAACGGAGCGGCATCGACCACTGCATCGAAGTAGCGCCAACAGTCCTCGAGCAGTGCCACTTGACGACTCACTTCACTCGCCGCCAAGGGTTGCTCGTCCCAGGGACCTTCCGCGCCAGGCGCGCCGAAGTCAGTCGTTCCATTGCCCGTCGTGGTCCCAATGACATCTATCGGACCGGGCGAGAACGTTCCGGTGACCATGGCTTCGTAGCGAGATCGGTAGCGTTCAAGTTCATCGATCGCGAGGTCGCTCGTCTTCGTTCGGCGGCACCAACCGGGCCAGTCCAGGGCTACGGCGAAGACAGATTTGTGACCCACCTCCAGGTAGACACGGGCGACAGGCATAGAACTCCCTCTTCTCGGAGAAACGTATCAGTCCGGTTAAATGCAGGTGCCCGCTTCGGACACTAAAGCGATGCTGACGGGACGCCGAGCGGCTGTTCTTACACCCGGTGCACGAGTGTGTACCGGTACTTGATCGAGGAGTGAGGGACCTTCGACCGTTGTGAGGTTGTGAAGGTGCGGGAAACCATTAAGGAGCTCGAGGCCGACGGTTGGTTCTTGTCAAGGCAGCGGGGCCGCCATCGGCAGTTTCATCATCTAGCAAAGGGAGGCTGCGTAACGGTGCCAGGAACTCTTGGGGATGACGTAGCCAAGAGCACCCTCGCTAGCATCGTGAGACAAGCGGGACTGAGTAGGAGGCGGCGATGACTGAGTACACCATCGTGATTGAGGACGCGGGCTCGAACTATTCCGCGTACGTAATCGGGCTTGATGGCTGCATTTCAACCGGAAAGACCGTTGAAGAGGCCGCCGAGAACATGCGCGAGGCCATTGAATTCCATTTGGAGGGAATGCGCTTGCATGGCGACAAGTTGCCAGAACATATGCCAATCGTCAAGACCGTTCAGGTCGCGTCGTAGAGGAATCCCTTCTGCCAAAAACCGGTAGACGAATGTCTATCCTTTTTCCTAGAAAGCGCGTAGGACGGCCGAGGGGCCCTAAGCACGTGAGAAGTACCTCGCTTAGTCTTGCCCAATGAACATGGTTGCAGGTCACCGCCCGGGACCATGGACACGCACAACATTGCTTCCGGAGGGATTGGGAGATGCTTGCTGGCCCGCCTCAGACCCCGGTCGCAATTCCTGACGCAGTTGAAGGCCTCATCAATGGACGGCCCTTCGAGGTCGTCTGGCTCAATGGCCTCGGTGGCCTGACCTTTCGAATTGAGGACACCACTTCAAGCATGTACGTGAAGTGGCTGCCCGGCGCGAGCGAAGTTGATGTCGCTGGGGAAGTGGAAAGACTCCGGTGGGCGTCCGCCTACACACCGGTCCCAACTCCGATTGATCATGGGTCTGACTCCGAAGGATCTTGGATCATTACTGAATCAATCGATGCCGAGAATGCCGTCTCCACGAGATGGAAGCGAGAGCCGAAGAGAGCCACGGCTGCGTTAGGTGCAGGGCTGCGGGCATTTCATGACGCGCTTCCGAAAGAGAGTTGCCCCTATGAGTGGTCCGCCGCGCAACGCCTGCGCGAAATCCGACGACGTGTCGAAGATGGTTCGCTTGACCACCACGAGTGGAGCGAGGGTTTCTCGGGTTTAACGCTGCGCACAGCGATGGAGGAGTTGCGAGTGACTCCGAGCGAGGACTTGGTTGTATGTCATGGCGACGCCTGTGCACCCAATACGTTGATTGACGAACGTGGGAAGTGGGTGGCCCACGTTGATCTTGAGAGCCTTGGTGTTGGCGATCGCTGGGCTGACCTCGCGATCTTGACGTGGAGCACTGTGTGGAACTACGGCGAGGGCTGGGAAATGAACGTCTATGACTCGTACGGCATCGAACCTGACCTGGAGAAGATTCGTTACTACCGTCTCCTCTGGGAACTCGAGGAGTAGAGACTTCACCAATTACTACGAAAACGGCGCAGGCGAATGTTCACAGATTTTCTCTTGAAAGCCGTGTACCGGCCGACCGTTGTGAGTCGTGAAGGTGCGGGACGTCATCAGGATGATTGAAGATGACGGCTGGTTCTTCACTCGGCAGCGCGGTAGTCATCGTCAGTTCCATCATCGCGTGAAGAAGGGTTGCGTTACCGTGCCAGGCCACCCTTCTGATGAAGTGCCCACCGGAACCCTCGCTAGCATCATGAAACAGGTAGGAATCGAGAGACGAAGACGATGACCGAATACACCATTGTCATTGAAGATGCGGGGACTAATTTCGCCGCCTACGTCATTGGTCTTGATGGCGTCATTACGACTGGAAAAACAGTTGACGAAGTCATCGAGAACATGCGCGAAGCTATCCCGTTCCACTTGGAAGGCATGCGCTTGAACGGCGACCAGTTGCCCGAGCACCTACCTCTTGTGAGAACCATTCAAGTAGCGCTATAACTCGGTGATACTTATAGGAACGCGCCAGACGAATGTGTCCAGGCCCAATCGGGTGAGTACCGATAACCGCATACCCCGATGGTGGCCGCGGCTTGTACCGTCAAGGTTATGAACCGAGGCACCCCGTTTCGCGGGTCATCACTGTGGTCGCGTCGTCTGCTGCTTGCGGTGACGTTGCTCCTGCCCCTCTGCGCGACCACGACGGGCGACGCCATCGCTGCCACGGCGTCCAGTTCGACGTTGCCGACGTGTCAGAAGCTCTCAGTGTCAAACGGCGCTGGCGTGTCGCCAGTGACACAGGAGTTGGTCTTAACCTTCCGGTTACACAATCAGGGGTCCAAGTCGTGTGAACTCGACGGTTATCCCGCGCTGAGGATTCTCAATTCGACGCGACGGGTTCTCCCCTTCACCTATACCCATTACCCACCGGGCCCTTTTGACGTCACTACCGCGCCACCTCACCGCGTGACGCTCCCCCCGCACTCGAGTGCCTTCTTTGAGGTGAACAAGGTGACGTGCCCCACCTCCGGTGGCGGCGTCGCCGGGAGCCTCTGGATCACGGTGCCGAAGGTGCGCACGTCACTCCATCTCTCGCTGCCGAGGGAGCCTCATGTCGCCTACTGCCTTGGAGCAACGAACGCGGTCTTCAACCGCGTGATGGTGACTGCGATTGAACCCTCGATCGCGCGTCTTTACGGCCACGCCTAAACGGAAGCCTGGTTCGGCGCCTTCCCCTGTACAGGGACTCCAAAAGGCGATGGTGACCGTGAGTCCCGTCACCATGACGCCAGTTGCACCGGTGTTTGGACGGATCCAGCCAGCCGCCGACACTTCATTCAAGACTCTTGCGGAACTATCGGATTGCGGCGCTTCCGAAAGGCCGGAAGGCGAATCGACCCGACGATATGCACCAGTTAATCTTATTGACATCAGTATCTATTGATGCTAGATTACGTGTCATGCCTAGTGCTCTCGTCCTCCTTCGCAACCCTCGAGAGACCGCTCGGTCCCTCGCTCCCGTCCTGAAGGCGCTCAGCGACGAGAATCGTTTGGCGATTCTCGTGCTCCTCGCTGAACGTCCCCGCACCGTGGTGGAGCTGACCGATGAGCTGGGAATAGGTCAGACGCTCGCGAGCCACCACCTGAAGGCACTTCGCGACACTGGTCTCGTCGCGGCCACTGCGGAAGGCCGAGCGAATCGGTATTCCATCTGCTGCGAAGCGATCGCCGAGCCAGTCCGCTATCTATCCGGGATGGCAGCCATGCCGCCGGTTGACTAAGGGAGCATCGATGCCCAACAAAGCAGAACAGATCCGTGCGGCGGTCAAGGACCGTTACGCCTCAGCCGCGCTGGCGGTAGCTCAGCCCTCGTCATGTTGCTCCCCCGACCCTGGAGTCGGCGAGGGATTCGGCGCGAGCCTCTACGCCGTCGACCAAACCGGTGAATTGCCGCCCGCGGCCGTCTTGGCTTCGCTCGGCTGCGGCAATCCAACCGCCCTGGCGACACTTCTGCCCGGACAGACCGTTCTCGATTTGGGTTCAGGTGGAGGAATTGACGTGTTCCTCACCGCACGAAGGGTCGGCCCCACCGGGAAGGTATACGGCTTGGACATGACCCCCGAGATGATTGATCTCGCACGACGCAACCAAGTCGAAGCGGGGATCACGAATGCCGAGTTCCTCCTGGGAACCATTGAGGAGATTCCCCTTGCGGACGAGTCGGTGGATGTGATCATCTCGAACTGCGTGATCAATCTCGCCGCTGACAAGGATGTCGTCCTACGTGAGGCGTTTCGGGTGTTGAAGCCGGGAGGTCACCTGGCGATATCCGATGTGGTGCTCTTGCGTCCCCTCCCGGCCCAGCTCGGTGAGTTGATGGCAGTGTGGACGGGGTGCGTCGCCGGCGCGCTCGTCGTCGATGACTATCTCGACAAGTTGGCTTCGGCCGGATTCGAAGACCCAGAGATCACACCCACCCTGGTCCATGATCGTGACGCCGTCGAGCGCCTCGCCGCATCCATTGACTTGCCATCGGACCTCGATCGAGAGGACGTGCTGAAAGAGAGCGCTGGCGCCGTGGCGAACGCATTCATCCGCGCACGTCGACCGGAGTAGCGCGGATTACCAAACCAGCTTGCCGTCCAGAGCCAATTCATGGCGAGGCTTCCTTACGAGGTACTCTGCTGACATGATTGTTTGCGTGCCAATAACGAGTGACGGGCTGGTCGACCCCCGCTGGGGTCGCGCCGACTGGATCGCAGTTGCCGACGTGGTCGACGGCAAGATCGACAATTGGCAGGAGATCGAGGTCTCGTGGAGCCGGCTGCACGACGAAGGTACGCCGGCTCGACATCACGCCCGGGTGGCCCGGTTTCTGCGCGAGAACCACGTCGAAGCGGTGGTCGCCAACCACGTCGGTGACGGCATGGTGAAGATGCTGGACACGATGGGATTACCGCTGCATCTGGAAGCCGCCGGAGATGCCCGGGCCGCGGTGCTGGCGGCAATCCACTAGTCCCGCTCGGGTGCAGACGCACCCTGAAAAGAAGACCCTTTCAACGCCAATTGGCAGAGCGGCGCTGGCT
>PKYK01000027.1 GCA_003133665.1 Acidimicrobiaceae bacterium | reverse complement strand
ACCCGGGTCTTCGTCATGACTACGATGAACTCTGATGCGACTAGAGCTGCGCGGGATAACCAAACGATTCGGTTCATTCACCGCAAACGATCAGATCAGCATCACCGTCGAACCGGGTCAGATCCACTCCCTGCTCGGCGAGAACGGCGCCGGCAAGTCGACGCTGATGAACGTTCTCTTCGGGCTCCTCCACCCTGACGAAGGCGAAATCCTGATTGACGGCGTTCCCACGAAGATCGCGAATTCGGGTGAGGCCGTTCGTCGCGGGATCGGAATGGTGCACCAGCACTTCATGCTGGTGCCGGTATTCTCGGTGGCCGAGAACGTCGTATTGGGTTTCGAGCCGACCAAGTCGCTCAACCGGGTGGATTACCAACGCGCGACCGACGACATTCGGCGGGTCTCCAAGGAGTTCAATCTCGAAGTCGATCCCGACGCGATCGTCGAGAACCTGCCCGTCGGCCTTCAGCAGCGCGTGGAGATCCTCAAGGCGCTGAGTCACGACGCGGAACTGTTGATTCTTGACGAACCGACTGCCGTCCTCACCCCCCAGGAGATTGACGCGCTCATGGACATCATGCGATCGCTGGCGGCGGCGGGCAAATCAATCCTCTTCATCACGCACAAACTGAAGGAGGTCAAGGCCGTCGCCGACGTGATCACCATCATCCGCCAGGGACGGGTCGTCGGAACGGCCCAGCCCACCGACTCCGAGGGCGATCTCGCTTCAATGATGGTCGGTCGTGACGTCGAGCTCACGGTGGAGAAATCGCCGTTCTCCCCCGGCAACGACGTGTTCGAGATTTGCGATCTGGTCGTCCGCGATGATCGAGGATTCGCGGCGGTCAACGGAGTCTCGCTCAACGTCCGGGCGGGAGAGATCATGGCACTCGCCGGCGTACAGGGGAACGGCCAGACTGAGCTCGTCGAGGCGATAGCCGGAATGCGACCGGTCGAGTCGGGCTCCATCACCCTCAACGGTCACGACATCACCCGCGCCACGCCTCGCGAGGCGTTGGACGCCGGACTCGGCCACATCCCCGAGGATCGACAGCGCGACGGGCTGGTGATGTCGATGTCAGTGGCGGACAACCTCGTGCTGAACACCCCCCGGCGCGCGCCCTTCGCGCGGCGTGGCTCGAGAAACCTCGCCGCCGTCAACGCAAACGCCGAGAAGATCGTCAAGGAATTCGACATCCGCACGACCTCGATCCAGGAACTGGTCAGCTCGCTCTCCGGGGGCAACCAGCAGAAGGTCATCGTCGCGCGCGAGCTCTCCCGTCCGCTCGAATTCCTGGTCGCGTCACAGCCCACGCGGGGCCTCGACGTCGGCTCGATCGAGTACGTGCACCGCCAGATGGTGAACCACCGCAACCAGGGCAACGGCGCCCTCATCGTCTCGTCCGAACTCGATGAGGTTCTCGCCCTGGGCGACCGAATCGCGGTGATGTACGCCGGCAAGATCAGCGGCATCGTCGATCCCTCGACCAGCCGCGAGACCATCGGCCTGCTCATGACCGGCACGAGTGCGGCGTCAATCAATGACTGACGCCATTGCGACCGAGACGAGGCCGTCGCTCTGGGTCCGCCTGACCTCTGGGAGCCCCATCGTCGTCACCCTCTTCGCCCTGGTGCTGGGCCTTCTGGTGGGGGCGCTCATCATCATCACCACGACGCCCACGGTGCTCGACGCGTGGCGCGGGCTGTTCCACAGTTGGAGCTCGCCGGGCCACGCTCTCAAGGTCACATTTGACAATGTTGGCGCCGCGTACCGAACGATGTTCACCGGATCGGTGGTCGATCCCGCAAGCTTCTGGCATGCGGTCACCACGGGCAAGGGTTGGACCACCACGCTCACGCCGATTTCCGAAACGCTGACCTACGCCGCCCCGCTCATCATCGCCAGCACCGGTGTGGGCATCGCCTTCCAGACGGGAATCTTCAATATCGGGGCCAACGGTCAAGCCGTGCTCGGGGGCATCGCGGGCGCCGTCGTCGGTTCGATGCTGCACATGCCAACGGTGCTGCACCTCCCCCTCACCCTGGCCGCGGGCGTCGCCGGCGGCATGGCCGCGGGCTCAGTGCCCGGTCTGCTGAAGGCCTTCACCGGGGCCCACGAGGTCATCGTGACCATCATGTTGAACTACGTCATGTACGCCTTTCTGCTCTTCGTGGTGCTCTCGACGCCGTTCCAACAACCCGGACAGCAGAACGACATCTCTCGAACGATGGATCCGTCGGCGCAGCTCGCCCCCCTCTTTGGCACGGGCTCCGGGCTTCGGATGAACTACGGGATCTTCGTCGCGATCGCGGTAGTCATCTTCGCGTGGTGGTTCCTCGAGCGGTCGTCGATGGGCTTTGATTTTCGGGTCACCGGGGCGAACCCTTCTGCGGCGAAAGCATCGGGAATCAATTCGCGAGCCGTTCTCGTCCTCGTGTTCCTGGTCTCGGGCGGCCTCGCAGGTCTGGCCGGAATCGTCCAGGCCGCCAGCACCACGCACATGATCGACGGCGGCTTCCTGATCGGCAGCGCGGGCATCGGATTCACCGCGATCACCGTCGCACTCCTCGGACGTAATCGCCCCATCGGCATCGTCTGGTCATCACTGCTGTTCGCCGCGCTCGGTGTGGGGGGTCGTGCCATGCAGGCCAGTACGGGCATACCCCTCGACCTCGCGGCGGTCATTCAATCGGCGATCGTGCTCTTCGTCGCCACTCCCGTCCTCGTCAAGGAGATCTTCAGACTGCGCACTACGCCGACGACCGCGGTGCAACTCGCGACGAAGGGGTGGAGCTAGTGACCGTCGTGAGCACCACTCCGGCCAGCGGCGTCGCCATGCTCGCGCCCAGCGCTCGCACGCGGGTCATTGCCGTCATCATGGCCGTGATCGGTGTCTTCACTGTGCTCGTCTTCGGCTTGGGCAGCGTCGCGGGCGCGCACTCGTCGCTGACCTTCAACCCCGTGAACCTCAGCGTCGCCGCGCCATGGCACGTCGGAACGCTCACGCTCTTGACGCGCTGGACGAACGTGGTGCTGGGAATCGTCATGATGTCAATCGGCGCTGAAGTGTTCATTCGCAAGCCACGGCGCGGCGTGATGCTGCGATTCGGCGGCGTGGCCATCTTGTTCCTGTTCGCACTCCTCTTGTGGGCGGCGCGCTCCCCGGGACCATCACAGGTGTCGTTCGTGAACTTGACGGCAATCCTCATCGGGAGTTCTGCGGTCGCAATGGTCCTGGTCTTCGGTTCGCTGTCGGGCGTGATGTGCGAACGATCGGGTGTTGTCAACATTGCCATTGAAGGTCAATTCGTCGGCGGCGCCTTCGTGGGCAGCGTGATCGCCTCGACCACGCACAATTTCATCTACGCAGCCATGGGCGGCGCGGTGATCGGCGGAGTTCTCGGCCTGCTGCTGGCGTTCCTGTCGCTTCGCTATCTCTCCGACCAGATCATCGTGGGCGTCGTGCTGGTCACCATGATCGGAAGCCTTTCGTCGTATCTGAACCTGCAACTCCTCACACCATTCCCCCAACTCAACACCGGCAACCTGGCTCCGAATC
Organism: Acidimicrobiaceae bacterium; assembly: GCA_003133665.1. Lineage (GTDB taxonomy): Bacteria > Actinomycetota > Acidimicrobiia > Acidimicrobiales > RAAP-2 > RAAP-2. The sequence continues at coordinate 40,827 of PKYK01000027.1, read as the reverse complement.
TGGCGATTCCCCTGTTGTCAAAGATCCCGGTGATCGGTCCGGTCTTCTTCAACCAGACCGGCTTCTTCTACCTCATGCTCGTCCTCGTGGGCACCGTCAGCTTCGCACTCTTCAAGACGCGTTACGGGCTGCACGTGCGCGCCGTGGGCGAGCACCCCCAGGCCGCCGCCTCAGTAGGCATCAATGTCGTGCGGGTGCGCTACATCAACGTGGTCCTGGGCGGCGCGATCGCCGGAGTTGGAGGGGTCGCATTTATGGCGTCCCAGGGTCAGTTCCAGCCCGGCTACACCTCAGGGCTCGGTTACATTGCGCTCGCGGCAATGATCTTTGGACGCTGGCGCCCTTCGGGCGCGGTCGTGGCGTCGGTGATCTTCGGACTATCGGTCTATCTCTCGTACATCCTCGTGTCGTACCAGGTTCCCGTGTCCATCTACATCCTTCAGATGTTCCCCTACATCATCACCATCACCGTGGTGGCCGGACTGATCGGTCGCGTTCGTCCTCCGGCGGCCGACGGCCTGCCGTACCACCACGACTAGCCGCGCGAGCCCAGCCCGCGGACCACGGCCGCCGACGCCGCCATCGCCTCGTTGAGCGCCTCTGCCAATTCACGACCCTGGAGACGTGCGGCGAGGTAGGTCCCGGTCGCGGCGTCGCCGGCACCGGTCGTGTCAATCACTTCGACGCTCTGAGATTGGACCGCGACACGCCGCGCACCGCTGCGAGCCAGGGCGCCCGCGCCACCTCGCGTGACGACGACCTCGTCGAAGTTGCGGGCCAGTTGGTCGAGCGCGTCGTCGACATCGCGGGTCCCGCTCAGCGTCAGCGCCTCCTCCTCGTTCGCAAAGAGCATCGCAACGCCGCGGATCGCCGTCATGAAGACCTCGGGAGTCAGCGCAACGAGTGGACCGACCGAACATACGTCCACTGACGTCGAGCACCCGCGACTTCGTGCCTCGTGCAGTGCGGCTACCGCGGTGGCTCGCGTCGCCTGGTCGAGCACGGTGTAGCCCGAGACGTGAAGGTGATCGAATTGCTCCTCGAGTTGTTGGAGGACGTGACTCTCCCTGAGCAGTCGGTTGGCCCCGCGATCGGTGAACATCGAGCGCTGGCCGTCGGCGCCGACCAACGAGACCACCACGCCCGTGGGAGCATCGACCGTTTCGAGTTGCGCCCTGACGCCCGCCCGGGTCAGATCGTCCGCGCACAGCCGACCCGCCGCATCGTCGCCGGCCGCGCCGGCGTACACCACGTGATGCCCCGCACCGGCGAGGACCACCGCCATGTTCGCCCCCGAGCCGCCGCGACCCGTTCGAACATCGGCTGCGGTGTCACTCGTGGGCGACACCGGCCCGGTCGGCCGCACGACGACGTCGAGCATGACGTCGCCAATGACGATGATCCGCTTGACGCTCACGAGTTTGCGGCGGCGAACGCCGCCGCCACCTGGCCGGCCAGCAGCGCATTCGCCACCACCACATCGCGATTCACCCGGACGCTGACCCCAGCGCTGAAACGGGCGAATTCGGCCAGCAGCACGGGCGTGACCTCCTTGCCGGTCACGCCGAGCGTTCGAGCCTTCTCGAGGGCACTCGCCAGGGCTTGATCGTGCAGAGTTCCGTCGAGTTGCCGTTCGCTGGCGACGGGATTGGCCAACAAGAATCCCGTCGACGAGAACTCACGGTGCGCTCGGAATGCGGCGGCGGCCTCGACCTCGTCCTCCACCGACCAGTCGATCGCGAAGCCGCTGTCGGTCCGGTAGAAACCCGGAAACTGCCTGGTCCGGTAACCCGCCACCGCGACGCCCAGCGTGTCGAGACGCTCGAGGGTGGCACCGATGTCCAGAATCGATTTGACGCCGGAGGCGACCACCAACACCGACGTACGCGACATCGCCGTGAGGTCGGCCGATTCGTCGTAACTCTCCGCGCGGCCGCGGTGCACGCCGCCGAGGCCGCCGGTCGCCATCACGTCAATACCGATCCGATGGGCGACGGCTATCGTCCCCGCGACGGTCGTGGCCCCGTCTCGCCGCGTGCCGATCGCGAGACCGAGATCGCGCGCGGAGAGTTTGGCCGCATGGCGCGACGGCTCCGCGAGCTGCTCCAACTCGGCGCCACTCAGTCCCACCACGACACGACCATCGAGCACGCCAATGGTGGCCGGCACCGACCCGCTGCTGCGCACCGCCGTTTCGCACTGCTCGGCGACCTCGATATTGATCGGTGCCGGAAGTCCATGGACCACGATGGTGGTCTCGAGGGCGACGACGCTGCGGCCCTCGGCGAGCGCCGTCGTGACCTCGTCGTTCACCACGACGGAGGAGTTTCGAAAGTTGTTCACGCAAGGCGAAGTGTACTGTTTGGCCGTGAGCAGCTTGAATGAAATCCCGTGGGATGTCCTCCGTGCACACGCACGCAATGCCACCACCAAGTCGTACGCGCCGTACTCGCATGTCACCGTCGGCGCCGCGGGATACACCAGTGACGGACGGATCGTCGAAGGCTCCAATGTCGAGAACGCCAGTTACGGTCTCACCCTCTGCGCGGAGTGTTCGCTCGTGAGCGACCTCACCCGCCAGGGAGGCGGTCACCTGGTCGCCGTGGCCATCGTCGCGGGCGACGGTCAGCCCATCGCGCCGTGCGGACGGTGCCGGCAGTTGCTCTTCGAGCACGGCGGCGGAGAGATGCTCGTCGACGCCGGCGATGACGCTCCCGCCCATCGTCTGCGCGAGCTCCTTCCGGGCGCCTTTGGACCCAATGACCTCGGCGCCCGGAGTAATCAGTGACCGTATTCTCCGCGGTCGACGTCATCACGACGAAACGCGACGGCGGAACGCTTTCCGACGGGGCCATCGAGTGGATCCTGGGCGCGTACATGCGCGGCGAGGTGGCCGAAGAACAGATGTCGGCGCTGCTGATGACCATCTTCTTCAACGGTCTCGTCCCCGCCGAGCTTCGCACCTGGACCGGGCAAATGATTGCTTCGGGGGAGCGACTCGATCTCCGGGGTCTCTCTCGGCCCACCGTCGACAAGCACTCCACGGGGGGCGTGGGTGACAAGGTCTCACTGATACTGGCACCCCTGGTCGCGGCGTGCGGCGCCGCCGTGCCCCAACTCTCCGGTCGAGGCCTCGGTCACACCGGCGGCACGCTCGACAAACTCGAATCGATCCCCGGCTGGCGGGCCACGCTCACCAACGACGAGATCCGCGACCAACTCGAAAGCATCGGCGTGGTGGTGTGCGCCGCCGGTCCGGGCCTCGCTCCCGTTGACCGCAAGCTCTACGCGTTGCGCGACGTGACCGGCACGGTCGAGTCGATCCCCCTCATCGCGTCATCAATCATGTCCAAGAAGATCGCCGAAGGGACCGGGGCCCTCGTTCTCGACGTGAAGGTCGGACGGGGTGCGTTCATCAAGGACCACGAGCGGGCCCGCGTGCTCGCCGCGACCATGGTTGCCCTCGGCACTGACCACGGGGTCGCCACCGTGGCGCAGCTCACGTCGATGGACGCGCCATTGGGCCGGGCCGTCGGCAACGCGCTCGAAGTGAGCGAATCGATCGACGTCCTGAAGGGTCGCGGACCCGACGATGTTCGAGAGCTGACGTTGGGGCTCGCGCGCATCATGGTCGAACTCGTGGGCATCGGTATCGACCCCGAGACCAAGTTGGACGATGGATCGGCCTACGACGTGTACCGCCAGATGATCCAGGCGCAGGGCGGCGATCCCGACGCGGTCCTTCCACTCGCCCCGCGCCACGAGATGTTCGTCGCCCCCCGCGATGGCATCGTGCAATCAGTCGACGCGCTGACCGTCGGGATCGCCGCCTGGCGTCTCGGTGCGGGTCGCGCCCGCAAGGAAGATCCCGTGAGCGCGACGGCTGGCGTCGTGTGCTTGGTGCGCGAGGGCGACGAGGTGACCGCCGGTCAGCCGCTCTTCGAACTGCACGCCGACGACGACGATCATCTCGCGCGAGGTCGCGACACCATTGCCGGAGCGGTCGATCTCGGCGAAGGTCGTGTGGGCACCCGACCCCTCTTGCTCGAACGCGTCGGCAAGTAGCCAGAGCGGGTCTCGGTAGCCTTGATCCATGGCCGGTCCCGAACTCACCCGAGTAGCAATTCAGAAGGCGCCCAAGGTACTGCTGCACGATCACCTCGACGGCGGTCTGCGACCGTCGACGGTCCTGGAGATCGCCCGTGAGATCGGCTACACGGGTCTGCCGACGAGCGATCTGGACGAGCTGCGCGATTGGTTCATCGCCGACTCGCCGGGCAGCGACCTCGTTCGCTACCTCGAGGGTTTCGCCCACACGACGGCGGTGATGCAGACGAGGGATCATCTCGAACGAGTCGCCTCGGAATGCGCGGTGGACCTCGCCCGCGACGGCGTGGTGTACGCGGAGGTTCGCTTCGCCCCCGAACTGCACATGACGGGCGGACTCTCCCTCCACGAGATCGTCACCGCGGTGCTCGCCGGCTTCGCCGACGGTGCCCAGCGGGCCGAGGCCGAAGGCCACACGATCATCGTGCGCGCAATCCTCTCGGCGATGCGACAGGCCCACATGAGCGAGATCATCGCCGAACTCGCCGTCTCGTTTCGCGACGAGGGCGTCTGCGGCTTCGACATCGCGGGACCCGAGGACGGGTTCCCCCCCACCCAGCACCTCAATGCCTTCCACCTGGTTCAGCGCGAGAACTTCCACCTCACCGTGCACGCCGGCGAGGCGTTCGGACTCCCCTCGATCTGGGAGGCCGTGCAGTTCTGCGACGCGGAACGTCTCGGTCACGGTGTTCGCATCATCGACGACATCACCCGCGTCGGCGACCACTACGAAATGGGGCGACTGGCCAACTTCATCCGGGACCGTCGAATCCCGCTGGAGATCTGCCCCACGTCCAACGTCCACACCGGCGCGGCCGAGTCGATCGCAACGCACCCGATCGAGATCCTGCGCCAGCTCCGCTTTCGCGTCACGCTCAACACGGACAACCGGCTGATGAGCGGCATCACCCTGAGCAGCGAGTTCGAGACCTGCGCGTCGGCCTTCCAGTGGACCCTGGCGGACATGGAGTGGCTGACCATCAACGCCGCCAAGAGTTCGTTCTTCCCGTTCGACCAGCGTCTCAATCTGATCAACACGGTCATCAAGCCCGGCTACGCCGCGCTGCGTCAGGCCTAGAGACGCAACAGTCTCGCCAGATCGTCACGAACGGCGCCGAGTCGCGCCGTCGCCGCCAGCCGGCGATCCGGCAAAGAGCCGTCGTGCCCGGGACTGGACGTGATCTCGATATAGGCCTTGAGTTTCGGTTCGGTGCCCGACGCACGGACCACCACCCGCCCGGCGTCGCCGAGTTCCAGCAGCACGCCATCGGTCGGCAGAAGTCCGCTCCATCCCTTCGCGAGGTCAAACACCGCACTGACCGGCACGGAACCGAGCGCAGTGGGCGGTGAAGAACGCAGGCGCTCGAGCGCCGCCGCGATGAGCGCCGCTCCTTCGGGTCCTTCGGCCCGCAGTGACAGGTGGTCACCCGCGTGGACCCCGAAGCGTGTCTCGATCTCGTCGAGCCGATCAAGCAGCGTCTGACCGTTCTCGGCGAGCTCGTGCGCCAACTGGCACACCGCGAGCGCGGCGGACATGCCGTCCTTGTCGGCGATCAGCGGATCGACGGCGTACCCGAGCGCCTCCTCGTAGCCGAAGCGGAGCACTCCGTCACCGGCCGCTCGCGAGATCCACTTGAAGCCGGTCAACGTCATGACGAAACGGACGTGGGCGCTCTGCGCCATCGCTCGCAGCATCGTCGAAGAGACAATCGTGGTCGCGACCACATCGCTGCTCGACGTCATGCCGCCGAGCAGCGCCGAGGCGAGCAGCCAGCCGATCTCGTCGCCGCGAAGGGTCCGCCAACCGCCGGCCGCTCGAACGGCCACGCCCAGGCGATCCGCGTCGGGATCGTTCGCCACCACCAGCGACGACGACGTGTCGTCCGCGACGGCGGTGGCCAGGTCGAGCGCTCCGGGCTCTTCGGGGTTGGGAAAAGGGAGCGTCGGAAAGCTGCCGTCGGGGGCGAACTGAGCGTGAACCGGCGTCACCGCGCGAAAGCCCGCGGCGGTGAAGAGTTCCATCATCGGTTCGCCGCCGACCCCGTGCAGGGGGGTATAGGTGATTCGAAGGTCGCTGCCGGACTTCACCCCGAAACGTTGCGCGAAGTGGTCGCGGTAGCGTCCGAGGAGTTCGGCGGGCACCGTGCGGTGCCGGGCGCTCGAACGATCCCCCAGCGCCGGCGTCGACGCGGCGTTCGCGAAACGCTCCACGATCTGGTCGTGCGGAGGGACGATCTGCGCGCCGTCCGACGCGTACAGCTTGTACCCGTTGTCGCCACGTGGATTGTGACTCGCGGTGATCATGATGCCGGCGGCCGCGTCGAGGGCCTTCACGGCGAAGGCCACGAAGGGCGTCGGCAGGGGCCGGGGCATCTCGAAGACCGCCACGCCCGCGCCGAGCAGCACGGCGACGACCTCATCGTTGAAATCCTCCGAGCCACGTCGCGCGTCGCGTCCGACGACCACGCCGCGCGAGGGGTCCGCCCCCATGTCGTCCAGCCAGGCGACGACGCCCTGCGTCGCGCGGCGGACCGAGTAGCGATTCATTCCCGCGGGACCGGCCATGACGAGGCCGCGCAGACCGGCGGTGCCGAAGGTCAGCGGCGCCGAGAATCGCCGGTTCAGCTCTCGCTCGTCACCGTCACGCAGTAGCCCCTCCAGGGTGGCCCGATCAGCGGGGTCGGGGTCGCCGGCGATCCACGCCTCCACCCGTCCCGCGAGTTCCCGGTTCACAGGGCCGGAACGAGGCTCGCCAGCAGGGTTCCGAGTGAAGAGGCCGCCGACCTTCCGGCCTCGAGCACTTCGAGGTGATTGAGCGGCGCCGACGAGACGCCGGCGGCGAGGTTGGACACCAGGCTGAGACCGAGCACTTCGGCCCCGAGGTGACGCGCGGCGATGGCCTCGAGGACCGTCGACATCCCCACGAGGGTGGCGCCCATCGTGCGGGCCATGGCCACCTCGGCGGGCGTCTCGTAGTGGGGTCCGCGAAAACCGGCGTAGACGCCTTCGCTCAGTTCGGGCGCCGCGTCGCGCGCGGCGCCGCGCAATCGGGCACTGTAGAGATCGGTCAGGTCCACGAACCGCGAGGCGTACCCCTCGGGCGGCGACGCGCCCTCCATGGGCGACGTCGCGGTCAGGTTGATGTGGTCACGGATCACGACGACCGTGCCGGGACCCTTGGCCGGGTCGATGCTGCCGGCCGCGTTCGTGAGGATGACCTTGCGTGCTCCCGCGGCGATCACCGTGCGCACCGGATGCACCACCTGGTCGACCGTGTTGCCTTCGTAGAGGTGCACGCGTCCCGCGACGAGCGCCACGTGAAGGTCTCCCACGGTGACCGAGAGCACCTGGCCGTTGTGCCCGGCGACCGTCGGGGCCACGAAGCCCGTGAGGGCCGTCGTCTCCACCTCGCTCGTTGGCTCACCCAGGGCGATCGCGCCCTCGCGCCAGCCCGATCCCAGGACGACCGCAATGTCGTAGGCGTTGACGCCGCTCATGTAGCGCAGTTCGTCGGCGGCGCGATTGGCGAGTTGGTACGGATTCATCGCTACTGTCCGATCGTGTGCCATACGGTGGATGTTTCGACGAAGGCACGGAGGCGTCGAAGCGAGGTCGGATCACTGCCCGGGCCGCGGGGACGCAGGACCCGTTTGATGGAGCCGGCGGCCGACGCGGCGAGCTCGTCCGCCTGGCTGGCGGCACCCTCGAGGTCGAGCCCGTCAATATCCTCGTGCGAGGCCAGGGTGGGCGTGAGTTCACCGGTCAGCCCGGTCAGGATGTTGAGGACGCCCGCGGGAAAATCCGATGTCGCGGTCATCTCACCGAGCAGAACCGCCGGCGTCGGGCGTCGCTCGCTCGCCAGCGCCACCACGGCGTTGCCGACCGCGACGGGGGCGAGCACCGCGTCGACGAAACCCTCGAGCGACGAGTCCTGCGGGGCGACGACGGCGACGACGCCGCTCGGGACCGGCAGCGAGAAGTTGAAGAACGGACCGGCGACCGGGTTCGCGCCACCGAAGACCTGGGCGATCTTGTCCGTCCAGCCGGCGTACCAGACGATGCGGTCGATCGAACGGGCCACGGTCGCCTCGGCGACGCCGCGCGTCACGCCTTCGGCGGACGCCACGTGGTCGGCGAGCTCCGCGCGGCGCGACTCGGCCATTTCGGCGAGACGGTAGATCACCTGTCCGCGGTTGTAGGCGGTGGCACCCCACCACTTGGCCTGCGCCGCGCGGGCGGCAACAACCGCGTCGCGGACATCCTTGCGAGAGCCTTGGGCCACATTGGCCAGGAAGTCACCGCTGGACGCCGTGACTTCGTAGCTGCGCCCCGACTCGGATCGGGGGAAGGCGCCATTGATGAGCAGCTTGTAGGTCTTGCGCACGTCCAGACGGTCATCAGACATCGAGGTACGCCTCCAAACCGTGACGTCCGCCCTCACGACCGAAACCCGATTCGCGCACGCCACCGAAGGGGCTCGTGGGATCGAATCGGTTGTAGGTGTTGGCCCAGATGACGCCGGCGCGCAGCCGCTCGGCGACCCAGAGGGCTCGACTGCCCTTCTCGCTCCACACCCCGCAGGCCAGTCCGTACTTCGTGTTGTTGGCCTTCGCCACGGCCTCTTCCGGGGTGCGAAACGTCAGGACCGACAGCACGGGGCCGAAGATCTCCTCGCGGGCGATCCGGTGCGACTGGGACACGTCGGCGAACACCGTCGGCGCGAACCAGTAGCCCTTGTCGGGCAATGCGCACGAGCTCGTGTAGCGGGTCGCTCCCTCACTCTCGCCGATCGAGGTCAGTTCCTCGATCCGCGCGAGCTGGGCGGCCGAGTTGATGGCCCCCACGTCGGTGTTCTTGTCCATCGGATCGCCGACGCGAAGCTGCTCGACGCGACGAATCAACCGGCGCAGCACTTCATCGGCGACGGACTCCTGGACCAACAGTCGAGAACCGGCGCAGCACACGTGGCCCTGGTTGAAGAAGATGCCGTCGATGATTCCTTCGATCATCTCGTCGATCGGGGCATCCTCGAAGACGATGTTGGCGCCCTTGCCGCCGAGCTCGAGGGTCAGACGCTTGCGGCTCGACGCCACCCGCTGCTGAATGAGTCGGCCGACGTCCGTCGATCCGGTGAAGGCGATCTTGTCAACGTCCGGGTGGTCCACCAGTGCCGCACCGACCGAGCCGTCGCCGGTCACGATGTTCACGACGCCAGGGGGGAGTTCGGCCTGCTGGAAGATCTCCGCCAGAATCAGGGCGGTGAGCGGCGTCGTCTCCGCGGGCTTCAGGACGCACGTGTTGCCGGCCGCCAACGCGGGGGCCAGTTTCCACGCCGCCATGAGCAGCGGGAAGTTCCAGGGAATGATCTGACCCGCGACGCCGAGGGGCTGGGGACTGGCACCGAAGCCCGCGTGATCGAGCTTGTCGGCCCATCCCGCGTAGTAGAAGAAGTGCGCAGCCGCGAGTGGGATGTCGATGTCGCGCGACTCGCGGATGGGCTTTCCGTTGTCGAGCGTTTCCACGACGGCGAGTTCCCGGGCCCGCTCCTGTATCAGCCGGGCAATGCGAAAGAGGTACTTCGAACGCTGCGCCCCGGTGGTCGTGGACCAGACCGTGTCGTAGGCCCGCCGGGCCGCCGCCACGGCCCGGTCGACGTCGGCGACGCTGGCTTGAGCCACCGTCGCCAGCGTCGCTTCGGTCGCCGGATTCAGCGTCACGAACTGCTCGTGCTGCGAGGCGTCAGTGAAGACGCCGTCGACGAAGAGTCCGTAACTGGACTGCAGGTGCGCGATCGCCGCCGACTCGGGCGCCGGGTCGTACTCGAGCGAACCCAGGTGGGAGTTGGCCAGATGATGCTCGGTCATGTCAGTCTCCGCTGAATTCGTCGGGACGAACGTACGCTCCGCGGTGCTGCTTCAGACGCTGCATCAGGAGATCGTTCAGCAGCGACGACGCCCCGAAGCGGAACCGATCGGGCGTGAGCCACGACGAACCGACGGTCTCGTTGACCAGCACCAGGTATCGAATGGCGTCCTTCGATGTGCGGATTCCGCCCGCGACCTTCACGCCCACCAGGTGGCCGGTCGACTCGGCGAAGTCACGCACCGCCTCGAGCATCACGAGCGCGACCGGCGTCGTGGCCGCGACCGGCACCTTGCCGGTCGACGTCTTGATGAAATCCGCCCCCCCGAGCATGGCGAGCCAGCTGGCCCGACGAACGTTGTCGTAGGTCACCAGTTCACCGGTCTCGAGGATCACCTTCAGGTGTGCGCGTCCGCACGACTCCTTGACGGCCACGATCTCATCGAAGACCTGGCCGAGACGACCCGAGAGAAACGCGCCGCGGTCGATGACCATGTCGATCTCGTCGGCTCCCGCCGCCACGGCTTCGCGCACGTCGAGCAGCTTGACGTTCAGCGACGCGCGGCCGGAGGGGAACGCCGTCGCGACGGCCGCGATGGCGACCGACGCCCCGCCCAGCACCGAACGGGCATGGGCCACCAGGTCGGGATAGACGCAGACCGCCGCCACCGCAGGAACCGACGCGTCGCGTGGATCCGGGCGAAGGGCCTTCGCGCAGAGCGAACCCACCCGCCCGGGGGTGTCGGCGCCTTCGAGGGTCGTGAGGTCCACCATGGAGATCGCCAAATCGATCGCCGCCAACTTCGTGGATTTCTTGATCGATCGGGTGGCCAATTTGGCCGCCCGGGCTTCGGCGCCCACCGCGTCAACCCCCGAGAGACTGGCGAGAAGGCCGCGCAGCTGCGTTTCGGATTCGACCGCCGGGACCCGGCTGATCTCGGGGAACCGCACGCCGTGGTCTTGTTCAGTGACGAGGCGCAGTGGAGCAGTACTCACTTCGACAACGCTAGCAACGAAGTGCGGACTCAGCCCAAACGATTCGAGGGGTCAAAGAGCGGAAGTTGGTTCGCGGCCCGACGCTGCGCCAGCGAGGGTGCGGCCGCATCTTTCTCGCTCATCATTGGCTCGCCCTGTATGGTCCACGGGACATTGATCTCGGCGTCAAGGGGATCGATCTCGAGTTCCAGGGCGGCGTTGAAGGTCGAGGACAGGAGATAGCTCAACGCCGCGTTCTCGCTCGTGACGCAAAAACCGTGGGCGACACCCACCGGAAGAAGAACGGACCGACCTTCGTCGGCGCCAAGGTGCACGACCTCGACGTGACCGAAGGTCGGCGAGCCGAGCCGAACGTCGACGATGACATCGTCGAGTTCACCGAACACGCACGTCACGACCTTGGCTTGACCCTCGGGGGCCATCGAGTAGTGAAGGCCGCGCACGACGTTGCGCGCCGACATCGAGAGGTTCGCCTGACGCGCCTGGAAGTCCACTCCGGCCGAGGCCAGGTCGGGCAGCTTGAACCACTCACGGAAGAACCCCCGGTCGTCACCCCACACCGGCGACTCCAGGACGTAGAGGCCGGGAATCGAGAGCTCGCGCAGGTTCACTCCGGGCGCCCCTTCAACGGCCGCCACCACTGCTCGTTCTCGCGGTACCACTGCACGGTGGCGGCGAGCCCCTCTTCGAAATCCACTTGGGGCCGGTAGCCGAGCTCTTGACTGATCTTGGTCCAGTCAACGGAGTAGCGCCGATCGTGACCGAGACGGTCGGTGACCGGCTCAATCATCGACGCATCGTAGCCACAGAGCGCCAGCAGTCGAGTCGTCAAGTCCCTGTTGGTCAACTCGATGCCGCCACCGATGTTGTAGATCTCACCGGCGCGGCCCCGCTCGAGGACGAGTTGCACGCCACGACAGTGGTCGTCCACGTGGAGCCAGTCGCGCACGTTCATCCCATCACCGTAGAGCGGTACCTTCAATCCATCGGCGAGGTTGGTGACGAAGAGCGGGATGACCTTCTCGGGGAACTGTCGCGGCCCGTAGTTGTTCGAACAGCGTGTCACCGATACCGCCAGGCCGTAGGTCCGGTGGTAGGCCAGCGCCGCGAGGTCCGAGCCCGCCTTGCTCGACGAGTACGGCGAGTTCGGCTCGAGGACGTGGTCCTCGCGCCAGGACCCGACGGCGATCGAACCGTAGACCTCGTCGGTGGAGACGTGCACGAACCTCTCCACTCCACCGTGGCGGGCACTCTCCAAGAGCTGTTGCGTGCCGAGCACGTTGGTCTCGAAGAACGCCCGGGCGCCGCTGATGGAGCGATCGACGTGACTCTCGGCGGCGAAGTGCACGACGGCGTGCGCGCCACGCAGCACGTCGTTGGTCAGACCGGCGTCAACGATCGAGCCCTCGACAAAGCGGACCCTCGCATCGCCCAAGGCGTCGGTCATGTTCTCACGGCGACCGGAATAGGTCAGTGCGTCGAGCAACACCACGTCGTCGTAGCCCAGGCGTTCGGCGTGTTCGAGAAACATATCGGTGAAACGAGAACCGATGAACCCGGCCGCCCCAGTGATCACAACGCGCATGGTGGTACCTCGGCCTTTAGGAAGGGGTTACTGGACTTCTATACTAATGGGGTGAAGGGAATCATTCTGGCTGGAGGCAGTGGGACTCGCCTCTATCCCATCACGCGGGCAGTGTCGAAGCAGTTGCTGCCGATCTACGACAAGCCAATGATCTACTACCCGCTCAGCACGTTGATGCTCACGGGACTTCGCGAGATTCTCCTCATCACGACGCCCCACGACCAGGACGCGTTCCAGCGTCTGCTCGGTGACGGGGCGCAACTCGGTCTTCAGATCTCCTACGTCGTCCAAGACCAGCCCAACGGCCTCGCCGAAGCGCTCATCCTCGGCGAGGAGTTCCTGAACGGCGATCGGTGCGCGCTCATCCTTGGCGACAACCTCTTCTACGGACCGGGACTCGGCACGCACCTTCGTCAGAACTCGGAAGTTGAAGGGGCGTTGATCTTCGCCTACCAGGTGAAGGATCCGTCGGCGTACGGTGTCGTCGAATTCGACGAGAACGGCGTGGTGCTGTCGATCGAGGAGAAGCCCAAGGTGCCCAAGAGCAACTACGCCGTGCCGGGCATCTACTTCTACGACGAGAAGGCACCGAAGATCGCCCGTCAGCTGACGCCGAGCGCGCGCGGCGAACTCGAGATCACCGCCCTGAACAACGCCTACCTGGAGCGCGGTGAACTGCGCGTCGAGATCCTCTCGCGCGCCACCACCTGGCTCGATACCGGTACCCACGAGTCGCTCTACGAAGCCGGAGGGCTCATCCGCACCCTGCAGCACCGCAGTGGACTTCGTATCGGCGACGTCGTCCAGATCAGTCACGACCAGGGCTGGACCTGACACTCCGCCGCGCGAACGGTTCACGCGCTCTCGGCCCTTGGCCTAAAGTGACCCTAAGCAAACATCAGGGAGTATTCCATGTCATCGATCGCTCTTTCGCCGCCGCAACGCCGCGTGCTGGCCGACGCAGTGCCCCGGTCACTGTTGGCCGATATCACCCTGATCGTTGGTGCGGCCGGACTGGTCGGGCTGCTCGCTCAGATCTCGATCCCGCTCGGCTTCACGCCGGTGCCAGTGACGGGCCAGACGCTCGGCGTGCTGCTCGCCGGCTCGGCACTCGGTTGGCGGCGCGCCGGTCTTTCGATGAGCCTCTACCTGCTCGCGGGGCTGGCGGGCGTGCCGTGGTTCGCTGATCACGCCAGTGGCTACCCGACCGCCACCTTCGGTTACCTGCTTGGCTTCGTGGTCGCCGGATCGCTGCTGGGCTGGCTCGCCTCGCGCGGCAGCGACCGCACCGTGTCGCGCGCCGTTGTCTCGATGATCCTCGGCGAGGTGGTCATCTACGCGATCGGGGTGCCGTGGTTGGCCCACGCGCTCCACGTCTCACTGGCCAAGGCGATGTCCGACGGACTCACGCCGTTCCTAGCGGGCGACGCCATCAAGGCCGCGTTCGCGGGACTGGCGCTGCCGACGTCGTGGCGACTGGTGGAGCGCATCACCCGCAAGTAGCCGACGAGAAGCCGTGCGGCGCGATCCGTCGACGCCGCGCTATTTCTGGACGGAGAATCCCAGGGACGAGGCGAACTCCGCGTACGCGATGCGTTTGTGGGTCGCCAGTACCTTGCGGTCCTTCGGGGCCATCAGCGCGGCCACGCCCACGGCCCGCGACACCACCTCGGCCTCGGGAACGATGGCCTGCACGATTCCCGCGGCCATGGCGTCGCTCGCTGCGAAGCGACGAGCCGTCAGCATCGCGTCGATCGCGGTCGCGCGCGGCAGCCGATTGAAGAGGATCGATGCCAGTCTGTCGTCGAGGGGCAGCCCGATCTCTGCCTCGTTCATGCACCAGTACCCGCGGTCTTCTCGCATCACCCGATAGTCGAGCCCGCACGACAGCAGTGCGCCGCCGGCGAACGTATGACCGTTGAGCGCCCCGACCGAGTAGGCCGGGAAGAGCAACAGACGTCCCACCGTTCGCTCCAACTCGCTCAGCGTTGCCGTCAGTTCATCGGGATTCGATCCGAAACGTTCGAGATCGAGCCCGTTGGAGAAGAACTTCCCGGCTCCCGTCCACACGATGGCCAGCGGGCCCGTCGTCCGTTCGAGTTCGTCCAGGATTTCGTGGAGCCGACCCAATGAGTTCAGGTTGATCCGGTTCTCGCCGTCGTGCCACGTGATGACGGCGACTGACTCTTCCCACGACAACGACATCACCATGGGCGCAGCCTACGCCGTCGGATACCTAGTAGTTGTAGTTCTGCACGGTCGAGAGGTCCAGGTAGGACGGGTCAATGGGCACGACCCGGAAGGTGGCTCGGTACGACGACTCCCCCACCACGATTCCCACGTAGACGTACATCGGCAACAGCATGGTCGTTCCGTTGGCCATCGTGAACACGCCGTACTGGATTGACACGTCCGTGAGGTTCACGATCGTCGGAGCCGGCACCGTCGTCGCCGTGGTCGGTACCGAGTCAGTGGGGAGCGTGTCGGTTGTTCCCGGTGAGGAAGGAACCGCCGTCACCGGTCCCGTGTTGACCGGGGGTGCCACCGATGAGTCCGTGGTGGTTGGCGCCACCGATGTCGTCGTCTCCGAACCGAGCATCGGTGAAACGACGGGGGTGGGCGGCGTGGTGGCGCCCGCTGCGCCCGTCGAGGAGCCTGAACTGGATGATCCCGAGCCGACCTGCCCCGGCTGGGAACCCGCGACCCCCCCGTCGTTCATCACGCCACTCACGAGTCCGAGCTGTGAGGTGATCTCGCGCACGCCCGCGGCGGGCGAGATCAGCGGGTAATTCCCGACGGACGCGAGTGCGAAGCTCTGGCCGCTCGCGCTCATCAGCACGCCATCACTCGCGAAGGTGAAGCTGTAGCTCAGGTCCGTTGGCAGACCGCCAACCACGATCGGCACGGTAACGCTGGTGGGACTCAGCGAGTCGCTCGACACGGTGTCGATCGTGGCGACGCCCAGGGTGAGATCACCCAGCCGGTGGGCGAGGGCAACGGCGCGGGCCTTGAGTTGGTCGGCCGTGAGCGACTTCGAGGGGTTCAGACTGTTCAGGCTGTAGTCGATCCCCCACGAGGAGTAGCCGGCATTCTGCACGAGCCAACCGGCGTACTGAGGGCCACTCGACGTGAAGGACTGCCCGTTGTCGGTTGTGGTCGGCGTGCCGACGTCGACGTGCAGCACCTGGGCGACCTGGCTCAGCGTGGCCCCTCCGTCACTCGGCGCGCTGAAGGCGTACGCGACGCCGTTGCCCGGTGCCGTTGAGAAGTTGTCGGCGCCGGTGAACTGGTAGTTCACATTGAGGCGCATCAGCGTGCTGGCCGCGGTCGGACTCGTGGCGATACCGGACGTCTTGGGCGTGCTCGCCGCCGCGAAACCCAGGATTGGTAGTGTGGAGCCGGCGGTACTGAGCGCGGTGATGCCGAGGGCCGTGAGCAGGCTCGCGGCGGCGACCGAACTGGCCATCTTGATCTTGAATCCGCGCCACGTCGTTGCGGCCTTCGGATACAGCGCCGCCACGACCCGCCGCACCATCGCCTCGTAGTCAGCGGGAGCGTACGGCGTTGCGATGCTGGGGTCACTCGCGACCAGTCGCTCTTCGATTGACTTCATAGACTCTCCCATCCCTCTGCCTGGTACATGTCCGCAGAGGGGATAACTTTCACTCGACGTTGACGACGTCGAAGTTCTTTCGAAACCGGTCTTGCGCGCGCGAGAGCCGAACTGCCGCCACGTTCGTCGACGTGCCAAAGACGACGCCGATCTCGGCGGCGCTGCGGCCATCCCAGAAGTGCAGGAGCAGGATCTCCCGGTCGTCCTCGTTGAGCGAGCTCAACGCCTGGCGCACGCCTTCGTCGGCGATGACGTAGTCCTCGGCCGCGGCGTCCGACACGACCGGTCGTAGTTGGGCTTCCATGAGCGAGCGCCGGCGCTGCTGGCGAACCGCATTGCGCAGCACATTGCGCGCCACGCCGATCAGCCAGGGTATGCGGGCGTCACCGGGAATGTCGTCCAGGCGCCTCCACGCGACGAGCAGCACCTCTTCGACGAGATCGTCAAGCTCGGCCGGGCCGAGTGGGTAGAGGCGACGCCGGAGGTACGCGCCGATCGCGGGTGTCGCCTCGTCGGCGAGCACGCGGAAACGACGCTCTCTGGATGGTGCCACGCTGTCTACCTGTCCGCATCGACCTCGTTCTTACCCACTTTCCCAGAAATCGCCGCCGGGCGTGGTGCCAGCGGAAATTCCTTCGACCGAACGGTAAGTTGAGGACCATGGAAGATCAAATCTCGTCAATCCCCGATCCGGACGTCTCGGCGGAGAATCCGATCTCCGAACACTGGGTATGGGTGGGTCCCCACCGCCCGCCCTGTCCGCGCGTGCTGTTCGAACACATGACCAGCAACTGGGAGATCGGCGAACCCCTGCGCGAAGTGCACCCCGCCGCCACGTTCAGCGCGACCCGGCGACGCCAGATCAGCGAGCGCTTCGCCGCCAAGACCCTGGTGGTCCCCACGGGCAATCCCAAGGTGCGCGCGAACGATACGGACTATCGGTTTCGCGCGGGCACGGACTTCTTCTACCTGACGGGGTGCGTCGAACCCGATTGCGTGCTGGTCATCACCCCGGGTGCCGGCGGTCCTCGCTGCACGCTCTACGTCCCCCAGCGGCGCGATCACCAGACCCACGAGTTCTTCACCGACGCTCGGTACGGCGAACTGTGGGTCGGTCCGCGACGCGGCGTCACCGAGGCCGCGACGTACTACGAGATCGACACCGCTCCGCTTGACTACCTCGAGAAGGACCTCGCGTCGCTGCGCCCAGACGACGTCCTCACCCTGCGCGGCTTCGACGCCACGGTCGACGCGCTGTGCGGGCCGAATGGCGAGGATGAACAACTCGCGGTCGCGCTCGGTGAGCAGCGACTCGTCAAGGACGCGTTCGAAGTCGCGCAGCTCCAACTGGCCATTGACTACACGGTGAAGGGCTTCGAGGACGTCGTGCGGGCCCTTCCGGCCGCCGAAGGTCGCGGCGAACGCGTCATCGAGGGCGTCTTCAATCTGCGCGCACGCGTTGAGGGGAATGACACCGGTTACGACACCATCGCCGCCAGCGGTTCGCGCGCGACGATCCTGCACTGGACCCGCAACGACGGGGCGGTGCGACGCGGCGAGATGCTCCTGCTCGACGCGGGCGTCGAGTGCCACAACCTCTACACGGCCGACGTCACGCGCACGATGCCGATCAGCGGCACGTTCTCGCCCGCCCAGCGGCGGATCTACGAACTGGTCCTCGCGGCCCAGGAGGCCGGCATCGCCGCGGTCAAGCCCGGAGTGCCGTTCATGGCGCCCAACGAGGCCGCGATGAAGGTGCTCGCCGAGGGTCTCTCCGAGCTCGGGATCCTGACCGAGGAGCCTGAGGTGGCCCTGCGCCGTGAACGCCAGCTCCATCGTCGCTACACCCTGCACGGCGTGAGCCACATGCTCGGCATCGACGTCCACGACTGCGCCAACGCGCGCAACGACGTCTACCTCGGCGAGCTGCACGAGGGCTTCGTCCTCACCGTCGAGCCCGGTCTCTACTTCCAGGCCAACGACCTCACGGTGCCCGAGGAGTACCGGGGCATCGGCGTGCGCATCGAGGACGACATCCTGGTCACGGCCGACGGGTCCCGGAACCTCTCGGCCGCGCTGCCGCGTCGGGCCGACGACGTCGAGGCCTGGATGGCCGACGTCTGGTCGAAGGGTCCAACCGACCTGGGCCTCTAGGCCGGGACTAGGGAAGGATCCGGATCGGGAGGTTGCGCGGGCCGCGCACCTGTCCCTGCGCCCAGGTGACCGCGCCGGGGTCGGCGAGCTCGAAGCGCGGGTAGCGCTTGATGAACTCCTCGATGGCGACGCGCAGTTCCAGTCGGGCCAGGTTCGATCCGGCGCAACGGTGGATCCCCAGTCCGAAGGCCAGGTGCCGGTTCTCCTGGCGGTCGATGATGAACCTGTCCGCGTCCGCGAACGCGGCCGGGTCCCGATTGGCGGCGGGGAATCCCAGCAGGATCCAATCGTCACGTTTCATCGGGCAACCGAGGAAGTCAATGTCGTCCTTCACCATGCGGGCCATCGTGACCGGCGCGTAGAAACGCAGGAACTCCTCGATGGCCAGTGGCATCAACGCTGGTTCGTTCACCAGACGTGCGAGGTCATCGGGATGCGAGGCCAGATGCCACAGCGACGCACCGATGGCCGACCACGTGGTGTCGATGCCCGCGACCAGCACGAGAACCATCGATCCGCGAATGTGCTCGATCGACAGCTTCTGGCCACCGACCTCAGCATTGAGCAGATAACTGGTGAAATCGTCTCGGGGATTCTGCCGGTGATCCTCGATCTGCTCGTCGAAGTACTGGATCAGGGGCTCGAACATCGGACCGCGATCTTCCGTCGGCACGTCGATGAGGTCCAGCACGATGTGCACGAACTCGCGGAAGAGGTCCTCGTCCTTCTGGGGGAATCCCAGCATGCGCGCGATGACGCCCGGCGGGATGAACTGGGCGTAGTCGGTGCCGCCGTTCACCAACTCCCGGTCGGCGACCTGGTCGAGCCGGCGCACGCAGAGCTCGCGAATCTGCGGCTCCATCGCGTTGACCGGTCCGGGTGCGAAGGCCGGTAGGAAGAGGCGTCGGGCGATCTGGTGGAACGGCGGGTCCGACGTGATGGGCGGCGCACCGCCGATCGGCGCGGGCGGCGCGTCGACGGGATATTTCTCGTTCGTCACCACCACCAATCGGCTCGAGAAGTGCTCCGTGTCATTGGCGATCGCGGACACCGCTTCGTGGGTGGTCGGGAACCATCCGCCCCCGTAACGTTCGGTGTGGGCGATGGGGCAGCGCTCCCGGAGGTCTTCCCAGATCGGATACGGGTCGCTCACCCATTGGGGATCGGTGTGATCCCAGTCCGTGGCGAAGTCTTCGACGGGCAGCTTCTCGGTCATGTCCACACTTTCGTCTCTTGGGCGACGTCGGCGCCGACCGTCCCCGCTTCAGTCGAGAATTCGAATCGGCAGATTTCGGGGTCCGCGAATCTGCCCCGGCGCCCAGGTGACCGCACCGGGGTCGGCGAGCTCGAAGCGCGGGTAGCGCTTGATGAACTCCTCGATCGCGATCCGCAGTTCGAGGCGCGCCAGGTTCGATCCGGCGCAGCGATGGATTCCGAGGCCGAAGGCGAGGTGCCGGTTCTCCTGGCGGTCGATGATGAACTTGTCCGCGTCGGCAAAGACCGCCGGGTCCCGATTGGCGGCGGGGAATCCCAGCAGGATCCAGTCGTACTCCTTCATCGGACAGCCCAGGTACTCCATGTCGTGCTTCACCAGGCGGGCCATCGTGACCGGCGCGTAGAAGCGCAGGAACTCCTCGATGGCCAGTGGCATGAGGTCGGGTTCGTTCACCAGGCGCGCCAGATCATCCGGATTGCCCGCGAGGTGCCACAGCGACGCGCCAAGGGCCGACCAGGTGGTGTCGATTCCCGCGATGAGCACCAGGACCATCGTGCCAAAGACGTGCTCGATCGCCAACTTCTCTCCACCGAGTTCCACGTTCAACAGGTAACTCGTCAGATCGTCGCGGGGGTTGGCCTGGTGGTCTTCGATCTGCTTCGTGAAGTAGTCCTCGACCGGTTGGAACTCCTCGATTCGCTGTTCGAGCGGGTGATCGATTCCTCCGATCACGATGTGCACGAACTCGCGAAAGAGGTCCTCGTCGGCCTCGGGGAAACCGAGCATCCGGCTGATGACCGCCGCTGGAACGTACTGCGCGTAGTCCGAACCGCCGTTCACCACCGCTTGGCCGGCCATCCGGTCGAGCAAGCTGACGCAGAGCTCGCGGATCCGCGGCTCCAGGGCGTTCACCGGCCCGGGTGCGAACGCCGGAAGAATGAGGCGGCGGGCGATCTTGTGGAACGGCGGGTCCGACGAGATGGGCGGGGCCACGCCGATGGGC
Organism: Acidimicrobiaceae bacterium; assembly: GCA_003133665.1. Taxonomy (GTDB): domain Bacteria; phylum Actinomycetota; class Acidimicrobiia; order Acidimicrobiales; family RAAP-2; genus RAAP-2. The sequence continues at coordinate 20,291 of PKYK01000027.1, read as the reverse complement.
GACGGGAGGGCGTCCTCGTCGGGGCGTCCGTTGCCGATGATGACCGTGCGGCTGGTGAAGTTCTCGGTGTCGTTCGCGATTGCCGACACGCCGGCGTGGGTGGCCGGAAACCACCCACCGCCGTAGCGCTCGGTGTGCGCAACGGGGCAGCGTTCGCGCAGGTCGTCCCAGATCGGGTACGGGTCGCTCACCCACTGGGGGTCGGCGTGATCCCAGTCAGTCGCGAAGTCGTCAACGGGCGGCTTGATCGTCACTGCTACTCCTCAATGGAAATTGCGTGCTCGGGACAGTTGGACTGCGCCAATCGCGCGAGTTCGAGGGTCTCGTCGTTCAACGTCCCGTCGCCCAGGACGACTCCATTGCCCAGATCATCAAAACCGAAGATGCCCGGCGCGGCCAAGAAACAACGCCCGTGACCTTGACAGCGTTCAGCGTCGATCACAACTTTCACGACCCCTCCTCCGTGTTGTTATTGGAGACCCTACTACTCGGTAAGCGGCAAATCGTCGGCGCGCTGCGGGGCGAATTGGCGCTGGTTCGAAGGGCGGCACCCGCCTCCGCGGGGGCTCGTCGACCCCGCAAGGCCGGTCGCGAGGACCCCACACCGCGCCAAGCGCGCGCCGTCCGGCTCAGCGGAACTCGTCGGTCTCGATCTCTTCGCGACTGATCCCGAGGAAATAGAGCACGGCGTCGAGGTACGGCACCGACAGTGCGGCGTCAGCGTGCTCTTGCACCACGGGCTTGGCGTTGAAGGCGATGCCGAGGCCGGCCACGGAGAGCATGTCGATATCGTTCGCGCCGTCACCCACCGCCACGGTCTGCTCCAGGGGGACGCCCACCTCGTCCGCGAAACGCCGCAGCGCCCGGGCCTTCCCGGCGCGGTCGAGGATGTCACCCGAAAGCCGACCCGTCAGTTTCCCGTCGACGATCTCCAGGCGGTTCGCCTCGAAGTGCTCGACCTGCAACTCGGCCAGCAGCGGCTCGAGCACCTCGACGAAACCACCCGACACGACGGCCGGCACGTACCCCAGGCGCCGCAGCGTGCGCAGGAGGGTCCGGGCCCCCGGAGCGAGACGCAACTTGGCGCGCACGTCATCGAGCACGGTCGCCGGAAGTCCTTCGAGAAGCCCGACCCGCCTTCGCAGCGACTCGGCGAAATCGATCTCGCCCGCCATCGCCGCATCGGTGATCTTGGACACTTCCGCGGCGCGGCCGCAGGCGTCGGCCAAGAGGTCGATCACCTCGTCCTGGAGGAGCGTGGAGTCCGCGTCCATGACTACGAGATGCTTCGCCCGACGGTGCAGACCCGCACGTTGGACGGCGAGATCGAGCCCCGACGACTTGGCGACCATCGTGAGGTCCTCGCGCAGCGCCGCGTGATCGGTCCCGCGAACGACCAGCTCATAACAGTCAACCGGGTACGTCGCGAGATGGACGATTCGCTCGCACGTCGCGCCGCTCGCCGCGATCGCGCGGAAGATCCCCTCCAACTGCGCGGCGCTGATGGTCGGCGCGAGAAACGTGACGAGCAACCGACGCCCGTCATGGGTCTCACTCGAGCGCACCAGCTCGACGGTGGCGGTAATGCCCTCGGCGACGATGTGGTGTCGCAGCAGGGCTTCTTCGATCATGAGCGGCGTGACCGAATCGTCGATGGTCAGTTCGGCGCAGAGCACCAGCGCACCTCGAATGGTGATCTGCGCCACGTCGATGAGCTGGCCACCGTGGACGTTCAAGGTCGACAGCGCGGCGAAGAGCTCGGCCCCCACGCCCACGCGGTCCGGTCCGCTCACCGTCACCAGATAGGTCGATGTTGCCATGCAGAGAGCGTAGAGCCTGGCCCGCGCTACGAGTGTTGCGAAGGGTTCTCGCGGGCACGCAGTTCGCGGACGGCGGCGACGTGCACGTCACTTCGCGTGTCGAAGGCCCAGAGTCTGGGCAGCGCCACCGCGACGACCCCGACCGAGCCCGAGCAGGCCAGACCGCCGAACGTCAGAGAGAACCGCATCGTCGTCCACGCCGCCATCACGCCCGCGCGAAACTGCCCCGCCGTGGGCCCCAGCGAGTACGAGATCATCTCGATCCCCGCCATCCGACCGCGCACGTCGGGAGGAATCGATTCATTCCACATGGTGGACCGGAAGATGCCGCTGACCGCGTCGGCGCCGCCGCCGACGGCGAGGCCGAGCACCGCGAGCCACAGCGACGTGGCGTAGCCGAAGACGGCGATGCCGAGCCCCCAGAGGGCGGCGGCGGCCACGATGGCCCGGCCGTAGCGGTGGATCCTCCGTGTCCACGACGACGTCAGCGTGGCCACCAGCGCTCCGGCCGGCAGCCCGCAGTACAGCAGGGACAGCGCGTAGGTTACGTGGAAGCGTTCCGCCACGAAGGGCAGCATGACGACGGGAAAGGCCAGCACCATGGCCAGCAGGTCAATCACGTAGGTCCCCATCAGATCGGGCCGCGAGAGGGCGTAGCGAAGTCCCGATCGAAGGGCCGCCAAGTCCCCGGTGTCCGCCGGCGTCAGGGGTTTGGTCGCCTTCAGCGTGAACAACAACGCCAACGAGAATCCGAACGTCACCAGATTGATGACGTAGACCGAAGCGGGACCAACAGCGACGGCCAACAGGCCACCGATCGCCGGGCCGATAATTGATGCGGTGGTGTAGCGGACGTTGGCCAAGGCCGACGCGGCGCGCTGCAGTTCGTGAGGCACGTACTGCTGATTGAGCGCCTCGATGCTCGGTCGCTGGAGGCTCGCCACACCGGCGACCACGAACGCGTCGGCGTAGAGAACCCACAATTGGGGATGACGGAGCAGCGCATTCACGAAGAGCACCGCCGTCGACAACATCAGCGCTTGCTCGGTGAGCAGGATGAGCCGGCGACGATTGAGGCGGTCGGCCAGGACACCACCGTAGAGACCGAAGACCACCAGGGGAACCAGCTCGAAGAGTCCGAGAGCGCCAACCGCCATTGGCGAATGCGTGAGGTTCTTCAATTGGAACGGTACCGTGACGTAGGTCGCCTGGCTGCCGAGGGCCGTCACGAAGCCGGCCACGTAGAGGCGGCGATACTGCGCGGACTGGCGAAGGGGCGAAAGGTCGATTCCGTATTTGGCGATGCTCACGACGGCGGTCCGGGTTGCCAGCCCCGCTCGGCGCTGTAGTGGCGCAGCACCTTGGCGGGGACACCACCGAGCACGACGTGGCTCGGAAAGGTGCCGCGCACCACGGCGCCGGCCGCCACCGTCGTGTTGCGACCCAACTCGGTGCCCGGCAGAATCACCACGTTGGCGCCCAGCCAACTGCCCGAGCCAATGCGCACCGCCGCTTCCGTCGGTTTCTGCCAACCGATCGGCTTATCGGGCTCGTCGTACGAGTGGTTCTGGTCGGTGATGTAGACGTAGGGACCGGTTTGGATCTCGTCGCCCAGCTCAATGGACCAGTGACCGATGATGTGCGAACCGCGACCGATGATGCACTTCTTGCCAATGGTGACGACCGGAGAACTCAACATCGTCTGATCGCCACTGATGCCTGCCGTGAGACAGACGTTCGGCCCGATCAACGTCTCGTCACCGATGGAGAGGTAGCGCTCGTTGTAGATCACGCCCTGGGGCGCCATCAGCGCCGCGCGCGAACCGAAGTAGTGGAACTCCTTGGCGTACGGGTCATCAGGGCCGACGGTCGCGACCTCGTTGAGGAAGCGGCGGGTCGCGCGGACCCGAGCCCCCAGGAATCGTCGGACACGAAGGCGCAGACTCACCTGCGTCACGCTACCTTCCGCGCTCCAGGACATCAGGGTGACTGCCTGCCAACCGGCCGCCAGACCACGGTCGTCAGCGCAAAAGCCCGGCGCGTGAAGCGCCGGGCCAGTGCACGTCGGAATTCCTAGTCGAGCGAGATCGGAGCGTCCACGTCAATATCGCCGCCCACACCGACCACGTCGGGCAGGAGGGCATTCGCCAGGTGCTCACGCACCCGTCCATCGAGTTCAGCCATCAACTGGGGACTCTCGCGCAGGAACGTCTTCACATTCTCGCGGCCCTGGCCCATCTGCTCACCTTCGTAGGTGAACCAGGCACCGGCCTTCTTCACGAAGCCCAGTTCCACGGCGACGTCGAGCACCGAGCCCTCACGACTGATGCCCTGGCCGTACATGATGTCGAACTCGGCCTGCTTGAACGGAGCCGCGCACTTGTTCTTCACGACCTTCACCCGCGTACGGTTCCCGACGACTTCGGTGCCGTCCTTGATGGACTCGATTCGACGGATGTCGAGGCGAATCGACGCGTAGAACTTCAGCGCACGCCCACCGGGCGTCACTTCGGGCGAACCGTAGATCACGCCGATCTTCTCGCGCAATTGATTGATAAAGACCGCCACGGTGTTGGACTTGGAGAGCCCCCCGGTCAACTTGCGCAGGGCCTGACTCATGAGTCGAGCCTGCAGGCCCACGTGCGAGTCGCCCATGTCACCTTCGATTTCGGCCCGCGGCGTCAGCGCCGCGACCGAGTCAATGACAATGACGTCGAGAGCCCCTGAGCGAATCAGCATGTCGGTGATCTCGAGCGCCTGTTCGCCGGTGTCAGGCTGGCTGATCAGCAGGTCGTCGACGTTGACCCCGATGGCGCGTGCGTAGACCGGATCCATTGCGTGCTCGGCGTCGATGTAGGCGCAGACCCCGCCATTGCGTTGGGCCTCGGCGACCACGTGCATGGCCAGCGTTGACTTGCCTGATGACTCGGGGCCGTAGAGCTCGACGATGCGTCCACGCGGGAGTCCTCCGATGCCGAGTGCCATGTCGAGCGCCAGCGCACCCGTCGGAATTGATTCGATGTTCATGTGCAGGTTCTCACCCATACGCATGATCGAGCCCTTGCCGAACTGCTTCTCGATCTGGCCGAGTGCTGCATCGAGAGCCTTCGCGCGGTCGTCACTAGCCATTACATTCTCCTTGTTCTTCGTCACTCGGGGCACGCTAGGTACCTCGTGTGACATCGGTCGGGCTCCACCCGTTCTTACGGTACTACGAACAAGTGTTCGTAGTGAGGATTTTCCGACGTTGCTCCATAGTGAGTCCTCAGCGAGCCTCCCCGAGGGATTGTTGCAAGGAAATCTACGTCTAGTCTACGAGCGCTTGATAGACCAGCTGCTGTAAGTCACGGCGAATGGGGTACGTACCGCTCGGCAGCAACTGCGTGAAGAAACCCACCGTGAGGTCCTCGACCGGGTCAACCCAGAATGCCGTCGAGGCCGCGCCGCCCCAGCCGTACGTCCCCTCAGGGGTCAGGCTCTTGTTCTTGCGTCGGTCGGTGACCACGGAGAACCCGAGCCCGAAGCCCACGCCCGCGTAGTCGACCTCGGAGAACGAGCCGGTGGCGAACTCTTCGAGATCCACGTCACCCGGCAGGTGGTTCTCGGTCATCAACTCGATCGTGCGGCCTGACACGAGACGCACCCCATCGAGTTCGCCTTGACCGAGCAGCATCGACATGAAGCGCTGATAGTCGTGCGCCGTCGACACCAGACCCCCGCCCGCCCCGTAGATCTGCGGCTCATGGGTCGCTCCACGGGCGAGCTCCTCGAAGGGGAACGAATCACCCTGGATGGGAACGTAGAGCTGGGCGAGGCGATCGTGCTTCTCTTCGGGGCACCACCAGCCGGTGTCGTGCATTCCCAGCGGGTCCAGAATTCGCTCGCGGAAGAACTCATCGAGGGACTGACCGCTCCAGAGCTCGATGAGCCGGCCGAGGACGTCGGTGGCGACTGAGTAGTTCCACCGGCTGCCGGGTTGAAAGAGTAGCGGGCTCGAGCACCAGTCGTGCACGGCTTGAGCGAGGTCCGCGCCCTTCGCGAAGCCGAAGTCGTAGCCCTTGGCGCGATAGATCGCGTCGACCGGATGTGTGTAGTGGAATCCGTAGGTCAGTCCACTCGTGTGCGAGAGCAGGTGGTGCACTCGCACCGGTCCGGCGGCCGGAACAGTTTCGGGAGCGGCTGGCTTCCCTCCGACGTACACTCGCGGCTCTCGCAGGGCCTCGATCCACCGGCCGGCGTCGTCGTTGAGGTCGAACCTTCCCTCTTCGTAGAGCATCATGACGCCGACGGACGTCAGAGGTTTGGTCATCGAGTAGACGCGCCAAATCGTGTCATCGTTGACGGCGAGGTCCTTCTCGCGATCCCGGTGACCACCCTTGCCGGTCCAGACGAGCTCGCCCCCTCGCGAGACCGTCGCGAGCCAGCCAGCCAATCGACGATCGGCAACGTAGGCGTCAAAATGCGACTGAATTCGCTCGAGTCGCTCGGGGTCAAATCCCATCGATGATGGTTCGACTTGAATTTCCAGTGACGACATGCCGACCTCCGTTGACTAACCGCGACACTAGGTGAGAAGTTGATCGCTCAGTTCATTCGGTCGAGCGTCCGACGAAGGGCGTCGAGCGCGCTGATGGCGCTGTAGGCCCTCACCCGAGGCCGATCGCCCGGCAGGCGAACGAGCACGTGTTCGACCTGCTCGCCAACGGCGAGACCGATGAAGACCGTTCCGGCCGGTTGTCCGTCCTGCTCCTCGGGTCCGGCGACTCCGGTCACACTGAGACCAATGTCGGATTTCATCACCCGGCGAACACCGCGGGCCATCGCTTCGGCTGCTTCGCCACTGACGACCGGTCCACGCGGCACGCCGAGCAAATCGAATTTCACCTCCGAGGCGTAGCTCACGACACCACCCTGGAACCACTTCGACGCACCGGTCACATTCACCAGACGACTCGCGATGAGCCCGCCGGTGACCGATTCGGCCACCGCCAACGTAGCCCCGCGCGCCAGCAATCGGCTAGCGATGGCGTCTTCCATGGTCTCTTCATCCACGCCGAAGATAATGTCGCCCAGGCGGTCGATGATCAGTGCGCGGATGCGCTGTTCCTCGTCCTTGAGCAGCGCCCCGGCGTGCTCGGCGTCGTCGCCACGCGCGGTAAGTCGCACCTTGATGCCTTCGATACCCGACGCCAAGAAGGCGATGGTCACCCGTCCGTCACCGGCCAGGGCGTCGAAACGCTCGGCCACCGCTTCGGCGAGACCCGACTCGCTCGCCCCCCACGTTCGCAACACCCGGCTCGTGATCACCGAAGTACGCCCGTCAGCCCTTTCGCGGGCCAGGAGGTCGGGCAGCACCGCCCGCTCGAACATGTCGGTCAACTCGTACGGCACGCCGGGCATCGCGTACACCACCTTCTGCCCTACGGGACAGACCAACCCGGGGGCGGTACCACGCGTCTGGGGAATGATCGATGCCCCGCGCGGCACGTCGGCCTGAAGCAGGTTGTTGTCCGGCATCGAGCGCCCGCGCAGTTCGAACATCTTTCGAATCGTCGCCACCAGCGCCTCATCGCGCTCCAGGGGCACGTTCATCACCTCGGCCAAAGCCGCCCGCGTGATGTCGTCCTGGGTTGGTCCCAGCCCGCCACAGACGATCACCGCATCGCTGCGCGCCAACGCCGTGCGAAAGGCCAGCACGATGCGCTCGTGATTGTCACCAACGTGCTGGTGGAAGTGCGACGCGATGCCGTTGGCGGCGAGTTGTTCGCCGAGCCACTGAGAGTTGGTGTCGGGGATCTGCCCGAGCAACAACTCAGTGCCCACCGCCACGATCTCAACGCGCACCGACGGCCACCTTCTTGCCTTGCGAGTAGTACTGCCAACCGGTGAAGAGTGTCATCACCACGGCGATCCATATGGTGATCACGCCAAGGTACGTGTGGTGGGCCGTTATCGGCAACACGCACAGTGCAATGGCCCAGTCCTGCACGAAGGTCTTCCATTTGGCCAAATTGCTGGCGGGGATCGAGATGCCTCTCTGGGCCGCGCGAGAACGGTAGACACTCATCCAGATCTCACGAAGAGTGATGAGCACCGCCGGGATGATGAAGCTCTTCAGCCCGTGGGGACGCGACAGCACGAGCGCGTAGAGCGAACCCAACACGATGATCTTGTCGGCCAGGGGATCGAGGAAGGCGCCCGATCTGGTGGTGCCGTGACGGCGCGCGACAATGCCGTCAAAGTAGTCCGACGCGGCAGCGACGAAACCGACCAGCGAGGTCCACCACGAGATTCGGTGCATGATAATCAGGTAGATGAAGAGCGGCGCCACGAGCAGGCGGAACGCCGTCACCAGGTTGGCCGGAGTCATGAGGGCGGACTCGCCGTACGTGCGTTGCCCGGTAGTCATGCCCGCACTGCCTCCAGATCCGTTCCGTGACTCGCCACAATCTCGCAGTCAACCAATGTTCCCACGACTAGTGACGGGTCCACCATCACAATGCCATCAATCTCGGGACATTCACGAACGCTGCGGCCCACTCCGGGCGCGTCGATCAAGAGACGCTGGCGCGTCCCCACGAGAGCGTCGCGTCGTCGAGCGGTGATCGTGTCCTGCAACTCGCTCACCTCGCGAAGTCGCTCGAGCGCCAGTTCACGAGGGACCTGGTCCCCGAGGCCTTCGGCGAACGTGCCCTCTTCGGCCGAGAACGTGAAGAAACCGGCCCAATCGAGCTGGGCTGCCTCGATGAAGGAAAGCAGCTCACGCTGATCCTCCTCGGTCTCACCGGGGTATCCCAAGATGAAGGATGAACGAAATGTCGCATCGGGATCGGCCGAGCGAATGGCCGCGATGCGCTCCAGGAATCGGTCTCCGTCACCCCAACGACGCATCGCTCGCAACATCGGCCTCGACGCGTGTTGCAGGGAGAGGTCGAAGTAGGGCACACCGGTGTCGAGGATCGTCTCAATCAGACCAGTGGTCAGCCCCGACGGATAGAGGTAGAGCAGGCGAACTCGATCGACTTCACGGCTCAGTGTCCTCGTGAGTTCGATGAGCGGTTGGGTGCCACCCTCGTCCAACACCTCGACGGCTTCGCCGCGGCCGGCTCGACGTCGGTCGTGGCCCCAGCTGGCCAGGTCCTGGGCGATCAGCACCAACTCGCGCACGCCGCCTTCGACCAACGCGCGAGCCTCGGTGAGGATCTCTGGGGTCGAGCGGGACCGTTGGTCGCCGCGAAACGTCGGGATCGCACAGAAGCCGCAGCGTCGATCGCATCCTTCGGCGATCTTCACGTAGGCCCATGGTGTGCTCGTGGCGGGCCGGGGCAGGTTCAACAGGTCGAACTCGGGGATCGCACGCCGCCGCAACGCCACGGGCGTGGACGGCGTACGCGCCGTGAGGCTCTCGCCGAAGCCCGCCACCAGGTCAACCTCGGGCAGCGCTGCGGCGAGTTGGTCGCCGTAGCGTTCGGCCATACAGCCCGTCACGACCAGTCGAGCGCCATTCTGCTTGCGATCGGCGAGCTCGAGCACCGTCTCGATGGACTCCTCGCGCGCGGCCTCAATGAACGCGCAGGTGTTGGCCACGACGAGATCGGCCTCCTCGGCCGACCCAGCAACGTCGTAACCCTGGGACTCCAAGAGTCCCGCCAGTTTGTCGGAGTCCACGTGGTTCTTGGGGCACCCGAGTGTCTCGATCCAGTACCGCAACGAACATCTCCTCATTACATGGCAACACCGAGCGCACTGCGCTCGGTGTTGACGGCGGAGAGGGAGGGATTTGAACCCTCGGGCCCGCGTTAACAGGCCGCATTCTTAGCAGGAATGTGGTTTAAACCGAACTCACCCACCTCTCCCAGCGGAGCCATCATAGTGACTAGAGACTGCAACTGGGTAATTGACACAGAAGTCCCGAGACCGCGACGCTCCTCCGCTGGTCATCGAGTCGGAGCGTGGCCAACGTGGAGCGCCTTGCCTCCCCGACCGGTGTCACCAGCCCCAGGGGGCGAGCGCCGCCAGCGTTACACTACAAACCACCAGAATCTGGCCCGTCCTGAAGGGAATCGGATGCGTAACCTACGACTCACTCTCGCCGGTGTGATGGGTGCCTCGGTACTCACCGCCCTGACGTTGACCCCCGGCGTCGCCGCCAACGCGGCCAGCCCGTCGCTCGCGTCGTGCAAGACCACCATCGCGTCGCACGAGTACACCAAGGGCAAGCTCACGGTCGCCACCGACAATCCCGTCTACACCCCGTGGTTCGTCAACAACAAGCCCTCGAATGGAAAGGGCTACGAGTCAGCCGTGGTCTACGCCATCGCCAAGATCCTGGGCGTCGCCGCGTCGAAGGTGCACTGGGTCACCGAGCCCTTCAACACGAGCTACACCCCAGGCGCCAAGTCGTTCGACTTTGACATCAACGAAATCTCCTACACCCCGGACCGCGCGAAGGCCGTGACCTTTTCCGCGAGCTACTACGACGTACAGCAGTCCATCGTCGCGTTGAAGACCAACGCCATCGTGAAGAAGCACAGCCCGTCGCAACTGAAGAACTACCTCTACGGCGACCAGATCGGCACCACCGGCCTCGCGTACATCAACAGCTACCTCAAGCCCACCAAGCCCGCGCGCGTGTACTCCACGCTCGACCAAGCAGTGGCCGCGCTGCAGAGCGGTCAGATCGACGCGATCGTGATTGACACGCCGACCGGCCAGTACATGGCGTCATCGCAGATCGTGGACTCGAAGAAGAAGCTCATCGCCACGCAGGTCGGTCAGTTCCCGAGCGTCGGCGAACACTACGGTTTGCTCTTCAGCAAGAACAACGCACTCGTGGGCTGCATCAACACCGCAATCTCTACGTTGAATGCCAACGGCACCGTGGCGGCCCTCTCGAAGAAGTGGTTGGGAATCTACACCAGCGTTGCCGTCATTAAGCCGTAGGAATCGTGTCGCTGGAGACCGACACCAGTTCGTCGGACACGCCGCCCAGACTCTTCGCCCCACGCCGACGTCAGTTCCTCGTCGGGCGTCGCGCCGTCTGGGCCAGCACGATCTCCAGCGTCCTGTTGGTCGCGGCAATCGTGGCGGTCTTCTTCCTCGCTCCCGGCGGCGCCCAGGTGCGCTACTACTTCTTCAACCCCCACAACATGTGGGTCTCATTCATCGGCAACCCCGGCAAGGGGCTCAGTTCGATCGGTACAGGAATCCTCACCAACATCTGGATCTTCCTGCTGTGCGAGGTCTTCGTGCTCATCTTTGGTTTGATCATCGCGTCGGTGCGGATGAGCCAATCCGCCGTCCTGTTCCCTTTTCGGGTGCTCTCGACGATCTACACCGACGTCTTTCGGGGTATTCCGATTCTGCTGGTGCTCTTCATCGTGGGCTTCGGCATTCCCGAACTCCGTCTCGGTTTCCTGTCACACCAGTCGCCCGCCGTCTATGGCTGCATCGCGCTGACGGTCTCCTACAGCGCCTACGTCGCTGAGGTCTACCGGGCGGGGCTCTACTCGGTGCCCAACGGCCAAATCCTGGCGGCGAGGTCACTCGGTCTGACCCATTCGGCCACGATGCGCCGCGTCATTCTGCCCCAAGCCATCCGCACGGTCATCCCGCCCCTGCTCAACGACTTCATCTCGTTGCAGAAGGACACCGCGCTCGTCGGCACGCTGGGCGCTATCGAGGCGGTGCGCGCCGCCCAGATCTACGACTCGACCGAGTTCAATTCGAGCAGCTACGTCGTGGCGTCGCTGCTCTTCCTCGCTCTCACGATCCCCCTCACCCGTTTCACCGACCGACTCATCGCCCGGGACCGGTCTCGACGCCTCGCGGGGTCTCAGTGAACGACGTGGTGCTCAAACTCGACTCCATCGTCAAGCGCTTCGGTGAAAACGTGGTGCTGAGGGGAGTCTCGCTCGAACTCCACCGCCACGAAGTGGTCTGCCTGATCGGGGCTTCGGGATCGGGCAAGTCGACACTGCTGCGCTGTACCAATCTCCTCGAAACCATTGACGGCGGTTCGATCACGCTCTTTGGCCAGTCACTGATGGATGAACGAATCGACCCCGACCTGGTTCGTCGCCACATCGGCATGGTTTTTCAATCCTTCAATCTCTTCCCGCACCTGAGCGTGCTCGACAACATCCTCGTGGGGCCGGTCCATGCGCTCAAGCGCAAGCGCGGCGAGGTGCGAGTCGAGGCCCTCGAGCTGCTCGAGCGCATCGGACTGGCCGAGCGAGCGAACGACTTTCCGGACCGGCTTTCGGGCGGACAACAGCAGCGCGTCGCCATCGTCCGCTCCCTCGCGATGCGGCCATCACTGTTGTTGCTCGACGAGGTGACCAGTGCACTCGACCCGACACTCGTGGGCGAGGTCCTCGATCTCCTGCGCGACCTCGCGGCTCAGGGAACCACGATGCTGATCGCGACCCACGAGATGAATTTCGCCCGCGACGTCGCCCATCAGGTGGCCTATTTGGATCGAGGTGTGCTGGTCGAGCAAGGCACCCCCGCCGAGATGTTCGCGAACCCCCAACACGAGTCGACTCGAACGTTTCTCGAACGGGTCCGTTAGGAGGCCTGCGCGCGCAGTTCCGGCATCAGGACCACGAGGTCAAAGAGCTCTTGATCGCGGTCCCACGTCAAGTGGTCACGGACCTGCGCGAGTGGCAACCACACCAATTCGTCGACCTCCGCATTCGGCGCGAACTCACCGGTGTCGACGGACATCAAGTAGTACGCCACGATCTTGGGTCTGCCCTTGCGGTGGGTGTAGTTCGTCGTTCCGACGAAACGCACCACCTGGCACATCAGACTCGTCTCTTCGAGTACCTCTCGCAACGCAGCCTGTTCGAAGGTCTCACCCGGATCGAGTTTGCCCTTCGGGAACGTCCAGTCGCCACGAGCTTCGCGGTAGATGCAGGCGACCTCCACACGGCCACCCGGGACGAACCGCGTCACGATGCCCCCGGCCGCTCGGATGAGGTCGACGGGCGCGTCGTCCGGGACTATCAGTTCGCCGCTCAACAGGTACACGTTGCTAACGGTAGAGCATGGTTTGCCATCGTCACGGTATTACCGATGTTGAGAGCACAACTGGCACCTCCGTAGAGTAGTGATAGTGCTCGCCGCCTCCCTCGCCTGAGGGTTACGACTCGCCGTACTCCGCGCCGCGGGATGGCTTGGGTTATCGACTCGATTCCCGCAACAGTCTTCATCTTCCCAGAAACCTCTCCCCTCGCGCTCAACATGGTCCTGATCGGCACCATGATTGGCGGATGACCGGGCCTCCTCATTCGACGTCATTCGCGGATCGTCATGCGCGTCCCGCTGGCCACGTTGGCTCGTGACCACCATTCTTCCGACCTCCCAATTGGAGTGGCGAATACATGACAATTTCACTAGGATTTATCGGATGAAGCGACTCTTTTCCTTCCCCAATCCGGTCAATGACGCGTCGGCCCGCACGGTGGCTCTCGGCGTCGTCACGATGACGCTGGCGGCGCTGGTGACCAACACCGCGTGGTTGCTGGTCCCGCTGACGTACGGATTCCTTGCTCGGGTCGCGACCGGGCCGACCCTGTCGCCCTTGGGACAGTTCGCGGTGCGTGTCGCGGGCCCGCGGCTCACCGCCTGGCAGAAGTCGGTGCCCGGTCCGCCCAAGCGGTTCGCGCAGGGCATCGGCGCGGTGCTGACTGTTTCGGCGACCATCGTGTGGTGGAGCGTTGGCTGGTCCGCGGCTCGCTGGCTGCTGCTGCCGCTCATGGCCGCCGCCGCACTGGAGGGCTTCCTCGGCTTCTGTCTCGGCTGCGCGGTCTTCGGATGGCTCATGCGCGCGGGCCTGATCCCGGAGTCGGTCTGCGCCGAATGTGGCGACCTCTCGGCACGCTACGCCGCCGCCGGCTACCCCCAGAACTGAGAATTGTCCAATAGTTGATTGGGTTCGCCGGGCCTGAAGGGTTCGACCAGCGAAGTCTTTCCTAGGCTGGGGTCATGCAACGTCAGTCGAATCGTTTCAGTTGGCCGTTGCTCGCGCTGAGTGTGGCCCTGTGCGCGTTGGCCCTGCCCGCCACGTCGGCCCTGGCGAGCGAGCCGCGTGTCGTCGTCGCGGGATCGGCGCCCATCCCCCCGACCGACACCATCTCCAACAAGACCATCGCGACCTCGTTCGATGTCGTTCTGGCCCAGCCCAACGAGAGGGCACTGAAGTCCTTCATCGCCAGCCTCTCCAATACGGCGTCGCCGAACTACCGCCACTATCTGACGACGTCGCAGTTCGCCCAGCGCTTCGGCGCCCCGGCCTCTTCGGTGGCGGCGGTGCATTCGTACCTCGCCTCCTTCGGACTTCGCGTGAGCGCCCTGAGCAAGGGTCACATCGTGCTGCACGTCAGCGGGTCCACGGCCGACATCGCCCGCGCCTTCGATGCACCCGTTGTCACCGTACGCCGTAGCGACGGAATCCTCGCCGCGCAGTTCACGACGCGCGCGACGCTGCCCGCGTCAATTGCCCACGACGTGTCGAGCGTGGCCGGTCTCTCGACAGTCGTCGCGCCCCACGCGCAGTCCATCGCGCGCCGTGCCGTCGCCCACGCCGCAACGCCCGGCACCTGCGCGTCCGCGGGCAGTTCCGCGGGATCGACGCCCAACTCGCTCGGCGGGTACACGATCCAACAGCAGGCGCAGCTCTACGGCCTCAGCGCCGCCTGGGCCACGGGCAACACGGGTGTGGGCCAAACCATCGGGGTCTACGAACTCGGGGCCTACAGTCCGGGTGACCTTGCGACGTACTTCGGGTGCTACGGGATCAACCCACCCTTGTCGAGCACGAACGTCGACGGTGGTGCAGTCGGCGGCTTGAGCGACGAGGCAACGCTCGACATCGAAGAGGCCGGGGCACTGACCCCGGGCGCCGCGATTCAGGTCTACACCGGACCCAACAACAGTTCGGGTCCGACTGACGTCTACCAACAGATGGCCGACGACAACACCGCGACGATCATCACGACGTCGTGGGGCGACTGCGAAACCGACCCCACCGGAAGTCCCAGCAGCGAACAACCGATCTTCGAGCAGATGGCGGCGCAGGGTCAGACCGTGATCACGGCGGCCGGCGACTTCGGCTCGTCGGACTGCTCGGGGATCACCAACAACAACCCCGCCGTTGACGACCCCGCGTCCCAGCCCTACGTCACGGGAGTGGGCGGGCTCAACGTCTCGAGCATCAGCCCGCTGTCGCAAACGGTGTGGAACGACGGCACCAACGGTGGCGGTGGCGCCGGGGGAGGCGGCACCTCGCAAGTCTGGTCGCGTCCATCGTGGCAGAACGCCCCCGGCATCACCTCATCGGCCACGATGCGCATGGTGCCCGATCTGTCGGTCATGGCCGCCCCCGACGCCGGCTTCATTCAGTACTATTCGGGATCCGCCACCGGGTTGTGCCACCGCAGTTGCCTGGGCTGGTCGTCCATTGGCGGCACCTCGATCGGGGCGCCGGTGGTGAGCGCTCTCGTCGCTGCGGCGGCGCAGTCCTGCTCGGTGAGTCGCCTCGGCTTCATCAATCCGTCGCTCTACGCCATGGCCTCCACGGGGTACGTCGACGTCACGTCGGGCACCAACGACCTCTTCGGCGTCGGCAAGTACAGCGCCGTCCCGGGCTTCGACATGGCCTCGGGGCTGGGCAGTCCCAACGGCGCCGCCTTCATCGCGGGACTCTGTCCGCTCAAGGTCGACCTCACCAAGAGCTCGCTCACCCAGGCGAACGCAAGGCCGTCCATCAGCAACGGCCCGGCGTCGGTCACGCTGAGGCTGCACGACACGGGCAACCACCCGCTGGTCAACGCATCGGTGCACGTGACCGCCACGGCCTCGAACGGCACCATCGTGCTCGACGGGGACAGCACGAGCAGCTCGCGCAACGGCGCGGCGGCCTACGACGTCACCACGAACGCTGCCGGCGCGGCGGTCATCACCGTCGCCACGACGTCGCCGGGACCACTGGCGTTGAGCGCGACGTACGACGCGCAGACGTTGTCCACGACGATGAACTTCACGAGCGGACCGTCCGCGAAGACCGCGCCGGGCAAAGCAAGAATCGCGAGTCTCGTCGCGCTCGTCGGTGGCTTCACACTCACCGTGCGAGCATCGTCGAATACGGGTGGTCGTCCCATCACCGCGTACCAATACTCGATCGATGCGGGTGTGACGTGGTCCACGTTCTCCGCCTCAACGAGAGTGGCCACCACGAGAAAGCTGGCCAAGGGCAAGAGGTACAGAGTCATCGTTCGTGCGCTCAACGCCAACGGACACGGCGCGCCGAGCGCGCCATCGTCGGTAATCACACGCAAGTAGGTGCCGAACGTTACGACTTCGTGACAATCGTCGCTGCACTTGCCACTACGGCGAGCACCCCTAGACTTGTCAAACGGAAGCCGAAACGAATTGGGGTCCATCCCCGATGAAGGACGCAGATGAAGTTGCGACGATTAGCGCTGACATCGGCTGTGCTCATGGCCAGCACGTTACTGATGGCCCCCTGGTCACGCGGGGCCACTATCGCGACGCCACCCGGTCTGCCGCTCTTCCAATTCGTGAACTCGGGAACGGGTCCGCTCCCGTGGAACGCCGTGTCACTCGAGAGTTCGCTGAACAACACGAACATGCTGGGCGGTCCCCATACCGTCAGTAACGCCACCGAGGGAGTGCTCGCGTATCGCACCACCGACTCCGGCATCGCGCTCTACACCCAGACCGTCGCCGGCACGAGTCAGTGGGTTGATCTCTCCGCCCGGATCAACGCCCCTGCGCCCGCCGCCGACCCCATCCCCTTCTTCGACCCTTCGGGAGCGGTCGACGTGCTGTACGTCAGCGCCACCGGCCATCTGATCTTGCTGAGCGCGAATGACCCCATCACTCCCCTCTGGCACTACCAGCACCACGACGTTGGGTGGCGATCGCTCGTCGGCACGGACCTCACGATGTTGACCGGCGTCACGATGGCCAACGGCGTAGCCAGCATTCAGGTGAGCGGACAGAACGGACTCATCGCGGCTCGTACATTGAGCAACAACATCGCGGCCATACCAATCACGTGGGATCCCAACCAGTCGGTCCCCTACCTCGCGGGCCCGGCGGTCAACGTCTCGACGATGACCCAAAGCGGTACGGCCGCGAGCGACCCCGTGGTACTGGCGACGCCGGTGCCGTCCCTGGTGACTAGGTCGATCAGTGGCGACCTCGAGCTCTACGCCCAGAGCGGCGCGGGAACAAATTCGTGGGTCGTACAAGACCTCACGACGATGACCTCGAGTCCCAAATTGACCGGAACCCTCGCAACGGCCGCCACGCCGACCACGGTGTACGTCAGCGCACTCAGCACCAACGGCAGTGTCGAACTGCTCAGCACCCCGCTCGCCACATTCGTCACCGGGGCCCTTCGCAGTCATTCCACGGTGGTGACCCCTTCGGCGTGGAGCGCGCTCAACGTGACGGCCGCGACCACCGGGGCCCCGCCGCTCAGCGGCTCGCTCTTCCTCGACGCGACCCCCACCCAGCTCACGATCGCCGGACCAGCGGCCAACTGGGGTGACCTCTTCGCGCTGACCAACACCGGTCCCTCGGCGGCTTGGGTGGCCACCGACGTGTCGGTGACCGCCGGCAGTGCCGCGCGCACGGTCGGTGGCGTGGTGACGGGATTCCACGTCGGTACGCAGCTCGACCTCTTCGCAGCGGGCATCAACTCACCCCCGCTGCAGGGCGTCGGGGTCTACGCCATACCTTCGTACAAGTGGGCCCAGGCCATTACCGACGGTTGGCCCATCATCAGCGAGACGGGCGGGCTCGGCACGCAGTCCGCTCCGTGGGTCGGCTTCACGAGCGCCAAGAGCGTCGCCACGTCGCCGGACTACCTCATTGGCCAGAGCATCTACAACTCGCACAAGCGCGTCACCTGGCTGTCGTTTTGGACGGTGAGCGGGCCCCTCTCGAACGAGCCCAGGAAGGCCGCGACCTACTACAACCACGGACTCGCGGCGGGCGCCTGGGTCGCGACGCAGATAGACCAGTACCGCGGACTGGGCGTCGGCCTGAAACCCGACTGGGTCATCTTCGACCCCGAGGGCTACCCCGACAACCATTCGGGGCTCGACGCTCCGGGTGGCTCGTCACCCGGCACGATCGCGCTCTACGCGACCTACTGGACTCAGATGCTCCAGGGCTGGGCGGCGGGCATTGCCTCGGTCGATCCCAGCCTGAACGCGGGCGTCTACGCCTCGCAGTCCGAATACCGCAATTACTCCCTCGCCGGTCAGCCCCTTCCCGTCTTCATGGCGTTGGCCTTCGGCAGTGGCGGACCGCTGCCCGTTCCGGGGGCGAGCGGCAGCAACGTCCGGGGCTTCATCGCCTTCAGCGCCGTCTGCTCGCCAGCGACGTCGCTGAAGAACGAGGAGACGACGCTGCTCAGCCCTCCCTGGGCCGGACAGTTCAACACGCTGCAGTTCAATGCCGGCGTCTACTGTCCGCCGGCGTAGGCGTAGGGTGACCCCGTGAGCGATGCCCGCGACGCCAGCGACAAGCCCAACGACCTTCGGGATCGACTGAAGCAGTTCGCCCAGCCCCTGGTCGACTCAGTCGACTCGCGGATACGCAAGCAGATCGACGAGCGCGTGGACGAGCGCGTGGACGCGACACTCTCGGCGCGTCTTTCGGTACTGGAGCGCGCGATCGCCGATCTCGACCGCGCAGTGAAAGAGCTCCAGGAGCGTCTCGCGACCTAAGAGTTATCGCGGGGCGGAACCTGATTGGCGGCCCGGCGTTCGCGGTCGCGACGGACCGCCCAGCGGATGGTCATCACGCACAGCACGATCACCGCCAGAACGAAGATGGAAAAGACGGTGACGAACACGTCGTCACGCTAGGTCGTGTGACAGCCCCACGCAACACTGGTCCATGACCACAACGACCCCGATCTCGCCTCTCTCGGTGGTTGACGCATTGCGCGGCGACCGGGCCCGGCGCCCGCCCGCTGACACCTCGAGCGCCGCGGGCCTGCGCGCGGAACTGGAGGACGGCATCTACGAGATCCTCGGCGCCGAGACCCTCGTGGTTCCAATCACCGTTCGCGCGGCATCGCTGCGACAGTCGTCGCGGTCAACCGATCTCTCGCAGTCGCCGACTGGTCTGCTCCGGGGCGTACTCGTGAGCCAACTGCTGCGGCTGCTGACCGTTGGCGTGACCGTCGAGCACGCCTTCGATGACGCGGTGGCGGCGTGGCGGGGCGAGGTCGAGGCCGGCAATCTGCTTGCGTACCTCAACCAACTCGACGGCGACGAACGCGCTCGACTCGCAACGGACGTCACCGCGCACGCCGTGACCTTGACCCGCGCCATGGGTGAGGTTCCCCGTCGCTGGATGCCCCGCACCGGCGTTCGCGCGACGCAACGACTCGCCGCTGGTCGGGTCGTGCTGCGCGACGTGATTGACCTCATTGTGGGATCCACCGTGGGCGACGTCGCCTCCGTCGTCCTGTTTGACGTCACGACGTCACCGCTCGGCGAGGGAGCCGAACGCGCGCTGCGCTACCACGCCTTGGTCCAGACGCTTCGAACCTCGATCGTCCCGTTGCGCACCGCGATGTTCTCGACGGCGACCGGCGAGCTGTGGATGCGCGACGTGGACCACGAACTGTTGGGGCGAAGCGTCCGCGAAGTGCTCTCGGCCGTCCGCGACCAATGGGTGCTCCGGTGACCACGCTGCTGCACCGCCGTTACACCAGCGCTCAGCTGAACCAGTTGATCGCTGACGCTCCAGATGACGTCGCGACGCTCACGGACGATCACCGGCGTTCGCTCACCGCGCGCTTTCGTGCGGTGGCGAGCAGCGAACACCGCCGCCTGGACGCGTGGCTGGTCGAGCGCGCCGGTCAGCCGACGGGGCCGTTCCGCTGGAACCCCATGACCGCCCGGCGCGTCTTGGGCAATGCGGCGTCGCGACGGGTGCTCGCCCAGCCCGCCCTGTCGATCACCGAAGCGGTTGGCGACGAGATCGCCGACCAGCTGCTTCGCGCCACGTCGGGCTACTGCCGGGCCGGCTCGCTCGCCTACTGGCTGTCGGGCGAGTCAGGACCGGTCCACGGACTCGTCATCGCCGAGGCCGTCAACTGGGCCTCGGCGACCATGGAGGCCGCCCAACAGATCCTCTCGCCGTGGAGAATCGCGCCGAGCGACGCCTACTACGACGTCGCCGCGGCTCGCACGACCCTGCGGGGTCGCCGTGACCTCATCATCGAGCGCCGCGGCGAGCGGATAATCATCCGGCTGCGAGCTGGAGCCCCGGGCAAGAGCGCCGGACCGGGACTTCGCGCCGACCTGACGATTGACGCGTTGGCCAGCCCGAGCGGAAGCGCGCCCGCACGTATTATCGGCCTCTGGCCCGAAGCGGGGGTCTGTCTCGCGGTCGACGGCACGATGGACGATCTCC
>PKYK01000006.1 GCA_003133665.1 Acidimicrobiaceae bacterium | reverse complement strand
AACCGAACCTTCAGCAGTCCCTTTCTATGCCGGGTTCGTAGCGGTATCGCCCAGCCGCCATCGTCCTGTCGAATGGACCCAAGCCATCCAAAAACGCGTTCAATACGGTCATCATCCTGGTATCCGGCCTTGATGAGGAGCTCTGCCATGGCGGCGGTGTAGTAGGGCGCGTATTGGTTGCCCAGGATTCCCCGAATGTCACCTTCGTCAGTCTGAAAACCGAACAGGAAGTCGGCCGCCCTACTAATCGCGGGAGCCGATCTGTCAAAACCGAACATCTCCACCAAGTAACCCAGGTTGCGGAAGGTCTCTATTTGATCGTAGTTTTCGGACGAGCGTATCTTCCTGTTCCCTCCTGGATACTTCCAAGACCCGTCTGGCTGCTGTCGCTTGACGATCTTCTTCGCCGCGGGCAATACCCATAGAGTCTCCGTGTGAACTTCAGTTTCGCCCAATAGGTCTCTGGCGGCGAAGTGATCTATGGCCTGATTCCCCGACGAAAGAAGGTGGGGCAGTGGGTCATAGTTGAGAATCGATCGCCATTCGGTGCTGTTCATGGACTGAGGTTGCTGACTCTCCACTTGTCACGTTGGGTCTACAGGTTTAGGCGACTCTCTACCTATCGTCAAGAGGCTCCGACCCAATTGGCGCCGTCAAGCCGGACCAACGCTGACGAAACCGACGGTGATCGGCGCTTCTGATCCAAATCATGATGGCGACCTGCGACTCTTCGCAGGTGTAGAAGAGTTGCCGACGCTCAGACTCCTGACTGGGCGAAGCGACCGTTACCCGGCGTGCCGACCCGGACAGCGACCGACGTCACGAGTCAGAAATAGTGACGCCGACCCCCGACGGCGTGGCCCAATGCACCGAGAAGCCACAGAGCCAATCCAATGACGAGCACAATCACTCCGATGGTCCAAACGATGGCAATGCCCGTTACGAATCCAATGATGAGAAGAATTATGCCGAGAGTTATCATGAAGCCTCCAAGTCAGTGATTTGATTTTCCCGCAACAACTACCGCCGACATTCCGCGCCTGGTGGACCCGCACTGAACTGCCAGCGCCAACGCTGCCAGAAGTCCCGGGTCACTTCTTATGCGCTAGACCCTTGGTCTTCTTGATTGCCTTCCCGGCCTTGCGCTCAATCTTCTCGGCCGCCTCTTCGACTTTGTCCTTCACGCGCCCGACCTTCTCTTCGGCTTCGCCAACTCGACGGTCGACCTTACCTTTGGATTCGAGCTTCTTGTTGCCGGTGAGAATCCCCACGACTTCTTCGACTTGGCCCTTCACCTTCGTAGGTTTTCCAGCCACAGCGCACCACCTTTCGTGGTCTAGAGAAGGAGTAGAAACCACCTTCGCTGTGTCCATTTTACCGTCGCGACCGGCGACGTCCAGGGCCTTTGGACCCTACTCTCACGGGCTCGAATCCCCGATCCGTTGGCATGAAGCCACCTGCAACCTGTGGGCGCTCGTAGGCTTGGTTCGGATCTTCGGTTCGACGGAATCCACCGGACCGAGAACGGCGGCGTCGGCCCACTGACTTGAACTCGCACACCGCATGGTTTCCATGCGAGAATCCCACGTTTCATCCCACACACCAATCCGACACCCCGGACTGGTGAAAGCGTCAGTAGCTGTCCCAAGATCCCTCGGTCGTGGGATCGATCCTCACTGACGCTGCCAAACAAAAAAAGACCTCGCCTGCTGCAGTTGACGGATGCTGCGACGGACACGCAACGGAAACTTCCGGCTTCGCCGAGTTTCAGGACGGCGAAGCTTCTCTGGGATCTAGCTGAGCATCCTTGAACTTCTTGTGCTGTTCGAGGATGTGTTCGAGTGAGGCGCCCGTCGTCGGCACGTCGGGGTGGTGGTGCTTGCACAGGTGGTAGGGAGTGCCCTCAAGCGGGTGATGTCCGATTCTCCAACAACCCTTCGTGTGGCAGTTGACCTTTCGCGCACCCGTATAGACCCCAACACTCACCGCGCCGATCAGCGTGGCCTCACCGAGGTCGGAGCCGAAGCCGGACCAGAATCCGTAGTAGGGACCGCTTTCGTTGACCGTTCCGGTATGAATCGCCAACCAATGTCGAACGACGTCGAAATTGAAGGCCATGAGCACCACGGCTGCCAGGAGCACAACGTACAGAAGCCAGCTTCCGATCTTCTTGGTCACTTCACTGCCTCCGGGTGGTTAGTGAGGTGGCTTCTCCTCAGGTTGGATGATGCCAGATAGGCAAGGCCAAACTAGTGGATACCCGATTCACCAGGCCTCTGGCTCAGCCAGTGACGCTGCACCCGACCAGTCGATGCGTCGTGGTGGAATCGGAATCGGTCAACGGAGGGTCAAAGCGCCGACAGCCCGCTCTCAAACGTCCGATGATCGACGCAGCATTGTCGTGGCCTCCTCGATCGGCACGGCCGGTGACCATAGGAACCCTTGCCCGAGGTCACAGTCGAGGTTGTGGAGGCGATCGAGCTGAGCCGAGGTCTCGATTCCCTCAGCGAGCACGATCATGTTGAGCTTGTTGCCGAGCGTGACGATCGCCTCGAGCAGCGTGTCGCTGCGTTCCTTGTCGTGCTTCGGTCGAACGAAGGACTGGTCGATCTTGACGATCTTCGGGTTCAGGGCCGCGAGGTAGGAGAGTGAGGAGTACCCGGTCCCAAAATCGTCCAGGGCGACACCGATATTGAGTCGATTGAGTTGTTCCATCACGTTCATCGTCTCGGCGATGTCGACGAGTGCCACGCCCTCGGTGACCTCGAGGATCAGGCGCTCAGGCTCTAGGCCATTCCGGTCGAGTTCCTTCCGGATCATCGCCACGAGGCCCGGGTCGTGAAACTGCCGCGCCGAAAGGTTCACCGTGACGTAGGGCGAGCTCGTCCGGCCCCCTCGTGGTTTCCAGGAGCTGGCCGCCGCCACGGCTTCACGCAGCGCGAAGGCGCCGAGCTCGAGAATCAGGTCGCTCTGCTCGGCCAGGGGGATGAACACGTCGGGGGGAACCCATCCCCGCTCCGGATGTTTCCAGCGCATGAGCGCCTCGAAACCGACGACCTCGGTTGTCGAGAGATCGATGATGGGCTGGTAGTGCATCAAGAGTTCGCCCGAGGTCACCGCAAGGTGCAGTTCCTGAACAAGCGAGAAACGACTCGCCGCCTCGTGGCGAATGTTCGGAGTGAAGTGAACAATGTTGCCGTGGCCTTGGCGCTTGGCCTCGTACATCGCGGCGTCGGCGTTCTGGACGAGTTCGATGATGTCCGTGCCCGTGTCGTCCCACACCACTATCCCGACACTCGCGCGCTGTTGGAGACGCACGCGATCGAAGACAAACGGCTCGGTGAGGGTGCCCAGGAGACGTTCGGCGATCTGCTGCGCCTCGAGAGGCGAGGTCAGTCCCTCGGCCAAGTAGAGGAATTCGTCGCCCCCGAAACGACAGAGCGTGTCCGACGAACGCGTGACCTCTTCGAATCGGTTAGCGAGCGTGACGAGTAGTTGGTCGCCGATCAAGTGGCCGTACGCGTCGTTCACCCCCTTGAAGTCGTCAAGGTCCAGCAGCAAGACGGCGCCGAGCCCGCCCTGGCGCAGAACCCTCGCATGGGCTTGGACCAGCCGATCATCGAAGAGCGCCCGGTTCGCGAGCCCCGTCAACGGGTCGTGGAGTGCCTGGTAGGAGAGTTGGGCGGCGAGCGCCCGCTCCTCGGTGATGTCACGGACCGATGACACGAAGTAGACCGCATTGCCTTGTTCGTCGCGGGCAGAGCACATTGAAACCTCGGCGACGACGATCCGTCCGTTCTTCTGCAAGAAGCGCTTGCCGTAGCGAACCTCGTCGATTTCGCCTGAGGTGATGCGCCGGTAGACCTCTTCGGAAATGCCGATGTCCTCGGGGTAGGTGAAGTGTTTCGAGTCGCGTCCGAGCAGCTCCTCTCGGGTGCGTCCACTCATTCGACAGAATGCGTCATTCACGGCCAGGAACAAGCCATCCTGATCACTGAAGACCATCGGAGCCATGTTCCCCTCGAACGCGAGGCGAAAGCGCTGCTCGCTCTGGGCGAGCGCGGCGGCGGCGGCGGTTTCGACTTCAACGGTATGACCCTCCGCCGCGATGCGGGCATCCTCCGCCGCTCGTTGAGCCGTGTTGTCACGGATCGCCACGACGACCCATGACTTGTCATCAAGGGCGAGTTGCGAGAACGAGAAGTCGACGGACAGCTCGCTGCCGTCACGGCGCAAGAGCGTGAGATCCCGGTCGAGCAGAATCTGATGCGTACTCGGGTCTTGGGTGTACTCGCGGCGAGTGATGACGTGCATATCTCGCTGGAGGGGAGGAACCAGCATTTGAATGTTCTGGCCAACGAGCTCTTCCAACTCGTAGCCGGTCATTGCTGCGAGACGTTTGTTCAGATCGCCAATGACGCCACAATCATCAATGAGGGCGATCCCGCTCGACAGCGCCTCAAGTAGGTGCTGTGCTGGCACAGGTTGTTCTTCGAAGTACCTCACGAAAGGCCCCCTTTCATTCACGTAGCTGCGTCGACGAAGCAAAGGTTCAGACAATCGCTTTATCGTCGAAGAGTAGTTCTCGGAACCACACAAAGTGTGTATATACGGCGTATCAAGTCGATTTCGGAAGGTCGCGTCGATGCCATTGGGGTGAGCCCAGCTGGTGAGGGGCTCAGCAAGGGGCGACGGCGCCAGATGTTTGCGCTCGGTTTCCAAACACTCGTCCGAGCATGCTCGCCGCCTCGCAGGCAGGCACGGCCGGTGAGAACAAGAAGCCTTGACCGAGCTCGCAGCGAAGGTGACGCAGTCGCTCGAGTTGTGCCGGGGTCTCGATACCCTCGGCGAGCACCGTCATCTCAAGTCTGTTGCCGAGCGAGATGATTGGTGAGGATGAAGACGGTCAATGATCCGGGAATTGATCGAAACTTCCTAGCGGACATCCCCCGTCGTCACTATGCTGACGATTGAACTGGCGCCGAGGTCTTGGCCCAGACCAGAGCAGGGGGCAACTGTGAGCGACGTCTCGAATGGACCAGGCTGGTGGCAAGCTTCGGACGGCAAGTGGTATCCGCCAGAACAGAAGCCGAACGTTCAAACGCCGCCCTCGCCGGTGGCCGGCGAGGCACCGGGGGTGCCCAGCGCGGCCCCTCGTCAAATGTCGAAGCCGTCGTCATTCTCGTTTGATATGAAGCGGTGGTCGCAGGCGGAACGGATCACCGCAATCGGCACACTGGTGCTCTTCGTCTCGTTGTTCCTTCCCTGGTTCACGTATAACTACGGACTTGGTTCCATCTCCGTGGACGGCCTTTGGCATGGCTGGATGTACTTGGTATTCATCCTGTGTTTGGCAATACTCGCCTTTCTCGTCTCGCGGGCGGGCTTCAGTGAGATGCCCTTCAAGCTTCCGATGGCCGACGAGCAGCTGTTACTCATCGCCACCGGTGTCAACGCCGTGCTTACCGTGTTCGCCTTTCTGCTCAAACCGGGCGGCATCGGGTTCAGCGGAATCGGGTGGGGATTCGGGGCCTTCGTTGGTCTCATCGCAGCGATTGTCGCCGCGGCCCCTCTCGGCGTCCCGGCAATCCGGGCCCGGCGTCGGTGACTTGACCGCCGGCCCGATTGCAGAGGGGGTGATTCGGCGCCGATGATCGCGAACCTCGTCAAGAAGTGTCTCCAACAGGTGCCCTTCTCTACCAAGCGTGGCAAGACGACCAACCCAGGCTGATCGGTCCGACAATGACCGAGTCCGCGATGGGCCGGGACCGAGATCCTCTGCAGTGAACGGCCAACCCAAAACAGGCAGACGATGCCGACGATCGAGACACTACTGTCGCGGCCGATCACCAGCCTGGCTACGGTGAGCCCGCTCATTCAGTTCGTTGCGCCTTAGGCGAGTCGCCAGAGATGGTCCCTATACTCAAGACGATCTGGCACATGGTCCACCGCTACGGGTTGACCCATACATCGAAAGCGGAGTCACAAGATGATTGAAGTTGGCGACAAGATTCCCGATGTCCAAATCATGACTTCGGGCCCTACCCCAGTAAAGACCGGAGCGTTGTTCTCCAGCGGAAAGATAGTGCTCTTTGGGGTGCCGGGTGCCTTCACGCCAACGTGCTCGGACTATCACCTTCCCGGATTCGTGATTCGTGGCGAAGAGTTCAAGGCGAAGGGAGTCGATGCTGTCTACTGCATCTCGGTGAACGATGCATTTGTGATGGACGCCTGGGGACGGGACCAAGAGGTTGGCGACTCCGTGGGGATGTTGGCCGACGGGAATGGTGACTTCACTAGAGCCTTGGGACTGACGATGGACGGAAGCGGCTTCGGACTCGGTACTCGCTCGAAGCGCTACGCCATGGTTATTGAGAATGGCGTCGTGACTGCACTCGCCGTGGAACCCGGCGGCGGGCTTGAAGTGAGTTCCGCCGAGGCGATTCTCAACATTCTCTGAGCTTGGATTCGCCGTGAATGTGGTGTGCTGAGAGTACGACCACACGCGATAAAGGTGCCTTCACCAGTTGAAATTGGAGTCGCCACACAACCAATTGACCTGATGACGATCACGCCGTCGCCAACGCCGGTCTTGCTCTGGTCGGTGTGCTCAGCGAGAAACTCGGTCCGGAAGACATCGTTGACGAACTGATCAACATCGCCCCGTTCCATGGCCGAAGGGTCGCGACGCCCGTGTACGCGACGGCTGCCGGGGCTACGGGCATCGACGCCGCCGACGTACTGCGCTCCGGTTCTATCTCCTCCGTGCTCTCGCGCCGAGCGATGGCACCCTCGACACCCGGAACGTTCCTGCGAGGCTTCAGCTTCGGTCACCTGCGCCAACTCGTCCCGATCCCTGAGACACTCGTGATCCGAGCCCGGTGGCTCGTGGCCTGGACAGTCTGGCGCAAGTTCCTCTCGCGGCCTGGCCGCGTCACCCAACGCGCACGACGCCGACCACTCCATCCACTACGGTCGTGGCCCTGGGCGAGGTCTTGGACCAGCTGCCTCGAACGACTCTGCGCACGGCGAACCCAGCCAGACCGACCTGGACGCCGCCCGCGGCACGCCCGGCGACCTCCATCGCGAACAAGTTGCACAAACCGTTGCGCTGGTGGCTCAACACATCCGCTCGGCGAACGGGTGACACGGGAACCGCCAAGCGCCGACCGAACCCGCCAATCCATCGCCGAGACGACCGGTCACTTCATCGCCACGGTGGGATGAGGCTCAGTGGCGACCAATGGTGGGCGGACCATGACTCTCGCCGGGTATTCACGTGCAAACGCCGGGTACAACTGCGCGGAAATCCAAGCGCTTGCATAGTACGTGCAACGTAGTAATCTCGCATGCATGGCGAAGAGGCCCACACCAATGGGCAGCGGACTTGGTCGGAGTAACGAACCGTCAGTGCTCATTCTGACGAGCCTCGCTTCGGGTGCCAAGCACGGGTATGCGTTGACCAAGGATATTGAAAGCTTCGCTGGCGTCACTCTCGGACCGGGGACCCTTTATGGGGCGATCGCACGACTTGAAGAGCGTGGTCTCATCGAGCCAATGCCGACCGATGATCGTCGCCGGCCCTATCGCATCACCACCAGCGGACTCGCGGCGCTTGCGGCAGCCGTGCGCGACATGCGCACGTTGGCAGACGAAGGTGCGATGCGCCTCGGGCGACGCGAGGCGACGAACGGACTCGGGCGAGGCCCGACACCGATTGCGTTGTCACGGTGAAGAGGATCGATCAATTTGAGCGCACGCTCCGCTGGTACCCCGTTGATCGGCGCGTCCGGTACGGCGACGAAATGATGGCGTTGCTGGAAGATACGTACGGTGCAGGCGACGTGCCACTTCGGTCCAGGTTTTCACTGGCCAGGGCCGGGTTGGTTGAGAGAGCTCGAGAGGCCGGGTTGATCGCAGTTCGACGGACTCGGACGAGCGCCTTCGCGCCACGGTTCTTGCGCGACAGCGTCGGAAGTGGAGTCTTCGCCACATCGAACGTTGTACCTCCGGCGTTGGTGATTGCCGGGCTCTTGATGCTTCTCGGGTTTGCGACCGCCGTCGCGGGAGCGTTGCGCCTGGTGCCAGCTCCCTTCCTTCGTTCGCGCTGAATCGGTGTACCCGTGTCCGCTCCGAAGGTCCCGCTCAAAGGGAGCAACTGACGTTCCCCAG
This sequence comes from Acidimicrobiaceae bacterium, assembly GCA_003133665.1. GTDB lineage: Bacteria > Actinomycetota > Acidimicrobiia > Acidimicrobiales > RAAP-2 > RAAP-2. Next base: position 61,239 of record PKYK01000006.1, on the reverse strand, counting down.
TGCCGCGCGAAGAGTACTGGCTTGACGAATCCCGGCTCGGGGCAGCCGTGGCGACGAGGCCGGGATCCTTCCAAATCAGAAAATGAGCTACCCGCTCCGAAACGTGAATACCAAGAACGTGCATGGAATGATCTCTTCGTCGGGCTCGTCCGTAGTACATGGCAGCGGGAAACGAATGCGCGGTAGATGGGTCAGTGGTGCACCAGTCCGCTGGGCGATCTTCCCCGTACTTCCGATATCCGAGAGCACCAGGAGACGAACGACATGGACCAGACGAAGCAACATTGGGCGACAACTCGCCGAGTCCCGGTGGGACGCATCACGGCGGCTACCTTGGCCCTTGGCGCGTTGTCCGCATTAGTTTTCGCCCCCGACACGGCACGTGCGGCCACGAGCCACACGGCAAAGAGCGTCGTCATCTCGACCACAAAGAACTCCAAGCTCGGCACGATCCTCGTGAGCGGCAAGACGCTCTACACCTTGAAGCCCAGCGGTACCGCCTGTACCGCCCAGTGCTTGAAGTTCTGGCCCGAGGTACTGCTGCCCAAGGGCGCGACGAAGGCGACGGCCGGCAACGGCGTGAGCGCCGCGAAACTAGGCACCGTGAAGCGGGCCGGAGGCTCCCTCCAGGTGACCTACGCCGGCAAGGCGCTCTACTGGTTCTCCAAGGACACCGGCGCCGGGCAGGTGCACGGGAACGTGACCGACACTTGGGGCAAGTGGTCCGTCGTCGTGACGAAGAAAGCGAGTTCTGGCTCCGGCGGGACAACAACCACGACGAGCCCTGGTGGGGGCGGAGTTGGGTTCTAGTGCCTAAGTTCTGGACTGGGAGGTCGTCATGTCGTCAATCGTAGTTTCGCCCACCCGCTCTCTCGCCTCCGCACCAGCGGCGCTGCGGACTCGCGGAGCGAGCGGTCCGCGGCGGGCTCTGTCGACGCGCGTCTACTTGCCCGCGTTCTCGATTGCGGCGGTCGCGATCGTCCTCGTCGGAATCGGTTGGTCGAGCCGTTGGGGTGGCGCAAACTTCGCCGAGTCGATGACCAGTCTTCGCGTGATCGTGGTCGGTCCGATAACCCTTGCGATCCTCGGAGTATTCCTCGTCGTGGAGCGAATGCACCCCGCGCAACGGCGGCCGCTCTTCGCCCGCGGTTACCGTCAGGACCTCCTCTACACGGTGTTGAACGCGACGCTTGTCGTGCCGCTCGTGACGGCGTTGACCCTCTCGTTCTCGGAGGTGGTGCGCGTGTCGCTCCCGTGGCTCGTCTTGGCCAGGATTGGCCCGGTGCCGCGCTGGGGTGCGATTGCCGTGATCTTCGTGGTGATGGACGGGTGCAATTGGCTCGCGCACCTAGCGAATCACCGCTTCCGAATGCTCTGGCGCTTCCATGAGCTTCACCACTCACAAGAGGACATGAGTGTGCTGACGGTCTTTCGTACGCATCCGCTCATTCACGTCTCCTACCTCATTGCGCTGATCCCTGGGATCGTTCTCCTTGCCAACGGCGCCGTGTCGACGACTCTCCTGGTGATCTACGCGGGCATTGTCGCGTTCGAGCACTCAAATACCAACTTGGGATTCGGACCGCTCGGACGGATATTCGTCAGTCCGAACTATCACCGGATTCACCACAAACTGGACGGGCCACAGGACGTCAACCTCGGCTTCGCGCTGACGATTTGGGATCAGCTCTTCCACCGAGCGGTGTTCCCGACGGAAGAGACGATCAGGACCGACACCGGGTTGCCGGGCCGGCCGCTGATCGTCGAACAGGCTTCGCTGCGACCGCGCCATCTCTCGGTCTTCGCCGCTCAGCTCGTTGCGCCGTTTCGCCCATTGAACTACCTCACGGACCTCTCGCCCATTCCGGCCGGAACTCATTGCCTCGAAGGAGAAGTGGATCGAATCGCGCAGGGTTCAGTGCCTCGAGTGGACTTCACCGCGCAAGGCACGGCCGAAGCACGCGTGGTGGCCTGATGGTGACGGCGCCGCCACCGGCACATCGGCGCCGCGGTCGTGCGTTAGTAGCGGCCATGCTCAGCACTCGCACCTCACCGCTCCCGTCCGACCTCGCCCTCGTCGCCGTGCGCACCGCGCTCGCCTGGATCTTCATCTACTACGGGGCGGGGAAGCTCTTCGGGTCGTTCAACGGACCGGGAATTCACCGGACAGCGCTCTTCTTCTCCAATACTGCTCATCTCCATCCGGGAGGGTTCTTCGCGGTCCTCGGTGGCGTGATCGAGTTCGGCGGCGGGATCGCGCTCATTCTCGGCTTCGGCTCACGCCTTGCCGGGCTCGCCCTGTTCGGGGACATGGTGATGGCGATGATCACCGTCACCTGGGCGAACGGGATCAACTCGGCGTCACTGACTCCCGGCTACGAGTTGAACATGGCGCTCGGCGTCCTCGCCCTTGTCATCGCGGTTTTCGGCGCCGGCCGATTCAGCGTCGATGCCATCGCCGAACGGCGCGTCGCGGCGGTGGAGGCATGGTCCGCCAGTTGAGCGGCGCGGCTGCTTCTCTGGGCAGTCGGGAGCCGCGAGCGACACATCGTCGTCGTCGCGCTCGCCTGTGGGTCCCGGCCATTTCCGAGCCATGGCGGTAGGCCCACTGTTGCGGGAAAACGCGACTGGCAACCTGGTCGCAACCGCTCCGAAACGAAATGGGTTCATGAATCCGACGACGGCGGCAGGGCCACGGGCAGTCCCAACTACCGACAACGGTTCGGTTCGCCACCCCCGGCGAGACGAGTTTGGCCGCGAACGTCCACGAACTGTGCCCTGATGTCTGGGCTTAGCGGTAGCCGCGATTCCGGCGGACCAGGAATCGCCAGTCCCTCGCGCCGGTCGGTCAGCCGCCCGAAGGCTCCCCTCTCAATCCTGGCGCGCTGGCTGGAACCCGGATTCTTGTCTGCCCGAACGGTTCGGCTCATCAGGATCTCGGCGAATCTCGTCGGAGCCGGCGGTGCGGCGCTCTTTGCGCAGGCCAGCCTGCAGTTCTACCTGCACACGCACACCTTGATCGGTGCGGCATTCTTCGCCGAACAGATGTGGATTGTGGTGGCCTACATTGCCCGGCGCCCGGCCCGCACGGTAAGCCGACGGCTGGATGACTGGTTACTTGCTTTCGGTGGAACGTTCGGAGGTGTGCTGTTCCGGCCCACCGGCGCCCATCCTCACTGGGGAGTCGACGCAGGGCTTGGCGTCCAGCTACTCGGCCTCGCGATCTGCGTGACGTCGCTACTGGCCCTCGGCCGCTCCTTCGGCTTCGCGGCCGCGGACCGAGGTCTGGTACGACGTGGCCCCTACACCGTCGTCCGTCATCCCATCTATGCCTCCTACTTCGTGCTTCAATTCGGATACCTGCTGCAGAGCGTTTCGGTGCGAAACGCACTCGTGATGTTGTTCGCGTCCAGTTGTAACGTCGGTAGGGCACTCGTCGAGGAGCGCCTGCTCGCCAGAAGCGGGCAGTACGATCCATACCGCCGTCAAGTCCGGTGGAGGCTGCTCCCGGGCGTCTGGTAGTCGCGGGCGCGACGATTCTGGGGAGCAGCGCTCCTCGAGCGCCTCACGTCGAGGGCGTCAGGTCCCGCAGGGAGGAGAAAGCGAGCTTCGGTTCAATGGGGTGTGCATTCCGGCCCCCCGGTTTCTCGACGGCTGTCATCCACCGGCCGGCAGGCCCAGATCGAGTTGAACACGAAAGACAACACGGCAAAGTTCTTGCCCGCGGAGATGGCGAACGGCGGGAGCTGTTCGCGTGGTCAAGGACGTCAGAAGCCCACGCCCCCCGAACTTGACGCCGTGGTCGTGGTTGTCGGCGGCTTGGCGGTCGTTGTCGTTGTCGTTGGTGACGGCGATGTTGTCGGCGCCGGTGCACCAGATGCGAGCGGAGGGGAGGTCCTTACGAGCCTGGCCGTGACGACCGACCACGTGCCCCAGGTGTCGGTCACACCATTACCGTGGATCTGCCCGCCGGCGGTGTCCCCGGAGAACCAGTAGAGGGCTTTGCCGGAGTACGTCACTTGGAGGGCACCGCCCGCTCGCTTCACGGTGCCAAGCTTCGCCGCGCTCACACCGCTTCCGGCAGTGGGCCTGGTCACGCCCTTCGGCAGCAGGACCTCTGGCCAATACTTCAGGCACTGGGCGGTACAGGCCGCCTTGCTCGCCCTCAAGGTGTAGAGCGTCTTGCCGCTCACGAGGATCGTGCCGATGCGCGCGTTCTTGACTGTTGAGATGACGACGATCTTCGTCTGGTGGCTGGAGGCCGCACCCGCTGTTCTGACTACACCGATCGAAGCAGAGAGCCCTCCAACCGCCAGCGCGGCCGTCGCGACACAAAGGGAGACTCGGCGAGATCTCCCCCGGGATCGGTGTGGCTGCTCCATGCTGATCGTCTCCTCGTCTCGATACTTGAATTACGGTCGAAGTCCACGAATGGATCATCGCGATGTCGGTAATCGCCGATCCGGAGGCTCCGCACGACGCGACGCGATGACCAATATGGTCGGCGAACTGATCCCGTTGGGTGCTTCGGCCGTATCATCTGGTAATGAATAGACGCTGGAGCCGGGGTGAGGACGACATCTCAGACGAGTTGCTGCTCTCTGGCATGGCAGTCGGCGACGACCGAGCTGGTCTCGTCTTCGTCCGTCGCTATCAACGCCGGCTGTTTGGATTGGCGTTGGGGATTGTCGGCGATACGGGCCTGGCAGAGGACGTAGCCCAAGAGGCGTTCATGCGGATTTTTCGACACGCGCCAGTGTTTGATGCGCGCCGCGGATCCGTTGCCACTTGGACGCTCACCATCACTCGCAATCTGGCGATCGACGCGTTGCGCGTCCGACGGGCTGTCCCCACAGATCCACAGGATCGCGTCTTTCAGGAGCTGATGAGCAACAGGCGCCAGCCCGATGACGCCGCGCTCACCTCAGATGCGGTCGGCCGCGCAAAGGCCGCACTCGCGGGCCTGCCGATCGAACAGCGTCGCGCCGTCGTGCTCGCCGCAATGTACGGGCGGACGGCGGCGGAGATTGCCGCAGAGGAGGCGATTCCGCTCGGGACCGCAAAGAGTCGGATCCGACTGGGAATGGCCAAGCTTCGAGAAGCCGTAGTAATCGCGGAGGCTCTATGAGCGATTACACGACAGAACCGACAAGGTGCGAAGCGATGCAAGAGGATCTCACCGAACTCGCGCTCGGAACCCTCTCGGGCCGGAGCCGGTCCGAAGTCCTCGACCACGTCGAGTCCTGTTCCCGTTGCCAATCGGAGCTGGAATGGCTGTCGATCGTGGCCGACACGGTGTTGCAGCTCGCGCCGGAGGCCGAGCCACCGGTCGGCTTCGAGTCGCGCCTCGCGGAGAGGCTTCGAGGCAGCAGCGACGTGCGCCGTTTGAAGCACCGTCGCCGTGCGAGCGTACTCACCGCGGCCGCACTGCTCGCGGCTGTACTCGGTTTCGGTCTTGGAACTCTGGTAACGGCTCGAAGCACCGACAATGTAAGTCAGACGAAGACAGCAAATCTCATCTCGACAAGCCTCAACTCGCAGGGGCATGTTCTCGGCGAGGTCTTCGTCTCGGCCGGCAATCCCGCGTGGATGTTCATGACGATCGACAGTGGAACTCCGTCCGGCGTCGTTTGGTGCGAGGTGACCCTGACCGGCGGAAGGGTCGAGACGATCGGACAGTTCAATCTCTCCGGTGGCTACGCGGCCTGGGGAGCGCCGCTCAAGTCACCCGCAGGCCAGGTGCGAACCGCGCGCTTGATCGCCGCCAACGGCACGGTGCTCGCGAGCGCGATTCTCCCCGCCTGACCAGCGGCAGCCGACCGCTGATCGACGATCTCGGCGGGCAGCTCGATTCATTCGAATTGCGGGCCGCAGCGCCGCCCCGTGCTGCGTGGAACTCGACCCGGCCAGCGTGACGAGGTCGATGCCTTGGAACATTCGCAGCAATCTCATCATTGCGCCGTCGTAGGTTTGTCACCCGGCGACCCAGTGCGCACAGCGGTAGTCTGGCGTCACCTACGACCTAAGGTTGCGCCTTGACGTACAACTTCGACGCCGATCCACGTCTGGACCCCCGAATCAAAGCAGCGCTCGATATGTTGAGTGATCCGATTGAGACCGACGTCGCGAGTCGTGAGGAGATGCTGGCCGAGGACTCATCACCTCTCGGAGTCGAACGCACCCTCATTACCGCCCAATTCCTGGAGTTGCTCGACGACGAGGGCGTCGCCCCATCGAAGGGGCTTCGAGTCACCACGCAAGAGATTGTCTCCTCGCCCGACGGCAACGCCATCAAGCTGCAGATAATCAGGCCAGACAGTGACCAGATAGTGCCGTGCGTGTACTACATCCACGGTGGCGGGATGGCTCTCTACTCGTGCTTCTACGGGAACTACCGGGCGTGGGGGAGGATCATCGCCGCCCACGGCGTCGCCGTCGTGATGGTCGATTTCCGCAACTCGATCAGCCCCTCCTCCGCGCCAGAGGTGGCGCCCTTCCCGGCGGGGCTGAACGACTGCGTCTCGGGTCTCAAGTGGACGCACGCCAACGCGGCCACACTCAACATCGATCCGCGGCGGATCGTAGTCGCCGGCGAGAGTGGTGGCGGGAATCTGACGATCGCGACCGGTCTCAAGTTGAAACAGGACGGCGAGTCGGACATCGTGAGGGGCCTCTACGCTCTCTGCCCGTATATCGCGGGCAGGTGGCCCGACAAGCGGTACCCGTCCTCTGAGGAGAACAACGGGATCTTCCTCGAGTTGCACAACAACCGCGGGGCGATGGGCTACGGCATCGACGCCTACAACGCCCGCGACCCACTGGCGTGGCCGGGCTTTGCGACCAAGGACGATGTGACCGGACTGCCCCCGACCGTGATCAGCGTCAATGAGTGCGACCCCTTGCGCGATGAAGGAATCGCCTTCTACCGGTTGCTCCTCTCGGCGGGTGTGGCGGCGCGCGGGCGCGAGGTGCTCGGCACGATGCACGCGACGGAAGTCCTCCCGCTGCTCTGTCCAGAAATCAGCCACGATACGGCGCGCGACCTCGCCGCCTTCGCGCTCTCGTAACGCAGACCTCCCACGACCACCTCGCCGCCGGGCGGTCCTCGTCATTTCGCAGTTCTCGGCTGAACGCCACTCGGTTCGCTGAGTGGGCGAAGAGTGCCCGAGCATTTCGATCCGTCACAACAACCGGTTCTACCTCATTTATCCGATGGTGCTCGCTGGAACACGGCACCGATATGATTATCCAGAAGATGAAGGCGATCCACGTCAGGTGGTGGGTTCACCCCTGAGATCTGCAGAGGGGCCCGGATGGCGTTCGCGCGCAATGGTGACGTTGAGATCTACTTTGAAACCTTCGGCAGCCCGGCGGACCCCGCGTTACTGCTGGTCAACGGACTGGGTTCCCAGTCGATCAGCTATCGCGTCGCGTTCTGTGAACGGCTCGTCGATCTCGGTCACTTCGTGATTCGCTACGACAATCGCGACGTTGGACTGTCGTCCATGTTCGACGACGCATTCACGGATGTTGGTGGAGCGCTCAAGGCCCTGGCCGCCGGCGAACCTGCCGACGTCCCCTACCTGCTCTCCGATATGGCTGCCGATGGGATTGGCGTACTGGACGTACTCGGCATTCAACGCGCTCACGTCATGGGCGCTTCGATGGGTGGGATGATCGTCCAGACGATGGCAATTGAGCATCCCGAGCGCCTGCTCACCATGACCTCGCTCATGTCGACGACCGGCGACCCGGACGTCGGGCAGCCCACGCCAGAGGCTTGGGATCTGCTCTTGGCGCGACCGCCAACCGATCGCGACACCTTCGTCGTCCGGCAGTTGGATGGAGCCCGAACGTGGGGCAGTCCGCACTGCTTCGATCAGGATCGATTGACGGCATTCGCGAAGGAAGCGTTCGAAAGGAGCTTTAACCCCGCCGGCGTCGCGCGTCAGTACCTCGCGGTTCAAGCTTCCGGATCTCGTAGTGCGTCGCTTGGTGACGTCAAGGTGCCGACACTGGTTCTCCACGGAGACGCAGATACTCTCATCGACGTCAGTGGTGGCCGACGAACTGCCGAGGTGATCCCCGGAGCGACGTTCGTGTTGATTGAGGGCATGGGCCACGACTACCCACCCGAGTTTTGGGACCAACTGACTGGCCTCGTTTACGCGCACACCAGCCAGGTTCACGAATAGGTGGAAGGTCCGGAAGCCCGCCCTCAAAGGGCAAGCCCACTGAGGGTGGGGACCGATCAAGAGACCCGTCCCTCACGACCGATCAGCCGGACGGAGAATGGCGAGTCCGGTCCTTCGAGTAGATGGCCAGAATCTGCCCTTTGGTGGGCGTTACTCCGAGGGGTTGAAACGACCAAGGGAGAGCGGTTGCCAGCCCGGGACTGGGTCTACAACGTCTGATCCACACTCACTGGTCAGCAAGGATTTCCAATCGGCGCGTGGGTAGTGTGGGCACATGTTGAGGGGGATCGCAGTCATCCTGGGTCTGGCCACGATGGTGTTCGGCGCGAAGCTGATCGCCACCGACCATTCCAAGGATGCAGTCTGCAACGCCAGCCACGGTCACTACTCGGCGTTGGGAATGAACTCAGACTGTCTGAACGTAGTGTCTTCCTACTTCGCGGGATTCGCCTTGGTGGTGGTTGGCCTGCTCGTTGTCGTGGCCGCGCTGGTCATGAAGAAGAGACTTGAGAAGAGTGGCCGCACACAGCAACGGGCCTCTCGGTTTCGTCCCCGGCACTAGGACAGCCGGCGTCGCCCTGGTGGTGCATAGCCCTCACGTCGGCGATGAGATCGCTTGGTAGGTCGGCGACCAGACCGGCAATTCCCGCGTGAGGACCGACACACCCAATTTCGAATGGTCCGGCCAGCCTGGGGAGCGGAGGTGGCAATGCCCAGCGGGACCGGGGCGCTGGGCGAGACGCCAGGGCGACAATGAAAGTGGGGAATCGTTCGCCGTCCGAATCTCGTTCTTCGTTTACGCTGAACCACATCGAATCGTTCGGCTCGGGGCGCAGTGATCAGGAGCCGGAAGTCCGGGAGTGATCATCGCGGGGGAGTGGGGCAATGACCGATACTGAAGTGCGGCCGGATCGAGCGGATCGGGCGGTCGAACACTTCGATGTGCTGATCGTGGGCGCGGGGATCTCCGGCATCGGCAGTGCGCACCACCTGCGTGAACAGTGTCCCGACAAGAATTTCGTCATCCTCGAGAGCAAGCCGAGTTTCGGTGGCACGTGGGAAACGCACCGGTACCCCGGAACGCGCTCGGACAGCGATCTCTACACCTACGGCTACCGGTTCAAGCCCTGGACCGGCGCGCCGATCGCCTCCAGAGATGAGATCGTCAAGTACCTCGCCGAGGTCATCGAGAATGAGGGCCTCGGCGAGTACATCAGGTACCGGCACACCATCACGTCAGCGCAGTGGTCGAGCGAGGACAAGTACTGGACCCTCACGGCCGTCCGATCCGACACGGGCGAGCAGCTCAAGTTCACCGCCACCTTCCTGTGGATGTGCCAGGGCTACTACCGCCACTCCGAGGGTCACACGCCGACGTGGGAGGGGATGGACCATTTCGCGGGACGGATCGTCCATCCCCAGACTTGGCCCGATGACCTCGACTACGTCGGCAAACGCGTTGTCGTGATCGGCTCGGGAGCCACGGCGGCGACGCTGATTCCCGCAATGGCGGCGGACTGCGCGCACATCACGATGCTGCAACGGTCCCCGACCTTCTTCTTCATCCGCAGTAACTCCAATGAGGTGGCCGACATGCTGCGCGAACTGGAGATTCCCGAGGAGTGGATTCACGAGATCGTTCGCCAGAAGATCCTCTTGGACTTCGGTCAGATCACCCAGTTGGCGCTCGACTACCCCGAGCTGGCGCGAGAGGAGCTGCTGAAGCCGATCCGCGAGATTCTTGGCGAGGATTTCGACGTCGACCGGCACTTCAATCCCAGATATCGTCCCTGGCAGCAACGAATCGCCGTCATCCCGGACGGGGACCTGTTCGCAGGGATCAAGAATGGAAAGGCCTCGGTGGTGACCGACGAGATTGACTCGTTCACCGAGAACGGCATCCTGCTGAAGTCCGGCGCAACCCTCGAAGCCGACATCATCATCACCGCGACCGGTTTCGACATGAACGTGCTCGGCGACATCGACTTCTCCATCGACGGCGTCCCGCTGGACTTCGCCAACACCATCACCTACCGGGGGATGATGTTCACCGGCGTTCCCAACCTGCTCGAGATCTTCGGCTACTTCCGGGCCAGCTGGACCCTGCGGGTCGACCTGATCGGGGACTTCCTGTGCCGGTTGTTGAAGCACATGCAAGAACTCGGCGTCTCGGTCGTGGTGCCGGTGCTGCGCGACGAGGACGTCGGAATGGAGCTTCGCCCCTGGGTCGACCCCGAAGACTTCAACCCGGGCTACCTGACCCGGAGCCTGCAACTACTTCCAAGGCAGGGAGACCGACAGCCCTGGCGCCACGCCCAGAACTACTGGGTGGAGAAAGAGGACTTGCCGACTGCCGACCTCGACGACGGCACCCTGCGCTACGACTGACGTCCGTGGCTCCATTCTCCAGTGCTCGGTGGGTGCGTCCGCTCCGACGCCGGGCGCGTGAATGGACGGCGGGCCCTCACCGGAATGGTGGATTCCTCAACATCGAGAACGCACTGCGAAGCAGGGCCAGAGACTTGGCCGTAGGGCGGACACCTACGCCCTAGAGGCGGCCGAGACCTTCCGAGACGCTGTGGGCCTGTTGATGGCAGGTCGCACAGAGGAGCTGACAGTTGCTCAAATCGTCGGCTCCGCCGGCACTCGGCGACTTCTTGTGGTGGAACTCAGTCCCGCGGACCCTGCAGTGTCCATAGTGTGAACAAGTGTTGCGATTGCACTCGCAGATGCCCCGCGCTCGTCGTCTTGCTCCAAGTCTGACCGCCTCGGGAAATGTCAACGCTTGAACTCCTTCAACCCAGTTGGCAAGAGGGCCAAATGTCAAATCCGCTCATCGAAACGGCTCCTTTGGTACCCGACCGGCGCTTGTCTGGCGCCCGGTTCGGTTTCCGCAAGGCACCCATTGTCTCGTCTATTCTCGCAGATTACACCGGATATTCTGGCGAACGCGGCACTCCTGAGCCTTCTATGGACGACAGGCCAGTCCTCTTTCCGCTGATTGCGCCAGTGGAAGGACTGGGAAACCGGACCAGTGAGGCCCGCACGTTCGAAGTCTTGGACGCTCGATGCTCCGGTGAACCACTGCGGCGTTGGCCCTCCGAAGTCGCGACGGCGCGGGGTTGCGGTGACAACGTGATCCACCCGCCTCGACCCCCCTCTCAGGCTCCAAGTCAGGTCCGACGACGGAGCACGGTTCGACGGGCCGGTTTGGGACACCAGGCGCGATGTTGAGGGGTACTGATGGATCAACGCACGATCGACGTGGTGTCAAGAGTGCCCGTCAGCAGAGACCACCGGCAACGGCTAAGCCTGCTGAGGTGCACCAAACTGCTTGCAGGCCGCCCTGGCGCTAACTCCTAAGGAGTCACCGATCTGGCGCCAACTGGCACCCATCGAGCGCGAAACGCGTACAAACTCCACCGTCTGCAAGTGACGAATGTCGATCACGTTGTTCGCTCTGGCCATTGCCTCTAAAACACCGTTGCGAGAGGCCACCCGTGAGACTATTTCGAGTGGGATTCCTCTGCTTTGCCCTATTCGCTGTGGTTCGCCCATTGCGTCATCATAAATATGTACTAGGCCAGAAACGTGGCAATTGGACCTCTCTACGGTAAGGATTTCTTAAGTTTCGGGTCTCCGCTGAATTGGCCTTCGAGGCTGTCAAGTGCCGGGAGTACCCGGGAATCCGGTGCGGAGCTGTCTCCGAGAGTCCCCCACGAACGCCGTCCCGCTCGTTCGTGCGCAATGGTCACTGACGCGCTTGACTTCCTTCGCAGGCACCAGCAAAGAATCGCGCCGGTGGGTAACTTTGTGCCATGAGATTCCCGTACGGATGGTTGCGGCGTGGTGTCAAAGATCCGACCGCGGAGTTGCAGGCCGAGATTCAAGCCGATCCGGAGAGTGACGGTCTGGGAGAGCGTGTCATCGAGCAAGAGCGTGAAGGTGTGGAGCGGGTCCGCCAGGGCTTTCTCAACGACTGACCGCCATGGCGCTGCGATTGATTCGGAACTGGGCGAATCGCCACTCCGATGAACCTTGCCCCGACTTCGTGCCGCGATTTCGCGATGTCGTGCTGCGTGGTGCAGCCGGAGCGCCGTAGCGGGACGTCTCCAGCCCTCGGGGTTAGTCTGCGACGGTGACGTGGTGGCGCGATGCGGTGGTCTATCAGATCTATCCCCGTTCCTTTCGCGATTCCAACGGCGACGGCGTCGGCGACATCAATGGCATCCGAGCGCAACTTCCCTATCTCGCGTGGCTTGGAGTGGACGCGATCTGGCTCTCTCCGGTCTACCCCTCGCCGATGCGCGATTTCGGTTACGACGTTTCGAACTACGTCGACGTCGATCCGGTCTTTGGGACGCTTCAGGACTTCGACGCCCTCGTCCACGAGGCTCACGCCGCCGGACTTCGCGTGCTGCTCGATTGGATACCCAACCACACGTCGAGCGATCACCCGTGGTTCGTCGATTCGCGCGCGTCGCGAGACAGTGCCCATCGCGATTGGTACATATGGCGTGACGCCAAGCCCGATGGTTCGCTTCCCAACAACTGGATTGGGGCGTGGAGTGGAGAGCCGGCCTGGACGTGGGACCAGACGACCGACCAGTACTACCTCCACTGCTTTCTTCCGAGCCAGCCCGACCTCAGCTGGGCGAACGTGGCGGTGCGCGACGCCATGCACGAGACCCTTCGGTTCTGGCTCGACCGCGGAGTCGACGGTTTCCGGATGGACGTCGTGCACCTGCTGAGCAAGGACGTCGACGTCGACGATCCCGAGGACCTGCGCGGGCTCAGCCACACCCCGCTCAACGACGTGCCGGTCACGCACGAGTACCTGCGCGAGATCCGCTCCGTGCTCGACGAGTACGGCAACGACCGAGTGTCCGTGGGCGAGGTCTATCTCTTTGACCCCGAACGGGTGGCCACCTACTACGGCGACGGCGATGAACTGCACCTCTCGTTCAACTTCGCCTCGCTGTTCACCGCGTGGCGCGCCGACGCGTGGCGCGACGTCATCCTTCGAACGGAGGAGGCGTTTTCGGCGGTCGGCGGGTGGCCGACCTGGGTGCTGAGCAATCACGACAACGCTCGCGTGGCGACGCGACTGCTCGGTGACCAACAGCGAGTCCGGGCGGCCCTCGTGCTGTTGTTGACGCTTCGCGGAACACCGTTCCTCTACGCCGGCGAGGAGTTGGGTCTCGAGGACGCCGTGATCCCACCCGATCGCGTCGCCGATCCCGGCGGGCGTGACGGCTGTCGGGCTCCGCTGCCGTGGACGCCAGAGCCTGGCCACGGATGGCCCGGTGAGCCGTGGCTGCCGTTCGCCGATCGCGCCGCGGAGCAGTCGGTGGAGGTGCAGCGCGTTGACGACGGCTCGATGCTCAGCCTGACGCGGCGGGTACTGGATCTGCGTCGACGGACCGCGGCTCTGCGGAGCGGATCGTTGGATGGCGTGCGTGTGGAGCGTGACGTGCTGAGCTTCGATCGCGCGAAAGGGGTCCAGCGCATCCGCGTCATCGTCAACTTCGCCACCACCGAGTGCGAGATGGCGCCGGTGGCGGGGCGGATCCTGTTGTCCAGCGTGGGAGTTGTCAACCCCGGTGTGCTGCGCGCCGGCGAGGTTGTCATCCTCGAGCTGGCGCCGGTTGGTTCTGATGGTCCTCCGGCACCACTCAGCGATTGATGCCTCTCCCACGCGACGACGCGGTGCAGGATTGCGCCGTGCGCGACGACCTTCGCAGTCTCCGGACATGTTTGTAAGGTGGCGTGGTGACCGAGAAGGTGGCTGAATGGCCGGGAAACCGAAGGCAAGCAAACAGCAGATAGCGGACCTCGGGGAGTGGCGAGTGCCCCTGCCCAAGGTGGGTCGCTCGTCGGCCGCGGTATTCGCCGAGATGTTCCAGCGCAAGAGCGGCGACGCTGACTGGATCAACGGGAGAGTGTTCAGCTTGGTCTACCCGACCGGTCGATCCGACATCGACGGTGTCCTGTTGGAGTCCAATCTCGCCTATCTCTTCGAGAATGCGCTCAATCCCCTGCGATTCCCCAGCCTCGGAATGATGCAGTTCGAAGTCGTCAGCATGGTCTCGTCGCTGCTGAACGCACCGACCGGCTCCGGAGCGGGATTCTCCGCCGGCGGCACGGAGTCGATTCTGCTGTCGGTGCTCGTGAGCCGGGAACGCGCGAAAGCCGAAAAGGGCATCGAGCGCGGCAACATCGTCTTTCCGCTGTCGGCCCATCCGGCCTTTGCCAAGGCCGCGTTCTACACGGGTCTCGAGGCACGGGCGACACCGCTGGCCGGCGACTTCACCGCGGACGCGGGCGCCCTGCGCGACGCCGTCGACGAGAACACCGTGCTCATCGTCGGATCCGCCTACGGCTTTCCCCACGGCGTCATCGATCCAATCGAAGAACTCTCCGACTTCGCGCTCTCTCGCGCGATTCCCTTCCACTGCGACGCGTGCATCGGCGGGTTCGTCCTGCCGTTCATGGAGCGACTCGGCTACGACGTGCCGGCCTTCGACTTTCGCCTTCCGGGAGTCACGCAGATGTCGTGCGACATCCACAAGTACGGCTACGCCACCAAGGGCGCCTCGGTCGTTGTCTACCGCGAGTCGCAGTGGATGAACCATCAGATGTTCGCCTACGACCGCTGGCCGGCCGGGTTCTACTGGACCGGCTCGGTCGCCGGGGCTCGTGCGGCCAGTCCCGTCGCCGCGGCGTGGGCGGTAATGAACTACCTCGGCGAGGAGGGCTACGTCGAGATCATGCGGGGACTGATGGCGACCACCGCCCGACTACGAAACGGCATCGCAGAGCTTCCCGGTTTGGCGATACTCGGCAGTCCTGCGGGCCCGTTGCTGGCGTTCACTTCGCAGCGTGACGACATCAACGCGATCGGCGACGTGATGGACGACCGCGGCTGGCACCTCGGTCGAGTCAACAACCCGTCGGGCCTCCACATGATGATCTCGCCGCTTCACGCCACGAACGCGGACGAGTTCCTCGCTGATCTCGCTGACGCCGTGGCGGATCACGGCGAATCTCGGGGCGGTGACGCCCACTACAACTGACACAGAACTCGTTGCGTGAAGTGCCGCTTCGGCGGCGGTGGACGCGCCCTTCGACCTTCGCTGCGTCTATCGTTGGCCGCTATCGACTGACGATCACGGAGACGAGATGGCAACGAATTGGGAGCAGTACTTCGAGCGCACGGGCAAGACCGATGTCCTGAGTGGCGGCGTGACCATGGTTCCGGTGGACACCCCACTCGGCCAGTTCTCGGTGTGGACGAAGCGGACCGGTAACAGTCCCGACGCGGCGGTGCTGTTGCTGCACGGCGGTCCGGGCGCGACGCACGAGTACTTCGAGGCGTGCGACTCGTTCCTTCCGGCGGCGGGCATCGAGTACCACTACTACGACCAGTTGGGTTCGGGGAACTCGCAGAACCCCGACGATGCGCGACTCTGGACGATTGAACGGTTCGTCGAAGAGGTCGAGCAGGTTCGTCGGGCGCTGGGGCTCGGTCCGGACCGCTTCTTCCTGTTCGGCCAGTCCTGGGGCGGCGTCCTCGCCATTGAGTACGCCCTCAAGTACCAAGAGCACCTGAAGGGCCTCGTCATCTCGAACATGATGTCGAGCATCCCCGCCTACAACGAGTACGCCGAGACGGTCCTCATGCCGCCGATGGACCAGGTGGCGCTCGCCGAGATCAAGTCCCTCGAAGCCTCCGGCGACACCACCAACCCCCGTTACGAGGAGCTCCTCATGGAGCACCACTACGTCAAGCACGTACTGCGCCTTCCCGCCGCCCAGTGGCCCGAGCCGGTGGTGCGGTCCTTCGCCCACATCAACCAGTCCATCTACGTTCCCCTCCAGGGGCCGAGCGAGCTCGGGGCCAGCGGACTGCTACTCCATTGGGATCGGACGGCTGACCTCGCTCGCATCAACGTCCCCACCTTGGTGATCGGGGCGGCGTACGACACGATGGACCCGAAGTACCTGCAGTACATGTCGACGTTGTTCCCGAAGGGCCGCTACCTGCACTGTCCCGAAGGAAGCCACCTGGCGATGTACGACGATCAGGAGACCTACTTCGCGGGTCTGATCGATTTCCTCGTGGACTCCGCGTCGTAGCCCGCCACCGATTCGATCAACGGCGAGGAACCGGTCCTCTCGTCAGTCGACGATGCGACGCGGCGCCGCGGTCCGGTCACCACGTGAGAGGCCATGCGTCGTGGCGTCTCACGTGGTGACGGCCGTTCACCCCTTCAGGGCGTAGACGACCGACACCTGGACGGTGATCGTCTGGCTACCCGCTTGAATGGGCACGCCCGACGACTTGGTGTTCGTCGCCCCAGCGAAGGGGTAGACCGGGCTGGTACTCGAGTTCTCCTGGTCGGTGATGCGAACGATTGACCCGAGGCTGGCACCGCCGCCGCTCGCGACCTGGGACGCCTCGGTACGGGCGTTGTGCATCGCCTTGGCGCGGGCCGAGGCCAGCAGCTTCGACTGGTTGGAGATGGAGAAGGTCACGCCGTACAGCTGGATGCCGTTGCCCGCGGCCTGAGCGGCCGCGTCGATCGCGGCGCCGGCCTTCTTGATGTCGTGCATCGTGACGTTCAGATTGTCCGAGACCGAGAATCCGGTCACCTGACCGCTGCTGTTCGTGTTCTCGTAGATGTTGAGCCCCGACGTCTGCATGTCCTTCTTGGCGACCCCGTTGGTCCGCAGCGCGGTCTCGAGCGATCCGACCCGGGCGTTGTTCGTCGAGAGCGCGGCCACCGCGGACTTCGCCGTGGTCAGGACGCCGATCTGAAAGCTCACGGTGTCCGGGGTTCCCTGGACGGTGCCCGATCCGGTCACGGTGATGGTCGCCTTGGCCGACGTCGCCGAACGGCCGAGGGCGACGCCCACGAGTGTTGCGCCGGCGATTAGTAGCACCACCACGATGACCAGAACGGTCATCGTGGATCCCCACGGTGACCGAGGGCCCCTGGCGCTGTTGGCCGCGCCGCTTCGTGGCTCGTGGACCGATGCTGTCGTTGAATCGTCACTCATGGTTCCTCCTCAGGGTCAATGCCAAATCGATGGGGACTCGTCGTTCTTGTTCATCATGCCTTGGATCCAATGCTGGCACTGCGTCGAAGCGCCTGGTCGTGAACCCGCAGCACGGTGCGACCATTCCGGGGATCCGTCCAATGAGACCTCCTGACTCTCCTATGTCCGCGCCGGTCCGTTGCTTACACGCCGGAACCTGGAATAGGGCGTGGTGCCCCGCAGGCGGGGCCCCCACCGGACCCTCGGGCGCAACACCGCGTTAGGAGAGGACTCGACGGCGGAAGTTTCGCAGTCCGAGCGACAGGAACGCCGTGCAGAAACCGATCAGGACTGGATAGATGATGTAGAGGTGCATGTGGGGCACGTCGGTGAAGGCGGCCCGCATGCCTTCGTTGACGTACAGCAGCGGGTTGATCAGCACGATCGTCTGCAGCCAGTGCCACGATCCGATCTTGACCGGGGCGAGTCGCGTCCATTCGTAGTACGTACCGCCGAGAAAGGTGATGGGCAGGATGACGAATCCGAACATCATGCCGATGTTGCGGGGCTCGAAACTGGTGCCGAGCACGAGGCCCAGCGAGCCCATCGCGAGGCACGCCAGCGGCACCATGGTCAACAAGACGGGCCAGTGCAGCGAGATGTTCGCTTCGACCCCCTTGGCGTGCACGAACGAGGCGATGGGCAGCACGATCGCCGCCGAGATGAGCCCCTGGAATGCTCCGGACACGACCTTTTCGACCGCGACGAGCCATATCGGACAGGGCGCCTGGACGCGGTCCTCTATCTCGCGAGTGAATCCGAACTCCTGTGACATCTGCAGCGCGACCGACTGGACGCCCTGGAACATGATCGAGATGCCAACCACGCCGGCGACGAGCACCGTCGCGAAGAAGGTCTCGCCCGTCGACGCGCCGGCGCCGCCGACCGACTGACCGATCTTGGGAAAGACGAAGAGGAAGACGAAGCAGAGGAGAAAGGGCTGGACGATGGTGCGGATGACGAAGATCGCGAAGTCCTTCCTCAGCACGACAACGTCGCGCAGCAACAGCGCACCGAGCGCCGCGCGACCGGCGGCGAAGGGTGTTCGTCGAGGACCGATAGTGATGTGGGGCGATGGGGCGATGGGAACGGACGTCATGCGTCTCGCAACTCCTTGCCGGTCAGGCTGATGAAGACGGTCTCGAGTGACGGTTCGGCGACGGAGAGGTCGGCGACCTGGTAGCCGGCGGACTCGGCGACGGCGATCACTTGGGCCAACAGGCGCTCTTGGCCGGTGACGTGCAGTTCGACGCCCTTGTCGGTCAGGCGACTCTTGGTGACACCCTCCACGCCGGTTTCGAGCGTCGACGCCAGCAGGGACTGGTCGCCGCTGGCCTTCACCGTGACGATCGTGTCGATCCCGATGGAACGCTTGAGTCCGGCGGGGGTGTCGAGGGCCAGTATCTTGCCGTGGTCCATGATCGCGACCCGATGGCAGAGTTGGTCGGCCTCTTCCATGTAGTGGGTCGTCAGCAGGATGGTCTGTCCTTCGCCGTTCAACTGCTCCAAGATCTCCCACAGCGCGAGTCGGCTCTGCGGATCGAGGCCGGCCGTCGGTTCGTCCATGAAGAGCACCGCGGGCCGGTGGAAGATTGATCGAGCGACCATGAGCCGCTGGGCCATGCCGCCCGAGAGCGCGTAGACCGACGCCTTGGCCCACCGGGCCAACTGGAACTGCTCGAGCAGTCGGTCGGCGGTCTCGCGGGATTCTCTCGCGCCCATTCCAAAGAGTCGTCCGTGGAAGTAGAGGTTCTCCCACACCGTCAACTGACGGTCCAGCGTGTTCGTCTGCGATACCACCCCGATGAACTGTTTGGTCAGGGCGGGTTGGGCGACGACGTCGACGCCCGCCACGAACGCCGACCCGGCTGTCGGGATGACGCGGGTCGTCAGCATCCCCGCGACCGTGGTCTTTCCCGCGCCGTTCGGGCCGAGGAGGCCGAAAATCTCGCCGGCGTCGACCGTGAGATTGAGTTCGTCGACGGCGCGAAAGTCGGTGCCGGCGTACACCTTGGTGAGGTTCTCGGTTCGGATGACCGACGGGGCCGCGGCGTCAGGCGACGGCGGCGCGAATGTGGTCATGTTGCTCATCATAGGGACGAGCGTCGATCGACGCGAAGAGCTAAAACCCCTCGTGACGAACGGATTTACACGGCGGGGAGGTTCCACTCCACTGCGGCGACCTACTTGCGCAACGCCGTGAGACCGGGGTGAACAGCGCCAGCTCGTTGAGAAGTGCGGTCGCCGACCTGGTCGGCACCGCGTTGCCAGCGAACGTGCCGTCGACGACCGGCACCGAGGAGAGCGCCCCGGTGACGTCACCGGCGTGCACCAGCTTGAGCGAGGTCAGCACGGGCTTCGGTTGCTCGACGGTCCTCGTCTCAGGGCGGCGCCTCCGTAGCTCACGAAGCCAACGGCGTTGCGGGGCCACTCGTTGTCGAGATGGCCCAGCGCGTTCTTCGTCGCGGCGTTGAAACTGTGGTGGTACTCGGGTGTCACGAAGACGAAGGCGTCGCCCGGAGCGATGGTCGCTGACCACCTCTTCGTGTGTTGGAACTGGTGCGTGCCGGTGATCGGCTGATCGGGCTCGTGGAAGTGCGGCAAGCCAATCTCGGCGAGGTCGATGAGTCCGAAGAACCAGTTCGCGATTCCCGGCCCCCACTCGTCCCGGGCGCGTACTGCCGATGATGACCTGATGTACTGGCTCTGCCATTCGGCTCAGTTCCTTGACTTGGTCAATCGAGTGAGGGTTCAACGGCGGGCGCGGGTGCGGCCCGGTGCGCCACGCCGGTGTTGGGCAGGAAGAGCGCCGGCACGATGCCCAGCACGCACGTGCCGAACGACCACCAGAACGAATGACGGAAGGCCCCGGCGATCTTCTGGAGTTCGTTCAACGTGGGGTGCAGCATGCCGGACTGGAGTGCGGCCCCGGTCGTGGGGAACCGCTGGGCGATCTGGGTCTGCAACACGACGGCGAAGATCGCGACTCCGAGCGACCCGCCCACTTGGCGAATGATGTTGGTGGCGGACGTGGCCTTGGGGACATTGGCGTGGGTCAGGTTGCGATACGACGCCGCGAAGACCGGCATCATCGCGAAGCCCAGACCAATGCCGCGCACGAAGAGCGCCGCCGCCAGCACGAGGTAGCCCGAACTCGCCGTGACGCTGGTGTACGCGAAGGTGCCCAGCGCGAGCAGCGCCATGCCGATGGTGGCAACGTACCGGGGTCCCTTGCGGTCCGACAGCGAGCCCGCGGAGCGCATGACCAGCGCCGCGCCGATTCCCTGGGGGGCCATCATGAGCCCGGCCTTCCACGCCGGGTCTCCGCGGACGATCTGGTAGTAGAGCGGCAGCAGGAACATGGTGCCGTAGAGCGTCGCGCCGGTCAGAAAGATGCCAACGGCCGCCACCGAGAATGTGCGGTCCCTGAAGAGGTGCATCTCGATGAGCGGCTCGGGGGCCCTGATCGAGCGCAGGACGAAGAGGGCGGTGAGGACGACGCCGACGATGAGACTGTCCCATACGGACGCCCCGTGGAAGCCTCCCTCGGTGCCCACCTGGGAGAGTCCGTAGACCACCAGGGCGAGCCCAGGTGAGAGCAGCAAGAAGCCGAACAGGTCAAAGCGGTGCTCGTGGTCCCGCTCGGACTTCGCCAGGTAGCTCTTGGACAGCCAGAGGGCCACGAGTCCGATCGGAACGTTGACGAAGAAGATCCATCGCCACGACGTGTTGGAGATGATGACGCCACCGATGACCGGGCCGAGGATCGGGCCGAGCAACTGGGGGACACCGATGATGCCCATCACTCGCCCCATGCGCTGGGGGCCGGCCGCTCGGGCCATGATCGACTGACCGACCGGCATGATCATCCCGCCGCCGATGCCCTGGAGCACTCGAAAGAAGATGAGGCTCGTGGCCGACCACGCGAAGCCGCACAGCGCGGAGCCCACGATGAAGCAGCCCAGCGACACCATGTACACGGTCTTCGCGCCGATGCGGTGAATGGCCCAGCCCGAGACCGGTATGACGACCGCCAGCGAAAGCAGGTAGCCGGTGGTGACCCACTGGATTGTCGACACGGTGACGTGGAAGTCCCCACTCAACTTGTGAAGAGCCACCGCCACGATCGTGGTGTCGAGGATCGACATGATGGTGCCGAGCACGACCACGACGCCCGCCTTGATAATCGCTGGCTCGAGGCGGCTCTGATCGGACAAGTACTCTCCCTGAAGGCGTAGAGGCCCACTCACCCTAACGGGGCGCCTTCGCCTTGATTCGGGGGTAAATATTGTTTAGAGTGCAGTGGGGCACCGGTTTTACAAAATGTCTAGATAAAGAATTAGGAATCGATAACTTTTGGTGACTAAACAGAGTCGATCTGCCCCCGTCATGCGTTCCGTTCTCGAAGCGGTCATCGAGCGGCTGAACGAGGGCGACGAGTCACTCATTCGCATCCCAGAGATCTGTGAGGCGACCGGGGTCAACTACGGATCGGTCTACCACCACTTCGGTTCGCGCGAGGGTGTCATCGACGCGGCCTACGAGATGATGTTCACCGGTATGGCGGCCGAGGACATCGCGACGTTGCGCACTATCGGTGAGCAGTCCAACTCCATGGAGGAGTACATCGTCGCGATGCAGCCCGTGATTGCGAGACTGTCCGCTCAAGAGGATCGCCGGGCGCGCCGGGGGCGCCGGGTTCGCATCGTGGCGGCCGCGATAACCCGTCCCGAGCTGCGACGGATCATCGGCGAGGCGCAGGCCAGCGTCACCAGAGAACTCACCGCGGTGGCCAAGCACGGTCAAGACCGCGGCTGGCTGCGCACCGACATCCCGGCCCCCGCCATAGCGGTCATGGTGCAGGCCATCGTGTTCGGCCGCACCCTCGACGACATCTCCGTCGAACCGGTCGATCAGGCCGATTGGGAGATCATGGTGACGGCCCTGTTCACGGGACTCTTGAATCTCGTCTAAGTCCGGTTCGCCTCCCTGTGGTGAACTGCGCTGGTGAGGGTATTCCGGGTCGTCGCTTCAGTCATCGCGGTCGTTGCGCTCGGTGTGGGCGCGATGCGAAGCACGGCGGTAAACGCCGGGGCTCCGCTCGCGGCGCCCTGTTCGGCGGCGGCCCTGTCCGCGGCGATGGAATCGACACTTCCGGTGACGGAGGTCGCCCGATTCGGCTGCGAGGGCCACTGGGCGTTCCTCTGGGCGACGGTCGGAACCGCCGCTCACGGCGTCGGCGTCACCGAGGTCCTTCGGTTGAACCCGTCCACACTCCGATGGAAGGTCGTGCCGCGTTCGACCTACTGTCGAGCGGGGATGATGCCGCAGTACGTCTACCGACTCGGCTGCTTCTCGAACTAGTTCGTGCTCGTTGGGTCCTTGCGGCGCCGTCGCGGGAAGAACGGGGCGTGCACGCCAGCGGTCTAGCGGTCGGCGAGTCCTGCACGGCAGTGGGATTCCGCGCCATCACCTACGCTTAACGTTCGTGCGTCGTCGCGGACTTGGCTCTCTCGCGTGGGCCTCCACTCAGGACCTCTTCGATCAACGCACGGCCTTCGGCCGTCTCGCTCTCGTGCACGTCATCATGATGGCGGGCGACACCCTCGTCACGATTTCGCTCGCCGGCTCGCTCTTCTTCTCGGTGTCGCCGACCGAGGCCAAGAGTAGGGTCCTGGCCTACCTGCTCTTGACGATCGCCCCTTTCGCGGTGGTCTCGCCGCTACTCGGCCCGCTCATCGACAAGTCGGTGAGCGGCCGGCGCATCCTGGTGGCGCTCTCGGCCGGTCTGCGCGCGCTGCTCTGCTGGTCGATGAGCCAGCACCTGAACTCTCTCTGGCTGTTTCCCGAGGCGTTCCTGGTGCTGGTTTCGTCGAAGCTCTACGTCGTCACGCGCGGGACCCTGGTGCCCGAGATGGCCCGCAGCGACCAGTTCCGCGAGCATCCGGCCAACGTCGGCGAGGCCGGCTGGCCGCTGGAGGACGGGTATGAACGACAGGGCTTCGCCGGATTCAACGCGCAGCTCACGTTGCTCGGCACGTTGGCGGGCCTCATCGTCGGTTCCGTCGGCGCGGGTCTCTTGAAGGGGCTCGGCGCGACCAGTGTGCTGGTAGCGGCCGCGTTTGTCTTCGTCGGCGCGACGGTTGCGAGTATCCGCCTGCCGAGCCCCGCCACGACCGCGCGCAGTAGATACACCGCGCTCACCCAAGAGGAACGCGACATGCACGCGCTCAACCCCCTGGGCGACGTCGAGGTCTCGTGGGGGCTCAGCGCGACGGCGCTGATGCGATTCGCCGTCGGCTTCGCCACGTTCCTGCTCGCCTTCGGACTTCGCCGACAGCACGCGAGTCTCGGTTGGTATGCGTTCGCGCTGGCCATCAGCGGGGTCGGCGCGCTCGGGGGGCTCGCGATCGTGACGCGCGTTCGAAACGCCGTGCCGGAGTCGACGCTACTGACCCTGGCGCTGCTCGGCACCGCCGCGGGCGCCGCCGCCGCCGGCGCGAATCCCACGCTGATCCCCCAGACGCTCTTCGCCGGATGGCTGGGACTCTGCGCGGCGATGGCCCAGCCGAGCTTCGACGCGATCACCCAGCGCCACGTGCCGCCCGGCGCGCAGGGTCGAACCTTCGCCCGCTTCGCGGTGCGCCAGCAGTTGCTCTGGGTGCTCGGTGCGGTGATTCCCGTGGGGATCACTCTCTCGTTCGGCGCCGGTGACCAGGTGCTCGCGCTGTTGATGGTGGTGGCCGGGGTGGTCTATGGCCTGGGACGTCGCTTCGCGCGCCATTGAATATCCCCTTCGCCGTCTCTTTATGATGTAGTGGGATATGACCACGTCCCCCAGCGCTGCGGCCTCGCATCCGCGTCTCGATCGCCTGCCCCACGTGGTCATCATCGGCGGGGGATTCGCCGGCATCGCCACCGCCCGGGGGTTGGCCAAGAAGAAGGTGCGCGTCACCATCATCGACAAGCACAACTTCCACACCTTCTTGCCGCTGCTCTACCAGGTCGCCACCGCCGGATTGGAACCGGCCGACGTGGCCTATCCGATTCGCACGATCTTCGGCGACGCCGACAACATCTTCTTTCGCCACGGTCGCGTGCGCGACGTGAATCACGTCGCCAGCGTCGTCACGCTCGAAGACGGCACGCCGATCCCCTTCGATCACCTGGTCGTCGCGACCGGCGCCACCGCCGCGTTCTTCGGGATTCCCGGTGCCTCGAGCTACGCCATGCCGCTCTACTCTCTGGCCGACGCGCGCCACCTGCGCAACCGGTTGCTCCTCTCGCTCGAAGACGCCGACGTCCAGGCCGAGAGCACCCCGGTGGCGCTCAACTTCGTCGTCGTCGGTGGCGGTCCCACCGGGGTCGAGACCGCGGGTGCGTTATCCGAACTGATCAGCATCATGATTCGTCGTGACGGTCTGCGTCTCGACCCGGCCAAGGTCCGCGTGCTGCTCGTCGACCTGGCGCCGCGACTGCTGACGGCGTTTCCCGAGAAGGCCAGCGCCTACGCCGCGAAGGAATTGCGTGACATGGGCGTGGAGATCGAGTTCGGCCGTTCGGTCGTCGAGGTCGAAGAGCACGCCATCCGGTTCGCCGATGGCGAGCGTCTGGAGACGGCGGCCGTGATCTGGGCGGCGGGCGTGACGGCCAGCGGCACCCTGGCCCACGACCTCCAGGTGACGCCGGGCCCCGGCGGGCGCGCACGCGTGACGCCCGACCTTCGCCTGGTCGAGAGCGCCAACGTATGGGCCGTGGGCGACGCCGCGGCCGTACCCCGGACGAGCACCGAGTTCTGTCCGCAACTGGCGCCGGTGGCGATCCAGTCTGGTCGACACTGTGCGGCGCAGATACTGCGCGTGCTCGAAGGCGAGCCAACCGAGCCGTTCGAGTACCGCAACAAGGGCATCATGGCCACCATCGGCCGCCACGCGGCGGTCGCCCAGCTGCCCCGCGGGGGCATCATCAAGGGGACCCCGGGGTGGCTCGCCTGGCTGGCCCTGCACCTGTTCTACCTGGTGGGCTTCCGCAACCGGCTGCGCGTGATGATCAACTGGACGTGGCGCTACTTCGACTGGCCGTCGGGACCTCGTCTGATTGTCGCCGACGCCGAAACCGCCGACTGACCCCTACTGCAGCCGGGCTTCGAGGTCGTCCACCTGGGCCCGCAGTCTCGCGGGCAACTGGTCGCCGAACTGGGCGAAGTGCTCGCGGATCCTCGGCACTTC
This sequence comes from Acidimicrobiaceae bacterium, assembly GCA_003133665.1. Lineage (GTDB taxonomy): Bacteria > Actinomycetota > Acidimicrobiia > Acidimicrobiales > RAAP-2 > RAAP-2. Next base: position 35,714 of record PKYK01000006.1, on the reverse strand, counting down.
GTCACGCCATTCGTCCCGGTGCACGGTGAGCAACTCGTTCATGTCGGCCGGTGTCACGTTCAACCCTTCGACGTTGAGCGCCGAGTGCGTGGGCACGAAGCCGATGGGCGTTTCGACCGCCTCACCGCGACCGGCCACCCGGTCGAAGACCCACTCGAGCACGCGGCTGTTCTCACCGTAACCGGGCCAGAGCCAGCGGCCGTCGTTACCCTTGCGGAACCAGTTCACGTAGAAGATCTTGGGCAGCTTCGCCTCGTCGAACCGGTCGGAGAAACCGAGCCAGTGGCTGAAGTAGTCGGCCATGTTGTAGCCGCAGAACGGCAGCATGGCAAAGGGGTCACGGCGCAGGTTGCCGACCGCCCCCGTGGCCGCGGCGGTGGTCTCCGAGGCCATGATGGAACCCAAGAAGACGCCGTGGTCCCAACTGCGTGACTGGAAGACCAGCGGGATCACGCTGGCGCGCCGGCCCCCGAGGAGAATCGCGTCGATCGGGACGCCGGCGGGGTCCTCCCACTCGGGCGCGATGGCGGGGTCCTGGGCGGCCGGAGCCGTGAACCGGGAGTTCGGGTGCGCGGCCGGGGTGCCCAGCTCCTTGTTCCAGGGCTGACCCTTCCAGTCGGTGAGGTTCTCGGGCGGTTCGCCCATTCCCTCCCACCACACGTCGCCGTCACTCGTGAGAGCGGTGTTGGTGAAGATGGTGTTGGCCTCGATGGAGTACATGGCGTTGGGGTTCGTCAGCATGTTGGTACCGGGCGCCACGCCGAAGAAGCCGGCCTCGGGATTGATCGCGTAGAGGCGCCCGTCGGGGCCCGGCTTCATCCAGCAGATGTCGTCGCCGATCGTCTCGACCTTCCAGCCCGGCAGCGTCGGCACCAGCATGGCGAGATTCGTCTTGCCGCACGCACTCGGGAAGGCCCCGGTGACGTAGCGCGACTCTCCGTCGGGGTTGGTCAGTTTCAGGATCAGCATGTGCTCGGCGAGCCAACCGGCGTCGCGCGCCAGGACCGACGCGATGCGCAACGCGAAGCACTTCTTGCCCAGCAGGGCGTTGCCGCCGTAGCCCGAACCGTAGGAGATGATCTCGTGGGTTTCGGGGAACTGCACGATGTACTTGTTCTCATGGTCACACGGCCACTTCACGTCGGGCTGGCCCTCGGCGAGCGGCATGCCCACCGAGTGCAGGCACGGGACGAACGAGCCGGTCTCGCCCATCACCTCGAGCGCGCCGGTGCCCATGCGGGTCATGATGCGCATGGAGACCGTCACGTACGGCGAGTCGGTGATCTCGACGCCGATGTGCGAGATGTTGGATCCGAGCGGACCCATCGAGAAGGGGATGACGTACATCGTGCGGCCCTTCATCGAACCCTTGAAGAGGTCCTTCAGGGTGGCGCGCATCTCGGAAGGGTCGCGCCAGTTGTTGGTCGGTCCCGCGTCGATCTCGCGCTCGGAGCAGATGAAGGTTCGATCCTCGACGCGAGCCACGTCGCCCGCATCGGACGTCGCGTAGTAGCTGTGCGGACGCTTCGCGTCCGAGAGCTTCGTGAACGTTCCGTTGTCGACGAGCAACTGACACAGCTCGTCGTACTCATCGGCCGATCCGTCGCACCATTGGATACGATCGGGGGTAGTGAGCTGCGCTACTTCCTCAACCCAATCGATGAGTTTCTTGTTCCGGGTGGGGTACGTCAAGTTCAATTCCTCCATGTTTCGCACGTCGCCTCAGTGCCACGCGTCACTGCCAAGCCAGCGTCATGCCCGCGACTAACGACCCACCCGCTCCCCAAGGGGAGCTCGTCCGACGCGAAGATGACATATTGGAGCGTATCGCCGCTATCGTAGGTCGTCGTACAATTCCCAAAGGCGAGGTCCACGTGGGCGACGATGCCGCGGTGCTGGCCCCCTTCGTCGGCGAGGCGCTGATCAGCACCGACGTTGCCGTACTGGGCATTGACCTCGACGCTGAACTTTTTCCACTCGAGGATCTGGGCTTCAAAGCCGTGGCCGCGGCGGTGTCGGACCTGGCGGCGATGGGCGCCCGGCCCCGCGGGGCGGTCGTGGCCGTGGGTTCTCCGCCCGGCACTGACCTCGAGGAGCTGCATCGGGGAATCGCCGACGCCGCCGCCATGACGAACTGTCCGATCGTGGGCGGCGACCTGACGCAGGCCCACGACGTGTTCGTGGCGGTCACCGTGTTCGGCGAGTGCCCGGGGCGCGGGGCGGTGCTGCGAAGTGGCGCCCGGCCCGGTGATGAGCTTGTCGTGACCGGTCCGCTGGGCCGCTCCGCCGCCGGCCTGCGACGACGTCGCGCGGGGGCCCGTCTGGAAGACGAGCTGGTCGTCGCGCACCGCCGTCCCTGGCCGCGCATCGCAGAGGGGATCGGGGCGCGCGGCGCGGGCGTCCACGCGATGATGGACCTCAGTGACGGCCTCGGGCTCGACCTTCATCGTCTCGCCGACGCTTCGCGGGTCGGCTTCGTGCTCGACTACGTGCCCGTCGCCCCGGGCGCCACGCTCGAGGAGTCGATCAGCGGCGGCGAGGACTACGAGTTGCTGATCGCGACCGATGACGCCGCGCGGCTTCGACTGATCTTCCACGACCGGGGCCTTCGCCCGCCCATCACCATTGGTCACGTGGTGGCGAACCCGGCCAAACGCACGTGGAATGGCGACGATTTCGAACGTCGAGGGTGGCAGCATCAACTCTAGGAGCTGAAGGGTTAGGCGTTGGCCTTGCGGCGCGCGGGCTTGGTGATCTTGCCCGAGCGCAGGCAGCCGGTGCAGACGTTGACCCGCTTGGGCGTGCCGCCGACGAGGGCGCGCACGCGCTGGATGTTCGGGTTCCAACGACGCTTGGTGCGACGGTGCGAGTGCGAGACGTTCATGCCGAACGACGGCTTCTTGCCGCAGATTTCGCAGACTGCTGCCATGGTGAACATTCTCCTTATTCCGTCCGCCGCACGTTGCAGCCGCCGGTAGAAACCGAATGACCATTGTAGCATCGCTAGCGATGACATCTTCAACGACGCTGTCCGCCGCTGACCTGCGGGCTTCGATCTCCACGTTTGCGGAGCTTTTGCGCGCTCACCGGGAAGTCATCAACCGTCTGAACGTCTATCCGGTGCCCGATGGCGATACGGGGACCAACATGACCCTGACCATCGAATCGGTGGTGGCCGCCCTCGAAACACTGGGGGCCAACCCCCCGATGGAGAAGGTCTGCCAGGCCATTGCCCAGGGCTCGCTGATGGGTGCGCGGGGCAATTCCGGCGTCATCCTGTCCCAGTTGCTGCGCGGTCTGGTGGAGAAGTTCAAGGTGGTCAAGGAGATCACGTCCGAGTTGCTCGCCGAGTCGCTCGAACACGCCGACGTCCTCGCCCGCCAGGCCGTGGTGCGCCCGGTCGAGGGAACCATTCTCTCGGTGGCGCGCGCGGCCGCCGAAGGAGCTCGCGCGCAGAGCGGCTCGCTGGTGCGACTCGTGCGATCGGCTCGCGACCGCGCCCGTGTCGCGTTGGCGCACACGCCCGAACAGCTTCCGGTCCTGAAGCAGGCCGGCGTCGTCGACTCGGGCGGCACCGGTCTCTTGCTGCTGTTCGACGCGTTGTGCAGCGTCGTCGCGAACGATCCACTGCCCCAGGCGCCGCCGGTCGAATCGATCAGCGTGCACCTCGTCGAGCCGGTGCCGGGCGACGGCCAGAGTGACGCCGCCGTGCTGCGCTACGAGGTGATGTACCTGCTCGACGCCGAAGACCACAAGATGCACGCCTTCCGAGAGGTCTGGGCCGGGATCGGCGACTCCATCGTGATCGTCGGGGGAGATGGGATCTTCAACTGCCACATCCACACCGACGACATCGGGGCGGCCATCGAGGCCTCCCTCGACGCCGGTCGGCCGCGCGAGATACGGATCACCGATCTCAACGATCAGGTGATCGAGGAACGATGGGTGTGCGAGGGAATCAGCGAGCAGCCCGAGGACGTGAACACCGAGCCGCCGCCCGCCACGGCGGTCGTGGCCGTCGTGGTCGGCGAAGGCATCGGGCGGATCTTCCGTTCGCTCGGCGTGCGCACCCTGGTCAAGGGCGGCCAGTCGATGAATCCGTCGACCGCTGACCTCGTGGACGCGGTGCACGCCACCGGTTCGGGCCAAGTGGTGATCCTGCCGAACAACAAGAACATTCGGTCCGTGGCCGAACAGGTCGCGAAGATAGTGGACCAGACCGTCACGGTGGTGCCGACCAACTCCATCGTGGAAGGCTTCGCCGCCCTGCTCTCCTACGACCCCGACGCGTCGGCCCAGCAGAACGCCGCCGCCATGTGCGAATCGGCGACCCACGTGCTCGCCGCCGAGGTGACCCGGGCGGTGCGCGACACGATGACCGACGTCGGTGCGGTGCACGTGGGCGACTGGATCGGTCTCAGCGCGCGCGGCGTGCGCTCCGTCGCCGACTCCGTCGCGATGGCCGCCAGCGAGTTGCTGGCCGACCTCGTCAACGAGCAGCACGAGCTCGTCACCATCATCGAAGGCGATGGTTCGTCGCCGGCGACGACCCGGCGCATCACCGAGTACCTGTCCGAGGAGTTCCCCTCGCTCAACGTGGAGGTGCACCACGGCGGTCAACCGCTCTACCCCTATTACTTCGGCATCGAGTGAGTGAATCGGCGCCGCGCCGACTACGCCAGCTAGGCGACGTGACCGTCGGCCAGCTGCGCCACGTCGGTGAGAAACGCGAGGCCGCCCTCGCCTCGCTGGGGATCGAGACGGTCTTCGACCTGCTGACGGTCTATCCGCGTCGCTATATCGATCGAACCAAACGGGTCGACCTGTCGGATCTCACGATCGGTGACGAGGCGGCGGTCTTTGGCGAGGTGCGCACGATTCGCGGCCGGCGGACGAAACAGGGTCGCGCCATGGTCGAGGTCACGGTCAGTGACGAGGGCGGATCGCTCCACGTCGTCTTCTTCAACCAGGCGTGGCGCGAACGCCAACTGCCCGTCGGCGTGCAGGCGCTCTTCTTTGGCAAGGTGACCGACTTTCGCGGACAGCGTCAGATGGCGAACCCCGTCGTCGACGTCATCATCGGCTCCGCGGGCGAGGACCGCGACGCGTCGAGGGTGGGCCGCGTGGTGCCGATCTACCCGGCGTCGGGCAAGGCCGGTCTCACCAGTTGGGAGATGGGCGGATTCATCGAGGAGTCCCTGCGCCGCGCCGGGCCGTTGCTCGATCCCGTCCCCGAGTCGGTGCGGCGTTCGCTGGCGCTCGTGGACCGCACGACGTCGCTGTGGGGGATCCACCTGCCCGCCGAGATCAACGACGTGGCACCCGCGCGACGGCGCCTGGTCTTCGACGAGTTCTTGCGCCTGCAGTTGTTGCTCGCCCTTCGCCGTCGACGCCTCGAGGAGACGGCGGCCGGCATCCGCCACCCCATGCACCTCGACGATCTCGACGTGTCGCCGGGGGCGCTCTTCGACACCTCGTCATCGCTGGTGCGGCGTTTTCTCGCGGGCCACCGCTTTACGCTGACCTCGGCGCAGCGCCGGGTCCTGGGTGAGATCGCCGGTGACATGGCCTCGCCGCTGCCGATGCATCGGCTGCTCCAGGGTGACGTCGGTTCCGGCAAGACGATGGTGGCGCTGACCGCGTTGCTCGCCGCAATCGACGGCGGGCGCCAGGGGGCTCTGATGGCCCCGACCGAGGTGCTCGCCGAACAGCATCTCGCTTCGATCCGCCGCGACCTCGAGGGTCTGACCATCCTCGACCCCGCGGTGCTGGGCGGGGAACGACCCCTGTCCATCGAGCTGCTGACCGGACGGCTGCGCGCGAAGGATCGCCAGTCGGTGCTCGAAGGACTGCGCGCGGGGTCGGTCGACATCGTCGTCGGCACGCACGCGCTGCTCACCGACGACGTGCGCTTTCGCGCCCTCGGGGCGATCGTCATCGACGAGCAGCACCGCTTCGGGGTCGAACAGCGCGCCACGTTGCGCGAGAAGGGCCGAGCGCATTCCGTCGAGGCGGCCGATCCCGATCTGCTGGTGATGACCGCAACACCGATCCCGCGCACCGCCGCGATGGTGGTCTTTGGCGACCTGGACCGCTCGGTACTGGACGAACTGCCGAGCGGGCGGGTGCCGATCAGCACCGAGTGGGCTCGTGACGCCGACGCGGTGGCGGCCAGCTGGGCGAGGGTGCGCGAAGAGGTCGCGGCCGGGCGACGCGCCTACGTGATCTGTCCCCTGGTGGAGGGTTCGGACCGCGTCGAGGCGACGAGTGCCGTGAAGGAACGCGACCGACTGGCGCTCGAGGAGCTGCGCGGGCTCTGCGTGGGCCTGCTCCACGGCCAGATGAAGGGACCGGACAAGGACGAGGTGATGGCCCAGTTCCGCGCGGGGGAGATCGACGTGCTGGTGGCGACCGTCGTCATCGAGGTCGGCGTCGACGTGCCCGAGGCGAGCGTCATCGTCATCGAGGACGCCTGGCGCTTCGGACTCGCCCAGCTGCACCAGCTGCGCGGGCGGGTCGGGCGAAGCGGTGAGCGGAGCTACTGCTTCTTGCTGGGTGATCCGCCGAGCGACGACGGGACACGACGCCTCGAGGCGCTCGTGGCATCGAACGACGGTTTCGCCCTCGCCGAGATCGACCTCGATCTGCGTGGCGAGGGGACGCTGCTCGGCACGCGTCAACGCGGGCGCAGCGACTTGCGGCTGGCCTCGCTTCGCGACGACGAGGACCTCCTGTTGGCGGCCCGGGACGTCGCGGTCTCGATGGTGCGCGAGAACGCGCTGCGCGGCGAGCCCGAGATGGTCGACGAACTGCGACTCTTCGTCGATGACGAAGAAGCCGATTTCCTGTTTAAGTCCTGACCACGCGAAGGGCGTACCCTTGAGGGGTGCGAGTGATAGGTGGAGCGGCCCGGGGACGACCGCTCAAGGCGAAACTCCCACCGACGGTGCGCCCGACGACCGATTACGCCCGCGAGGCCATCTTCTCGATGCTGGAGAGCCGCGGCGGTCTGGTGGACCTGGTCGTCGCGGACCTCTACTGCGGCTCGGGCGCCATGGGCATCGAGGCGCTCTCGCGCGGGGCCGCCAAGGTCTACTTCGTCGACAGTGACCCGGCCTGCCTCGCGGCCGCCCGGGCCAACCTCGAACCGCTGAACCTCGACGGCCACGCCGTCTACGTGCGCGCGACGCTGCCGGTCTGGCAACCGCCGTTCGATCTCGACCTGGTGTTCTGCGATCCGCCGTACGGACCGCTCGACCTGGTGAGCGTGCTGCACGGCGTGACGGCCCAGCGCGTGGTGATCGAGAACGATCGCCTGATGGAGGCGCCCGCCGGCTGGATTGTTACCAAAACCAAGCGCTACGGCACTACGCTCGTAACGATGTTAGAACCGCACGAAGGGGGAACCGAGTGACGGTTGGTCTGATTCCAGGCTCGTTCGACCCCTTCCACAACGGGCACCTCGAGGTGGTCGAACGGGCGTCGCACATCTTCGACGAGATCGTGGTGGCCGCCATCCGCAATCCCCAGAAGTCCGAGGCGCTCTTCGACCTCGACGAGCGCCGCGAGATGATCGCCGAGTCCTGTGCGCACATCCCGAGCGTGCGAATAGTGTCGATTTCCACCCTCCTCGTGAACGTCGCGCGCGACGTCGACGCGACGGCGATCGTCAAGGGACTTCGGGCGGTGTCGGACTTCGAGAGCGAGCTCCAGATGGCCCAGATGAACCGGTCGCTGTCGGGGGTCGAGACGCTGTTCATCCCCACGAGCTCGAACCATTCGTTCATCGCGTCGCGCCTCTTGCGCGAGGTGGCCCGCTACGGCGGCGACGTGTCGCAGTTCGTGCCGGCCGCGGTCGCGGCCCGGCTCTACCAGAAGTTCGACGGAGGTGAACAGTGACATCGTTTGACGGCTACGACGATCCCGAGGAGTTCACCGGGGGCGGTGGCCACCACGCGCGACGGGACATCGAGTCGGACCTGCGCGACCTGATCGAACTGGTCGCCAACGCGAAGCAGATGCCCCTGTCGAACTCGGCGCTGATACCCCGCGAGGACTTCCTGGCCCTGCTCGAGCAGGCGCTGCGCAACATCCCCGACGAGATCCGAGAGGCCCGCTGGGCGCTGCGCGACCGCGAGGAGCTGATGGCGGCCGAGGTGCAGAAGGCCCAGCAGTTGATGGACCAGGTGCGCGCCGAGGCCGCTCGAATGGTCGACAAGACCGAGGTCGTGCGTCAGTCGCGGCTGAAGGCGGCCGAGATCATCTCCGACGCCCAGGCCAAGGCCCGCCAGATGATCAACCAGTCCGAGGACTTCATCGACGGCAAGCTGGGCAACTTCGAGATCGTGCTCGAGCGCCTGTTGAAGACCGCCCATTCGGGACGCGAGCGGCTGAGCGCCCAGGGCCTGCCCACCTCGCTGATCGAGCCGGCCGTCTACAACGAGGAGTATCCGCCCCCCGCCGCCGCGCCGCTGGCCGGCGAGGAGCACCCAGAACCAACCAGCTACGACGAGTCGTCCTTCTTTGACCAGGACGCCAACTAACTGCCGTGGCCTCGCCCTACCTGGTACCGGTCGCCCAACTCCTGCGCGACGTGCCCTCGACCATGGTCGTCTCGTTCGAGGCGCCCTTTGACGAGCGCCACGAGTTCGCCCCCCGGGGGCCGGCCGAGACGGACGTCTTTCCCGAGGCCACCGTCAAGGTGTCGATAACCCTGCAGAGCTTCATCGGGGGACTGCGGGCGAAGGGACAGGTCGAGGCACCCTGGCACGGCATCTGTCGTCGATGTTCGAACCCGATCCTCGGCTACTGCGTGGTCGCGGTCGACGAGCGCTTCGTCGACGAGCGCGGCCCGGGCGACGACGAGGCGTATCTGGTGGAGAACGACTTCGTGGACCTGGCCCCGCTGGTCCACGACGCCATCTTGCTCGATCTGCCGCTCGCGCCGCTCTGCCGCGAGGACTGCCGGGGGCTCTGTCCCTACTGCGGAATCGACCGGAATGAGGCCAGCTGCGACTGCCAGGTGCCGGGCGACCCCCGCTGGGCTACACTTGACGAACTCCGATTCACGGACTTTGAGCCCGGCGAATCCAAAGAAGTGTGACGGGTCCGCCCGTTCCGTTGAAAGAGAAGATCGATGGCTGTCCCAAAGCGCAAGACCAGCAAAGCAAAGACGCGTAGTCGCCGTGCGGCGAACTGGCGCCTGGAACGACCGTCGCGCAGCGTCTGCCCGCAGTGCGCGACCTCGAAGCTGCCCCACATCGTGTGCCCGAACTGCGGATGGTACAAGGGTCGCGTCGCCGTAGAGGTCAACTGAGTTGACCCTGCCCATCGCCCTGGACGCGATGGGTGGTGATTTTGCTCCCGGTGAGATCATCGCGGGCGCCCGGCGCGCCGTCGATGAACTGGGGCTCGTCGTCACCCTCGTCGGAGTGCCCGAACTCATGGGCGACCCCCTGGGCCTCGAGGTCGTGGCCTGCAGCGAGGTAATCGCCATGGACGACGACCCGGCGGCCAGTGTGCGCAAGAAGAAGGACTCCTCGCTGGTGCGCGCCGCCGAACTGGTCCGCGACGGCAAGGCCAGTGCCATGGTCTCGGCCGGCAACACCGGCGCCGCGATGGCCTCGGCGTTGCTGCGCATGGGTCGACTGCCCGGCGTGGTGCGTCCCTGCATCGCCACGCCCATCCCGAATCCCGGTCGAACGCCGACCCTGCTCGTCGACGCGGGCGCCAACTCCGAATGCACCGCCGAGATGCTGGTCCAGTTCGCGCAGATGGCGAGCGCGTTCGTCGAGGCCCACTACGGCGTCGCGCGCCCGAAGATCGGCCTGCTCTCGATCGGTGAGGAGTCCTCGAAGGGCACGCCGCTCGTGAAGGAGACCCACCAGCTCCTCGCCGCGATGCCCGGACTCAACTTCGTGGGCAACGTCGAGGGGCGCGACTTCATTCCGTCGCCGGTCGACGTGGTGGTCACCGACGGCTTCACCGGCAACGTCGCGTTGAAGACGCTCGAGGGCGCCCTGAAGTTCTTCTTCTCGTCGGTGCTCGGTGTCGTGGCCACGAACGACGCCACCAGGGCGGCGGGCGACGTGCTGTTCGAGTACCTCCTGCCCCTCGCCAGTGCGTTGACCCCGGAGAACCAGGGTGGCGCGATGCTGCTGGGACTCGACGGGATCTGCGTGATCAGTCACGGGTCGTCCAACGCCACGGCGATCATGAACGCGCTGCGCGTCGCGGGCGAAATGGACCGCGACGGGGTCGTCGAGAAACTGCGTACGACCATCCGACCTGATCAGGGCTGAGAAGAAGGGTACCCTGGGCGAGGGCTCGGTAATCTAGAGCAGCAACAAAAAGGAGTGGTTATGACTGCTGACGCTGTAAACTCATCCTCCCTTGACCGGGCTGCCGTCTTGAACCTGGTGCGAGAGCAACTCGCCGAGATCCTGGAGAAAAGTCCGAGCGACATCGGCGAGGACGTGCCGTTCGCCGACCTCGGCGCCGACTCGTTGGCGCTGATCGAACTCGTCGAAGCACTCGAAGAGAATCTGGCGACCCACGTCGCGGGTTTTCACATCGACGACGAGGACCTCGAAGGCCTCTCGTCGGTGCGCGACGCGGTGGACTACGTCTCGGCCAAGTTGCAGGTGGCCTGACGAGGTCCGTGAGCCTGTTGCTGACATCTCTTGATGCGTTGGCCGAGCGGGTGGGACTGAGTCCGGGCAGCGAGTGGCTCGCGCTCGCCGTGACCCACTCGAGCTACGCCTCCGAACACGACTGCCAGTCCAACGAACGACTCGAGTTCCTCGGCGACGCGGTCGTGGACCTCGCGGTCGCCGACCTGATCGTCACGTCGTACCCCGAGCTCGACGAGGGCTCGGGCTCACTCGTTCGTGCGCGCGTGGTGAACGAGGCGGCGCTCGCGCGGGCCGCGCGACGACTCGACCTGGGCAGTTTCATCCGCGTCGGTCGCGGTGAAGTGAAGTCCAAGGGTCTCGAGCGGCCGTCGCTGCTCGCCGACGCCTTCGAAGCGGTCGTCGCCGCGCTCTACCTGGAGCGCGGTTACGAGTTCGCGAAGCTCTTCGTGCAGTCCGCGCTCGGCGACGTGGTCGCCGAGGCCGCGCTCAGCCCCGACGAAATCGACCCCAAGACCCGACTTCGCCAGTGGTCCGAGGCCACGGGTCTCGGCGTGCCGACCTACGTCGTCACCAGCGCGGGTCCCGCCCACGCGACGACGTTCGCGGCGACCGTGTCGGTGGGCCCCAAGCTGCGCGCCACGGGTCGCGGTCGGTCCAAGAAGAGTGCCGAATCGCAGGCCGCCCAGGCCGCGTGGGAGGGTCGCGATGCCTGAGTTGCCCGAAGTCGAGACCGTGCGTGCGTCACTGGCGCGCGACCTGATCGGCAAGAAGATCAAGTCGGCCGCCGTGGACAACGGCCGCGTGGTGCGTCGCCACAAGACCGCGAAGGACTTTCGCGCCCTGTGCGAAGGCCACTCCATCAAGTCCGCCCAGCGACTGGGCAAGTACCTCATCTTCGGCCTCGACAACGGCTCGCACCTGGTGATCCACCTCGGGATGACCGGCCAGCTGCTGCGCGCCAAGGGTCCCAAGGACCCTAAACCCAAGCACACCCACGTCGTGTTCACGTTCGCCCAGGGCGGCGAGCTGCGCTACGTCGACCCGCGGACCTTCGGCGAGCTCTTCGTGTCGACGCCCCCGGGCGAGGGCGTCGAGGTGGAGATCTCCAAGTTCGCCCGGCTCTCCATCGGGGGCGACGGCCTGTCCCTGCGCCGACAGATCCCCGAACTGGCGCACCTGGGGATCGACCCGTTCGAGGACCAGATCGGCTGGGACCGCTTCGCCGCGATCCTGCGCAGCCGCACGACGACGCTGAAGGTGGTCCTAACCGACCAGGACATCATCGCGGGGCTGGGCAACATCTACGCGGACGAGACCCTGTACGCGGCCGGCCTGCGCTACGACCGGCCCGCCGAGTCGCTGTCGACGATCGAGATCCGCCGCCTGCACCGCGCGATCATGGAGATCCTGACCGACGCCATCAAGTACGGCGGCTCGACCCTCGACGACGAGCAGTTCGTCGACCCCGACGGCAAGCCGGGGAACTACCAGCAGTTCCATCAGGTGTACAACCGCGAGGGCCTGCCCTGCTTCCAGTGCCGCCAACCCATCAAGCGCGTGACCGTTCGCCAGCGCGCGACCTTCTTTTGCGAGAAGTGTCAGAGCTAGCCCCGGGATCGAGGTCGGAAGGTTGCTAGCGTCTACGCGTGTTTCTTAAGCGATTGACCATGAAGGGCTTCAAGTCCTTCGCCGACAACACCGTCCTCGAGTTCGAGACCGGAGTGACGGCGGTGGTCGGTCCCAACGGCTCGGGCAAGTCCAACGTCGTCGACGCCGTCACCTGGGTGCTCGGCGCGCAGAGCACGCGAGCGCTGCGCAGCTCCAAGATGGACGACGTCATCTTCATGGGCACGACCAACAAGGCCGCGCTCGGTCGCGCCGAGGTGGCGCTCACCCTCGACAACTCGTCGGGGCGCCTCGCGATCGACGGGGCCGAGGTGACCATCTCGCGCACCCTCTTTCGAAACGGCGACTCCGAGTACGCGATCAACGGCACGACGTGCCGCCTGCTCGACGTGCAGGAGCTCTTGAGCGACTCGGGCGTCGGTCGCCAGCAGCACATGATCATCGGCCAGGGCCAGCTCGACTCCATCTTGAACTCGAGTTCGGAGAACCGCCGCGCGGTCATCGAAGAGGCCGCGGGCGTCCTGAAGCACCGCAAGCGCAAGGAGCGCGCCGAACGGCGCCTCGACCAGACCCAGGAGAACCTCGAGCGCCTCGGCGACCTCGTGCGCGAGGTGCGCCGACAGATGCGCCCCCTCGAGCGCCAGGCCGCGTCGGCGCGCAGCTACTCCGACGTCGAGGCCGATCTGCGCGGCGCGCGTCACGTCCTCTTCGCCAACCGTCTCTCGGCCTTCGAGGCCCGTCGACGCCAACTCGACACCGAGCTGGAGGGCTCGGCGGTTCGAGAGCGCAACCTGCGCCACGAGATCGTCACCCTCGACGCCCAGGCCACGTCGGCCGCCGCCGAGATGGCCAGTCGTCGCGAGGAGATGCTCGCCTCGACCCTCGGCACCCTGCAGGGCCTCGCCGAGCGGGCCCGCGGGACGTCGTCGCTCATCGAGGAACGCGCGCGCTCGCTGCGCACCGCGCTGATCGCCTCGGCAGACGAGAACGTCATCGCCACGCTCGAGGCCGACGCCGCGAAACTGGCCGGTGATCTGCAGGTCCTCGAATCAGAGGAGTCGCTGCTCGTCGCCCCGCGCGACGAGCTCTTGGAGGCCCGTCGCGAGCTCGACCTCGCCGAGACCGAGTTCGTCGCCACGTGGGGCTCGACGTCGAGCGAGGGTCACGAGGCCGCACTGGCCAGCGCGGTCGAGCGCATCGCGCTGCTCGAGCGCTCGCTCGGTTCGCTTCGTGAGAACGAGCGGCGCAGCGAGCGCCGCCTGCTCGACGCCCGCGCGCGCTACGCCGACGCGATGAGGGGCCGCGAACTCTCGGTGACGACGCACGTCGAAGCCCTCGGGGCCGTCGAGACCGCCAGCGAAGAACGCCGAAGCGCCGAACTCGAGGCCCAACGCTGCGAGGAGCAGCGATCGGGCGCCGACGAGGCCCTGCGCGAAGCCTCGGACCTGGCCGCGCGCACCCAGGCCCGGGCCGACGCGTTGGCGCGGGCCCTCGAGGAGTTCTCGGGTGCCGGCGGGCGGGCGATCGTCGGAGGACTCGACGGGGTGCTCGGCGCCTTCCTCGACCTCATCGACGTCGACAGCGGCTGGGAGCGGGCCGTGGAGTCGGCCGCCGGAGCGTCGGTCGGCGCCATGGTCGTCGACGGGCGCGAGTCCGCGCGCGCCGCGCTCGAGGCCCTGCGCCGAGAGGGCGGGGCGGGACTCATCCTGCCCGTCGCCGACGGCGACGTGGCCACGCGAGCGACCCCGAACGGCACCACCGCGCTGCGCTCGTTGGTGCGCGCGCGTCGCGGCGCGCCCGAGCACGTCACCAAGGTCCTCGACACGCTCTTCTCGCGGGCGTTCGTCGCGGACGACTGGGAGTCGGGCATCGAGGTCGCGGTCTCGAACCCGGACCTCGTCATCGTCACCCGTGAGGGCGACCGTTTCGCCTCGTCGGGCTGGCGCGTGGCGTCGGGTCGCGCGTTGGTCACCCGTTCGACCGTCGAGGAGGCCCAGGCGACCGCCCTGCAGGCCGCCCAGGCCGTCGTCCCGCTTCGCGAACTGCGCAGCGCCGCCGACGAGTCCGCCGTCGCGGCGCGTCAGCGTCTCAACGGGGCCACGACCGAACTCGCCCAGGCCGAGGCCGTCGTCGAGCGCCGCCAGCGCGAGACGCTGCGACTGGGCGAGATCATCGACGACGTCGAGCCGAGCCTCACGACGCTCGCGAACGAAGTGGCCGAACTGGCCGGTGAGATCGTCACGATCGAGCACGAACTGCGCAACCTTCGAGAGCAGCTCCCGACCCTCGAGTTGGCGGTGCTGCAGGCCGGTGACCGGGCGCGACTGGTCGAGGGCGCGCGGTCCACGTTGGAGCGGCTTCGCGCCAACGTCGCCGAGCTCGCCACGGCGCTCTCTCGACGCGAGGCCGGCTTCGCCGAGCGTCGGCGCCTGATCGAAGAACGGCGCGCGGAGATCGAGCAGCGTCTGGTGGGCCGCTCGAGCGAGCGGGCCGAGGCCGCGGGTCGGCGCGAATCACTCGAGTTCGACCGGCAGGTGCTCGAGTGCCTGGCCGGGCTGGTCGCGCGCTGCGCGGACGAGATCCGCGTCTCCCAAGAGGCGATGGACTCGACCTACCGCGAGCAGCTCGAGGTCACGAGGGCCAGCGCCGAACGATTGACCGAGGTGCGCCGCGCCCGCAACGCGGCCGAGGCCCGGCTGTCCGAGCTGGGCGAGGTCAGGCGCCGCGCCGAGATCGAACTGGCCGAGCTCGCCGTGAAGACGCAGAATCTGCACGAGGTGATCCATCGCGACCTCGGCGTCGAGCCGCGCGACATGGGTCCCGCGCCCGCGGTCGAGCTCGCCGAGGGCGTCTCGATCGAACAGCGCGTCGGCGAGCTCGAGGCTCGCGTCACGTCGCTCGGACCCATCAACCCGCTGGCGCTCGAAGAGCTCGCCGCCCTGGAGGACCGCTACAGGGACCTCGACGAGCAGGTGAGCGACGTACGCAACGCGCGGCGCGAGCTCCAGGAGGTCATCCGCGCCCTGAACGAGGAGATCATGCAGACCTTCTCCAGCGCGGTCGCCGACGTCAACGAGCACTTCTCGGACCTCATCGGGATGCTCTTTCCCGGCGGCCAGGGTCGCCTGATCCTGACCGAACCCGACGACCCGCTCAACACCGGCGTCGAGATCGAGGTCCGCCCGATGGGACGAAACGTGCGGCGCCTCTCGCTGCTCTCGGGCGGCGAACGCTCCATGGCGGCACTGGCCTTCCTGTTCGCGGTCTTTCGCTCGCGGCCCTCGCCCTTCTACATGATGGACGAGGTCGAGGCGGCGTTGGACGACGTCAACCTGCAGCGCTTCCTCAGCCTCGTCGACGAGTTCCGCCACGAGGCGCAACTGCTCATCGTCACCCACCAGAAGCGCACCATGGAGGCCGCCGATGCGCTCTACGGCGTCACCATGGTGCCCGGCGGGTCGTCCAAGGTCGTCAGCCAGCGCGTGCGCCGCGAGGGTGGCGTCGCGGTGTGACCTACGTCATCATCGCGATTGCGGTGCTGGTCGTCGCGGGCGCGGTTCTCCTCATCGTCCGTCGTCGACGGAACCGTCCCGCACTGACCAGCCCGGCGCGCGCCGCGATGCCCGAGGTGCTGGTGGGCGAGCTGGCGGCTCGACCGTCGCTCGAAGCCGAGGCTCCGGCCCCGTCGCTGGCCCAACGCCTCGCCACGTCGCGCGGCGTCTTCGACCGGGTCCGTTCGATGACGGGCGTCGGGGCCGTCTCGGCCGAGCAACTCGACGTGGTCGAAGAGGTGCTGCTGCGCAGCGACATCGGCGTCGTCACCACCGGGGCGATCCTCGAAGAACTGAGGAAGAACGGCGCCCCCGACGGGGTCGCGGCGGCGCTGCGGCGCATCCTGCTCGACTCGCTGCGCGCGTCGCGATCGGTCGTCACGACCGCCGACGAAGGCCGGGTGCCGGTCTGGCTCTTCGTCGGGGTGAACGGCGTCGGCAAGACCACGACGATCGGCAAGCTGGCGCAACGTCACGTCGACGAGGGCCGCTCGGTGGTGCTGGCGGCGGGCGACACCTTTCGCGCCGCCGCCGCCGACCAGCTGCAACGCTGGGCGGAGCGCACCGGCGCCGACATCGTGCGCTCGGCCGAGGGCGCCGACCCGGGCTCGGTGGTGCACGACGCCCTCGGGCGAGCCGCCGCGCGCGGGGCCGACATCGTGCTCGCCGACACCGCCGGGCGCCGGGCGAACAGCACCAACCTGCTCGACGAGCTCAGCAAGGTGCGCCGCGTCGCGGACCGCGCGCCGGGCCAGGTCGTCGAGACGTTCATGGTGCTCGACGCCACGACCGGCCAGAACGCCCTCTCCCAGGCGAGGGAGTTCCTGGCGGCGGCGGCGGTGACGGGGATCGTGCTGACCAAGCTGGACGGCACGGCCCGCGGGGGCATCGTGGTCGCCATCGAGCGCGAGCTCGCCATCCCGGTCAAGTTCGTCGGTGTGGGCGAGGGCGTGCACGACCTCATCACCTTCGACCCGGTGGCGTTCGTGGACTCGTTGCTCGAGGCCTGACGGTAGCCTTCTAGAACGATGTTTGACGCCCTGACTGACCGACTCGAGCGCCTGGGCTCGTCGCTGCGCTCGCGCGGACGGCTCACCGACGCGGACATCGACGAGGCGTTGGGCGAGGTTCGCGCGGCCCTGCTCGAGGCCGACGTCGAGCTCTCGGTCGTTCGCGCCTTCCTCGAGGCCGTGCGCGCGCGCCTCTCGGGCGAGGTGCTGAGCCAGAGCCTGTCGCCCGGCCAGCAGGTCATCAAGGCCGTCCACGACCAACTGGTCGAGGTGCTCGGCGGCTCGGCGCTGAAGGTCACCTACGCGTCGCGCCCGCCGACGGTCGTGCTCCTCGCCGGCCTGCAGGGCGCCGGCAAGACGACGACCGCGGCGAAGCTGGCGTCGTGGTTCAAGCAGCAGGGTCGCCAGCCCTACCTCATCGCGGCCGACCTGCAGCGCCCGGCCGCGATCGAGCAGTTGCGCGTGCTCGGGCGCCAGATCGGCGTCGACGTCTTCAGCGAACCGAGCGATCCGGTCGACGTGGCGCGCCGCGGCGTCGCCGAGGCCACGCGACTCGGGCGCGACGTCGTCATCATCGACACCGCGGGGCGGCTCAGCATCGACGAGGCCCTGATGCGCGAGGTGCGAGAGATCAGTGACGTCACCTCGCCGCACTACACGTTCCTGGTGATCGACGCGGTGACCGGCCAGGACGCCGTCCACACGGCCAAGAGCTTCCACGGGGTCCTGGAGCTGTCGGGCATCATCGTCACCAAGCTCGACTACGACGCCCGCGGCGGTGCGGTGCTGTCGGCGCGCGGCGTCGTCGGCCGGCCGGTGGTGTTCGCGTCGACCGGCGAGAGGATGGCGGACTTCGACCTCTTCCATCCCGATCGGATGGCGTCGCGGATCCTGGGCATGGGCGACGCGCTCTCCTTGATCGAGCAGGCCGAGCGCACGATGGACGCCGAAGTGATGGCCGAGTCGGCCGGTCGGATGATGAGTGGCACGTTCACGCTCGACGACTTCATGGCCCAACTGAACCAGGTGCGCAAGATGGGCTCGCTCGGCGGACTCATGAAGTTGATGCCCGGGGTCACCAAGGAGATGCGCACCGCCGCCTCCAACGTCGACGACGGCGAACTCAACAAGGTGGAGGCGATCATCCGCTCCATGACGCCGCGGGAACGACGCGAACCCGTCATCATCGACGGGTCGCGCCGCACGCGGATCGCGAGGGGATCGGGCACGACGGTCAGCGCGGTCAACCAGCTGCTCAAGCAGTTCACCGAGATGCGAAAGATGATGAAGCAGATGAGCGGCGGGGGCGTGCCGAACCTGCCGGGCGGCATGGGACGCATGGCCGGGATGGCCGCGCGGGCCGGCGCGGCGCGCGCCGAGACGCTGCCCCCCGGCTTCGAGGCCCTGGGGGCCGGCATGAACGCCGGAGCGCCCAGCGCGCGCGGTGGCGCGAAAAACAAGAAGAAGAAGGGCGGGAGGGTGACCCCTCCCAAACAACGCTAAACTTTGACGCTCGGGTATATCGCCCAGTCCCGGTGGACCGGGACAAAAGGTTTGAAGGGAATTCCGTCGTGGCTGTGAAACTTCGTTTGGTGCGCATGGGCAAAAAGAAGCAACCGACCTATCGCGTCGTGGCGGCCGAGAGTCGCCGTGCCCGCTCGGGGGCATTCCTCGAGATCGTGGGCACCTACCAGCCCCGGGGCATCTCGCTGGCCGAGCCCGAGACCGTGACCATGATCGACAACGAGAAGGTGGTCCGCTGGCTGCTCCAGGGGGCCCAGCCCACCGAGCGCGTCGCCAAGTTGCTGAAGGTGAGCGGGGCCCTCGATGACTTCGCCGCCGCCAAGACCGCAAAGGCCGCCAAGTGAGCGACGTCCACGACGACTACGTAGCCGGTGACGTCAACACGATCGACGAGGACGAAATCGACGACGTCAACGACGTCAACGAGGACTACGACGTCAACGACGACGTCGTCGACATCGACGACGTCATCGAGGACGTCGAGGGTTCGGGCGCCAGCGAGCGCGCGGCGGCGGCCACCGCCGTACTCGAGTTCATCGCGAAGTCACTCGCCGAGGACCCCAGCGCGGTCTCGGTCGACGTGAGCGAGCGTCACGACAAGGTCGTGCTGTCGCTCAGCGTGGGACCCGGTGACATGGGCCGCATCATCGGCCGTCGGGGCCGCACCGCGCAGGCGATTCGCGCCCTGGTGGGCGCCGCCGGTGCCCGTGACGGCGTGACGACCTCCGTCGACATCGTCGACTAATGCCGAGCGCCGCCGAGCGCCCCACGCTCGAAGTCGGGCGGATCATCAAGGCTCACGGACTCAAGGGTCAGGTGCTCGTCGACCTGTGGACCGATCGCGTCGAGCGTCTGCGCTCCGGCAGCGAACTGCTCACTGACCGCGGACCCCTCGTCGTGGAGGCGGCCGCCGCGCACCAGGACCGGTTCATCGTCACCTTCGACAAGATCGCCACCCGGGAGGACGCCGAACGTTGGCGCGGCGTGGTGCTGTCGGCGCCGACCATCGACGACGACGACGTGATCTGGATCCACGAGCTCTTCGGCGCCGAGGTCTACGACGCCGAGGGGGTTCGTCGCGGCGTGGTGGTCGACGTGGAGTCCAATCCGGCGAGCGACATCCTCGCCCTCGACACCGGCGCGCTCGTACCGCTCACCTTCGTCACCAACGTCGAAGCGAACGTGCGCATCGACGTCGACGTTCCCGACGGGCTCTTCGAATGAGCCTGCGCATCGACGTGCTCACGCTCTTTCCCGAAGCCATCGCGCAGTACGCCACGACCTCGGTGCTCGGGCGCGCCGGCGAGCGCGGCGTGTGGGAACTGCACCTGCACGACATCCGCGACGCCACCGACGACGTGCACCGCACCGTGGACGACACGCCCTTCGGCGGGGGAGCGGGCATGGTGCTGCGCGCCGAGCCCATCGTGCGCACCGTCGAGGCGACGCCCGACCTGCCGCGGCCGCTGATCGCCCTCTCGCCCTCGGGCCGGACGTTCAACCACGACGTCGCTCGCGAACTGGCGCAGCTCGACGGGTTCTCGCTGCTCTGCGGACGCTACGAGGGCATCGACCAGCGCGCGATCGACCTCGTCGTCGACGAGGAGCTGTCGCTGGGCGACTTCGTCCTCGCGGGGGGCGAACTGGCCGCGCTCTGCGTGATCGAGGCCGTGGTGCGACTTCGCCCCGGGGCGCTCGGCAACGACGAGTCGAGCGCCGAGGAGTCCTTCGGTGACGGGCTCTTGGAGTACCCCCAGTACACCAAGCCCGCCGAGTTCCGCGGACTGGTCGTTCCCGACGTGCTGCGCTCGGGGAACCACGCGGTGGTCGCCCGTTGGCGCCGCGCCCAGGCGCTGGCGCGCACGATCGCGCGCCGGCCGGACCTGATTGCGCGCCGGGGCGGGCTGAGCGACGGGGACCGGTCGATACTGGCCGAATTCGCTCTGTTGGATGAGACCGGCCAAAACGGCTAAACTTTGAAGTCCTCAGTGATCCGAAAGGGACCGCTCTCATGAATCCGACTGACCTCATTGACCGCGACTCGCTTCGCGACGACATTCCCGCCTTCCGTCCCGGTGACACCGTGAAGGTCCACGTACGCGTCATCGAGGGCACCCGCACGCGCGTCCAGGTCTTCCAGGGCGTCGTCATCCGCCGCCAGGGCTCGGGCGTCCAGGAGACCTTCACCGTTCGCAAGATCAGTTTCGGTGTCGGCGTGGAGCGCACGTTCCCCGTGCACGCCCCGACGATCGCCAAGATCGAAGTCGACTCCTACGGCGATGTCCGCCGCGCCAAGCTGTACTACCTCCGTGATCTGCGTGGAAAGGCCGCCAAGATCAAGGAGCTCCGCGTCACCGAGCGCGCGTAGAAACGCCTCCATGGGCGAAGAAGAGCTCGACGACTACGAGTCGACCCTCGAACTGGCCTTGGTGCAGGAGTACAAGGCCGTGGTCGGGATGTTCGACTACGCCGTCGAGACCGACCGCCGCTTCTACCTCGCCAACGACGTCGTCGTGGACGTCCGCTCGTCGTCCACTCCGACGCTGCTCGAGGTGACGCTGCACGACGCCTGGGTCTGGGACATGTACCGGGCCGCCCGGTTCGTGCCGTCGGTGCGGATCCTCACCTTTCGCGACGTCAACATCGAGCGCCTGCCCAAGGAAGACCTGCAGCCCTAGCCGTGGAGTTGACGCGCCTCGAGACATCGCTGGCCCGGTTCGAACAGGTGCCCGGCGTCGTCGCCCGACGCTCCCGGCCGGTCGTCGTCTCGTGCGCTGACGCCAACGTCGTCATGGTGATCGCGGCGTTGCGCGATCAACTCAGCGGGCCCATCGGCGTCTGGCTCGAGGTCTCGCCGGCCTACCCGGCGGCGCTGGCGGCGCGCGACGTGAAGACCCTCGGCTGGCTCGTGCGACTCGACCACGTCGTGGTCAGCGCCGCCGAGCGTCCCCGGTCGCACGCCGACGTGGTGTCGGCGCTCCTGACCGACGACGAGGTGACGTTCGAGAACGACGTCGCCACGCTGCGTCACGCCTACAACCGTCCCGCACCCCCCAATCGGATCGTCGTGTGGAGCTGGGACGGCGACGCGCTGGTGCATGACGACACGGTGCTCCGCGAACTCCGGCGGGCCACGTCGGACGCGGGCGCGCTGACGACCCTCGCCTAGGGCTACTCGGGCTGCTGGGCGATGCGCTCGGGTCGGATCGTCACGGTCACGCGCACCTCGCCCTCGCGCCGGTAGGGGTAGGCGTCGACGTCGAGGTACTTCTTCGCGAGCCGGTCGATGACCTCGTCGGCGCCGATGGTCGTGAAGCCCACCACGGTGCCGCGCACCGCCACCACGGTCGAGTTGTGGTCGGGGTCGGTCAGCGAGATCGCCACGCGCGAGTCCGAGGCGAGGTTGCGCGCCTTGGCCCGGCCGAGCGCGGTGTTGATGACGATGTCGTCGCCGTCGAGCTCGACCCAGACCGGCGTCACGTTCGGCGCGCCGTCGGGACCGAGGCTCGCGACGTGGGCGAGCACCTTCTTCGCGAATATGGCGCGGGCGGCGTCGGTAAAGGTTTCGGCCATCGGATGTCCTATCGGTCGGGGGCGCAGCGGCCACTAGTTTTACTGTAATGAACATCGGTGCACACGTCCGCGGCGGGGGCAAGCTGATCCCGTCGCTGCAGGCCGGGGTCGACATCGGCGCGACCTCGATCCAGGTCTTCATCCAGAGTCCGCGGATGTGGAAGCCGTCGCAGTACTCACCCGAGGTGCTGGCCGCCTACCGCGACGCGCAGGCGGCCCACCCGACGATCACCGACACCTTCTGTCACGCGACGTACCTCATCAACCTGGCGACGGGGAACCGCGAGCTCTACGAGAAGTCCGTCGAGTGTCTCACCAGCAACCTCTCGGTCGCGCGCGCCATGGCCGCGTCGGGCGTGGTGCTGCACGTCGGGAGCCACATGGGCGCCGGCTTCGCAGAGGTCGTGGGCCAGGTCGCCGAGGCCTTCGAGCGCGCCCTCGACGACGCCGACCCCGCGCCCGCGGGCGTGGCCGACTGCCCGATCCTGATCGAGAACGCGGCCGGCACCGGCGGCACGGTCGGGCGCAGCCTCGAGGAGATCGAGGCGCTGATCGACGCCTGCGGGGGCGACGAGCGGCTCGGGCTCTGCATCGACACCCAGCACCTCTGGGCGAGCGGGGTCGACTACTCGACGCTCGCGGGCGCCAAGAGGCTGGTCAAGGAGATCAACGACCGGATCGGCATCGAACGCCTGCGGTGCCTGCACCTGAACGACTCCAAGGTCGAACTCGGCGCCAACCGCGACCGCCACGCCAACATCGACGAGGGGACCATCGGCTCCAAGGGCCTGGCCCCGCTGGTGGGGCACCCGAAGATCCGCAACCTCCCGCTCCTCTTGGAGGTGCCCGGCCACGGCGACGGACCGCGCGGCCTGGACGTGGCCCTGGCGCGCAAGGTCGTCGCGAAGGGCATCAAGCTGTACGGCGCGCCGACCAAGGCCGCCGCCAAGAAGAGTCCGGCCACCAAGCCGGGCAACAAGGGTCCGGCCACCAAGCCGCGCAAGACAACTTCGGCCACGAAGCCGAGCAAGAAGTAGGGAGAACCGGCCATGACCGACGTTCGCATCGAATCCGACACCATGGGCACCATCGAGGTGCCGGCCAACCACTACTGGGGAGCCCAGACCGAGCGCAGCCTGCACCACTTCGCCATCAGCCACGAGACGATGCCGCCGGCGCTGATCCGCGCCTTCGGGGTGCTGAAGTACGCGTCCGCCGAGGTGAACCACTCCCTCGGCAAGCTCAACGAGCAGCGCGCCGAGCTGATCGAGCGGGCCGCGCGCGAGGTCATCGACGGTCTGTTGATGGACGAGTTCCCGCTGCGGATCTGGCAGACCGGCTCGGGGACCCAGACCAACATGAACGTGAACGAGGTGATCGCGAACCGCGCCATCGAGTTGGCCGGTGGCGTGATGGGCAGCAAGGACCCGGTGCACCCGAACGACCACGTCAACATGTCCCAGTCGTCCAACGACACCTTCCCGACGGCCATGCACATCGCCGCGGTCGTCGAGATCTCCGACCGGCTGGTGCCCTCGGTGACGCGCCTGCGCGACGCCCTCGACGCGAAGGCGCAGGCGTACGCCGACGTCGTCAAGATCGGACGCACGCACCTGATGGACGCCGTGCCGCTCACGCTGGGCCAGGAGTTCTCGGGTTACGTGGCCCAACTCGACGCCGACCTCAACCGCCTGCGCCTGGTGCTGCCCGGTCTCTACGAGCTCGCGGCCGGCGGCACGGCCGTCGGCACCGGCCTCAACACGCACCCCGAGTTCGGCGAGCGGGTCGCCTACACGATCGCCGCGCTGACCGGCCAGCCGTTCGTCACCGCGCCCAACAAGTTCGCGGCGCTGGCGGCGCACGACGCCCTGGTCTTCGCCCACGGGGCCATCAAGACGCTCGCGACCAGCCTCACGAAGATCGCCGACGACCTGCGCTGGCTCGGCTCGGGCCCGCGCTCGGGTCTCGGCGAACTGCAGCTGCCCGAGAACGAACCGGGCAGCTCGATCATGCCGGGCAAGGTCAACCCCACCCAGTCCGAGGCGATGATCATGGTCGCCATCCAGGTCTTCGGCAACGACACGGCCATCGGTATCGCCGGATCGCGCGGCAACCTGGAGCTCAACGTCTGCAAGCCGGTCATGATCCACAACCTCTGCAATTCGATCGACCTGTTGAGCGAGGCCTGCGACCGGTTCCGCGAGTTCTGCGTCGAGGGAATCGAGCCCGACTACGAACGAATCGCCCACCACCTCAACAACTCGTTGATGCTGGTGACCGCGCTCAACCCGATCATCGGCTACGACAAGTCGGCCCAGGTCGCCAAGAAGGCCCACAAGGAGCGGACCACGTTGCGCGAGGCCGCGATGTCGCTGGGCTTTCTCACCGCCGAGCAGTTCGACGCGGCGGTCGTGCCCGAGGACATGACCCATCCGTGACCCGTCCGGCGCTCCTCGACGAGAAGGTGGTCGAGGAGTGGCTGGTGTCGCACCCGTCGTGGCGGGTGATCGACGGTCATCTGAGCCGCGTCCTGCACACCACTGACTACCCGAGCGCCGTGCGCCTGGTCCAGGCCCAGGTGGCGCTGGCCGAGCGGCTAGACCATCACCCGGTGCTCACGGTCGGCTACCGAGAGGTCCGCTTCGAACTCTGGACGCACGACCGGGGCGGTCTCACCCGACTCGACCTCGCCTACGCCGAGGCCCTCGACGAGTTGGTCACGAGCCAGTTCAGCCACTTCGTCGTCCACTAGTTGACGGGCAGGTTCCACAGCGCCATCCAGCGCGAGAGGTCCTTCTCCATCGGCAGGTCGTGGCTGAGGAACGACTGCACCCGAAGCTCGAGCTCGTTGTCGCGCTTGTCGGCCCCGGTCGGGGCGAAGGGGTAGAAGGTTCCCTGCTTCAACAGGTAGACCAGGCGCACGGATCCCTCGCCGGGCGGGGTCGCCGGCACGAAGCCGAAGACCGCGCAGAGCAGCCGGGACCCGAGGCCGTGCTCGACCATCGACGTGTTGGCGCCGTGGATGCGCGTGACGAGATTGCCGATGTCGCCGTCGTGGATGACCAGCCACTTGAAGCCCAGGTCGTCGGTGGTGAGCGAGATCTTCCCGGTGCTCTCGTCGAAGTCGAGCAGTTCGAGCAGGTCGTCGTCACTGGTGATCGACGATTCGCCGCTGCCGGCCTTGAAGCAGAGGCCGGCCTCTCCCGAGGTGACGAGGTCCAACTGGGACTGCAGGGTCAGCGCCGCGCTGGGCAGCGCGAAGAGATTGTCGAGCTTGGGCGCGACCGGCTTGGTCCGTCCGAAGATCGTGTCGCGCAGGCCCACTAGCCGTTCAGCTCGCGCTCGAGCCGGTTCAGCTGGTCGAGGCGCTTCTCCAGCGAGGGGTGCGTGGAGAAGAGCGAGGCCGCGGTGCCGCTCGCGAGCGCCGGGACGAAGAAGAAGGAGTTCATCCCCTCGGCCTTGCGCAGGTCGGTGCGCGGGATGCGTCCGATGTCGCCGGTGATGTGCACCAGCGCGCTGGCGAGCACGCTGGGCTTGCCGATGAGGATCGCCCCGGACCGGTCGGCCGCCAACTCGCGGTAGCGCGAGAGGGCCATGGTGAGCAAGTAGGCGACCACGTAGATCACGAGCGAGATGATCCAGGTGGCGATCTCGAGCAGGACCATCTGCTCCTCGTCCTTGCCGCGTCCGCCGCCCGAGAACATCGCGCCCCACATCGCAATGCGGCTGACCAGTCCCGCGAGCATCCCGACGCCCGAGGCGATGGTCATGACCGCGACGTCGCGGTGCGCCACGTGGCTGAGCTCGTGCGCGAGGACCGCCTCGAGCTCCTCGTCGCTCAGCCGGGCCATCAGCCCGCGGGTCGCGCAGATCACGGCGTTGTTGGGACTGCGCCCGGTGGCGAAGGCGTTGGGCATGTCCATCTCGGCGACGCCCACGCGGGGCTTGGGCATGTCGGCGAGCAGGCAGAGACGGTCGACGATCTGGTGCAGACGGGGCTCTTGCTCGGGCGTGACCTCGTGCGCGTGCATCGAGAACATCGCGATCTTGTCCGAGAAGTAGAACTGGCAGAAGAGCAGCACCGCGCCGATGACGATGACCGCCACCATCGAGACGCCGAATCGCAACAGCAGCGTGACGACGATGGCGTAGAGCAGGACGAGCGCGAGGCCCGTCACGAACATCCGGACGTTCAGCCCGCGGTCGTTCTCAATCTTCGATTTCGCCATCGTTACGAGCCTTCGCCCGAGGACAGGGCACCCGTTTCTCCGCTGCCGAGCTGCGCCTTCAGCGCGGCCAACTGGGCGTCGATGTTGGACGTCCCGCTGACCTTGTCGAGCTGGGCCTGGATGTCGTCGCGCGTCGAGGTCAGGTCGGTGAGGGCCCCCGAGGACAACAACTCGTCGAGCGCTCCGCTGCGCGCCTGCATCGAGGCCACCTTGTCCTGGGCGCGCTGCATCGCCGCGCCGGCGTCGCTCATCGACGTCGAGATGCCGCTCACGGCTTCGGAGATGTGCGCGGACGCCTCGGCGGCGGTGTAGGTCGCCTTGATGGTCTCCTTCTTCGTGCGGAAGGCCTCGACCTCGGTCTGGAGGCGCTGGGAGGTCTCGGTGAGCTTCTGCTCCTGTTCGACGATGGTCGCGTGCTGGGTGTCGAGGTCCTTCAGTTGGACCGCGATGGCCTCTCGGCGGGTGAGGGCCTCGCGCGCCAGCGGCTCGTTGTTCTGCCCGAGGGCGGCCTTGGCCTGCTCGGCCAGCTTGTCGCCCTGGGCCTTCAGCTGCTCGGCCTGGATCTCGACGCGCTTGCGCGCGGTGGCGACGTCGGCGACGGCGCGGCGAACCTTGGTGAGGTTGTCGAGCTGCTGCTCGTAGGAGAGGTCGAGCGTCTGGCGCGGGTCCTCGGCGCGGTTCAGCGCCGCGCTCGTCTTGCCCCTAAAGATGGTGGTGAACTGCTTCCATAAACCCATGGAGGGCCTCCTTCGTTACAAGTAGAGACTAGGGGGTGAGGGCGCCAGCGCACGACGGAGTTTCCTAAAGCGGGGCTAAGACTCGCTCAGCTTCGAGGCAGGGTTCGGTCCTGGTCCTGGGCCTGGCGCGCGAGCTCGAGCCGGTAGGCCTCGAGGGCGTCGCCCAGCGGGTCGTTGCCGACGCTCAGGATCCGCGCCGCCAGCAGTCCGGCGTTGGCCGCGCCGTTGATGGCGACGGTCGCCACGGGAACGCCGCGCGGCATCTGGACGATGGAGAGCAGCGAGTCCATGCCGTCGAGGCGCGCGAGCGCGACGGGCACGCCGATGACCGGCAGGGTGGTGACCGCCGCCAGCATGCCCGGCAGGTGCGCCGCGCCGCCGGCGCCGGCGATCAGGACGCGCAGTCCCTTGGCCCGCGCGCTGCGCCCGTACTCGACCATCGCCTCGGGGGTCCGGTGGGCCGACACGACGTGGATCTCGTAGGGGATCGCGAAGCGCTCGAGAATGGCGGCCGCGTCGGCCATGACCTCGTGGTCGGACGAGCTGCCCATCACTATGCCGACAAGTGGTTGCACTACGTCTCCCGGGTCCTCGTGCCGTACGCGCGCGCACCCCTCCATGCTTGCACGTGCGCGGCCCGGGCGTCGTCACCGAGGGCCGTCACGTGGCCGAGCTTGCGCCCCGGACGCCACGACTTTCCGTAGTCGTGCACGTGCACGCCGAGTACCTCCAGCGCGGCGCCGAGCGAACTGGGCTCGTCGTCCCCGACGACGTTGACCATCACCGCGCACGGCGCGGTCGCGGTGACGACGCCGAGGGCCTGTCCGCTCACCGCACGCAGGTGGTTCTCGAACTGGCTGGTCGTCGTGCCCTCGATGGTCCAGTGGCCCGAGTTGTGGGGCCGCAGGGCCACCTCGTTCACGACGAGACCCGCGTGGGTCACGAAGAACTCGATCGCGAGGATGCCGACGGCGTCGAGCAGCGAGGCCAGTTGTTCGCCGAGTTCTTCGGCCTGCGCGGCGAGGACGGTGGCGACCTCGGCGGGGAAGCGGACCTCGGTGCACATGCCGTCGGACTGGACCGTCGTGACGAGGGGGTAGAGCATGACCGATCCGTCGACGGCCCGGGCGACGAGCTGGGCGACCTCGCCCAGTAGTTCGAGGCGCTCCTCGACGACGACTTCGGCGTCGAGACGCCCGATGATCTCGAGTGCTTCTTCGTGGCTGCCGGGGAACCAGACGCCGCGCCCGTCGTAGCCGCCGCGGGCGGTCTTTACCACGACGGCGTCGCCCAGCTCGTCGAGGAATGCACCCAGTCGCGGGTCCGACGACGAGGAGACCACCATGAAGCGCGGCACCGGCAGGCCGGCGCCGGCGAGGGCACTGCGCTGGTAGGCCTTGTCGACGGCGAAGCGCAGCGCGTGCGATCCGGGCCGCACCACGACGCCGCGCCGTTCGAGTTCGGCGATCTGGTCGAGACCTACGAGTTCGTGGTCGAAGGTCACCACGTCGACGCGCGACGCGAGGGTCTCGAGGGCCTCGAAGTCCTGCGGATCGCCGATCACCGCGTCATCGCAGTGCTCGATCGCGGCGTCATCGGGCGAGCTCGCGAGCACCGTCAGGTGCACGTTGACGCCGTGCCCGGCCTCGCCCATCATCCGGGCCAACTGGCCTCCGCCAATCACCCCGACGTGGACGGCGCCACTAGTTTGAGAGGTGTTCGACACGACCGACACGCTACTGGTCGACAAAGGGGCAGGGGACTATGCGCATCGCCATTGGGCTGGGGACCGACGGGCCGCTCGAGAAGACGCTGGAGCGGGCGCGCGGACTGCGCGACATGGGTTTCACCTCCATGTGGTCGTCGCAGATCTTCGGCCCCGACACCCTGACCGTGCTGGCGATCGTCGGGCGCGAGATCCCCGACCTCGACCTCGGCACGGCGGTCGTGCCCATCCAGCCCCGACACCCCTCGATGCTCGCGGCCCAGGCCCGAACCGTCCAGGACGCGATCGGCGGCCACCTGTCGCTCGGCATCGGGCTCTCGCACAAGGTCATCGTCGAAGGCCTTTGGGGGCTCTCCTTCGAGCGACCCTTCACCTACATGAGCGAGTACGTCGACGCCCTCGCGCCGATGCTGCGCGGGGAGAACGTCGCGACCCAGGGTGCGCTGGTTCGCGCGGTCACGGTGAGTGCGCTCGGTCCGAAGGACGTCCGGGTCCCGGGACTGCTCATCGCCGCGATGGGCTCGAAGATGCTTCAACTCGCCGGAACCAAGACCGACGGCACGCTGCTCTGGATGACCGGGCGCAAGACCATCGCGTCGCACATCACCCCGACCATCACCGCCGCCGCCGCGGCGGCGGGCCGGCCGAGCCCGCGCATCGTGTGCGCCCTGCCCATCGCCGTGACCGGCAACGCCGACGCGGCGCGGGTGCGCATCAACGAGACCTACGCGACGTACGCCACCTTGCCGAGTTACGCCGCGATGTTGGAACGAGAGGGCGCCGCCGGTCCGGCCGACGTCAGCCTGATCGGTTCGCGCGAGCAGGTCCTCGAGCAGTTGCGCGAACTCGCCGACGCGGGGGTCACCGAGTTCTCGGGCGCACCGTCGGGCAACGCGGTGGAACGCGACGCGGCGACGGCGGTACTGCTCGACTACCAATCGAATCAGTAGGCGCTCCTCTGGCCGCCAGAATCGCCAAAGGCGCCAACTAACCTTGGGACCCACAAGGAGTCTCAATGTCAGTCGTTGCCAGTTTTCTCGCGATCATTCTCTGCCTGGCGTTTCTCACGTCCGGTCTGCAGAAGGTCATCTTCAACCCCGCCATGTCCGAGTCGGCCGGCAACCTGGGCTTCACCAAGCGCGCCTACCAGCGCATCGGTTCTCTCGAGATCGCCGGGGCCGTGGGACTGCTCGCCGGACTGGCGGCGAAGGGCTCGTCGTTCTGGGCGGTCCTGAACGAACTCGCCGCGGCGGGGTTCTTCCTGTTGATGATGGGTGCGGTCGTCGTCCACGTTCGAAAGGGCGACAAGGCCAAGTTCTTCAACCCGCCGTTGGTGCTCGGCCTGCTGGCGCTGCTCGAGATGGCCGTGCGCCTGAGCCTGTAGCTAGAGCGGCAGGCGGGTGTGCTTGAACTCGTTGAGTTCGGGCTCGTGGGCCATCAGCGTCAGCAATGAGTCGATGATCTTCACCGAATCCATCGCGTTGTCGCCGGGCGTGGTCATGTAGCGCACGAAAGTGGCGTCGTCGCCCACCACGAAAGTTGGCACGCCGAAGGCCTCGAACTTCGAGAACTCCTCGTAGCTCTGGCCAATGACGGCGTGGGGGCGCCGCGAGGCGACGTCGGAGCGGATCTCGTCCATGTCGAGCCCCAGGGGTCGCAACACACCGTCGATCTCGTCGAGGTTGATCAGGCGAATGGCGCGTTCGTGCCGGGCGCGAAAGAGGGCCTCGTGGGCGTCGAGGAACTTGTCGGGCTGCTGGTCGCGGATCGACACCCCGACCGCGAGGGACAAGAGGTCCGCGTCGTGGGCCGGATCGGCCCACACGTCGGGGTCACCCTCGGCGCGATAGCCCTGGCTGAGGGTCCACGGCACGAACGTCACGTCGAAGTCGGCTCCGGCGCGCAGCGCCGTGATCACGTGGAGGTGGATGTTCTTCGCGAATGGGCAGCGATAGTCAAAGGAGAGTTTGAAGGAAGTCACGCCCAAAGCCTACGGGTGCCCCTCGAAGACACCACCGGGGTTCGAGCCCGCCCGAGCGAGACGTCTCGCGGGCAGAGCGCGGCCGGCTCGATTCGTCGTAATAGCCATCCGACTGGTGGAACACGAGGGGTCATAGCTGTTCCACCAGCCGGGTGGCCGGTCTGTCGCCGCGTCGATGATGCCGACGCGAGACGGTCTAATCCCCATGGTTAGAAGGGCTCTAGCTCTTGGGGACTACCACCGATCAGCAGACACTTGGCCTGCTGGCGGTGGCCGAGCATCGCGGCCGGGTTCTCTTGGCCGATGCACGACTCTGGGTCGCCGCCGGAAGTGGCGTGCGCGCCGTCGGGGGCCGTGACTGCGCCGTTACTGCCGCGTGGTCCGGGCGGTACGAGTTGCATGCGTGGTCCTTTCGCGTGCCGAGGCACCTGCGCTGACACTTCGGATGCTGCGCTTCAGCGAACGATACGTCGGGGGACCGGGTCGGCGGAGGGCGTAACGGGGGACTTAAGTCCTGAGTGCGACTCCTACGAGGGAACGGGGACGCCGCTGGCGCGGCACGTCTCCTTGTAGGCGCAGAAGCGACACGTATTGGTAGAGGGCGTCGCCGGGAACTCGCCGTCGAGGTAGTAGCGGTTGATCCGGTCCCAGGCACTGGCGGCCGCCACGCGGCGGGCCCGCACGACCACTTCGGTGATGTTCCGCTCCACCGCCTCGCCGTGGGCCACGTAGAGCAGGCGGATCTTGGTGGGTCGTTCGCCCAGTTTGGCCTCGCAGAGGGCGGCGTAGAGCTCGGAGTTGGCGAAGGTCTTGGCGTCGAAGTTGCGGTTGGGCAGGGCCCCGGTCTTGTAGTCGACGATGATCAGGTTGCCCAGGTCGTCGCGGTCGAGGCGGTCGAGGATGCCAAACAGCGGCACGCCGTCGACGGTGACGCCGAGGCGAAGCTCCACGCCCTCGTGGTTGACCTCGCGGGGGTCCTCCATCGTGAAGTAGGTCACGATGATCGCCTCGGTCTCGACGAGCAGCCGCGCCACCATCTCGTCGTCCATCCCGAGGTCATTGCGCACGTCGACGGTGAGGATCGCGCCGACGGCGGGCGTCACGTACTCGCGGGCCCGTTCGATGGTCCGCTCCTCGGCGGGCAGGAGGAACAGCTGCTCGAAGACGTAGTGGACGAATCGTCCCTTGGCGGTGGCGTAGGAGGCCGGCTGGGGGATCCGCTCGATCGACGCGTACTGGTACCGGCGCGGACAGGCCTGGAAGTCGGCCAGTCGCGAGGGGGAGAGCGATTTCGGGAGCGGATCGGAGAAGGTCATGGTGTTCACCGTAGGGTACGCGTGTCACACGTTGGTTGCCCCAAATCTGCGGTCGGAAGGGGAGTCTCACCCTTCTCGCTTCGAACCCGAGGTCGCTCGGCTGCCTCAGTGACGGTTCAGGGATCCGGAGGGGACCTGACGGGAGAACATCTGGATTCTCATCACTTCAGATGACTGCTCGCAACGAGTAGAAATTAGGTGTGAAGAAGCGCCCCGAAGTGACCCGTCAAGGGAACCTGGTGCGCACCACCCACTGGCACGGCGTGAGGTCGGGTGACGCCGTCGTCGTCGACGGTGTGAAGGAGCGGCGTCAGAGCTGGGTCTTCGTGGCCCACGTGCTCAATGAGGCGACGAACGAAGAGTGGATCGAAGTACGAGGCGGCCGAACCGGCGAAGCCAAGGGCCGATCCTTTCGAACCGAGTTGATCTACCCGAGCAACGCCAAGAAGGGTTCGCGTCTGGTCGGCCTGTCGCTGGCGTTCGCCCCGCAGTTACCTATACGCTGATCCGCTCGCGGTCGATCGCGTTGATGCGGCGTGAGGTCAGGATGTAGAGACCGGGGACGCCGGTGAGAAGTGCCATCACCACGAAGTACGTTCGCACGCCGATGTGGTTGCTCAGCTGACCGGCGACGACCAATCCAATCGGGCTGATGCCGAGCGAGACGAACCAGTCGACCGAACTCGCCCGACCCAGGAGCTCTCTCGGAACCTCGCTCTGCATCATCGACTCCCAGATCACGTTGCCGAAGATCATCGTCGGCGACGCGACGATCGGAAAGATGAACACTTGCCAGTAGTTGGTCGCCACGCCGATTATCAATGCGGAGAACGTGCCGATCGTCCAGTAGATCCACATGATGCGAATACGGCGGCGCGGCATCTTCAGATTTGAGGCGATGAGTGCACCGACAGTTCCGGCCAGACCACCGACGGCGAAGAAGTAACCGACGATCAACTTGCTGGTGCGCAGATCGTGGAGCAAGAAGTAGGGAATCAGTACCGCCATCGGAACGAAGACGAATGCGTTCACCGCGGCGACCGCGGCCAGCGTCGTCCAGAGCCACCGGGTGTCGCGGACGTAACGAACACCTTCACGGATGTCGTCGAGCATCGAAGCGCTCTCATTGCGATTCGGTTTCGGGGTTGGCTTCATCAGTGCGAGTGAACTGGCACTCACGACGAAGGTCGCACAGTCAACACCGATTGCTCCGGTCGTGCTCCACGCCGCGAGTATGCCGCCGACTGCTGGCCCGATCATGCCGCCGACCAAGTTTCCGGTGAGCGGGCGAATCGAGTTCATCGCCGGGAGCAGATCCTTGGGAACGATCTCGGGCGTGATGGCCGATATCGCCGGCATGAACACCGCGTCGAAGGTTCCGAACAGAACGGCGAAGATCAGCAACTCCCAGAACCGCAGGATGCCAAAACCGATGAAGGCGACGAGCACGCCGGTCAGCACGGCGCGCATGACGTCAGAGATCAGAAGAAGTAACCGTCGCGAGAATCGGTCCACGACGGCGCCACCGACCAACAAGAACGCGACCATCGGAATCATGCGAGCGGCGGCGAACCAGGCCAGTTTGGACACGCTGTGGTGCGTGGTATCGAGCACCAATAAAGTGAGGGCCACCAGGGCAACGCCGTCGCCGAAACTGGAGACAGCCTGACCCGAAACGAGAAGTGTGGGATCGCGGTGGCGGACCAACTGCAGGATCGCGAGGTTCTTCTTCATTCCATCGAACGTTAGGGGACACCACCGCGGCGTCATTGGCAAGTTGCAGACAGTGAAAGGAAGCGGGAGCCAGACGACAATCGAGTCCTCGCAGCACACATCAGACCGGACAGTGAAAAAACTGTCGACGAGCTCCTTCGATTCTCGGGCGACCAGTGACCAATCCTCGAGCGTGAGAACTCAATTTCTGAATACTGTTTTCTCGGGCCGCGCGAAACTAACGACATAGATGTAACTCATCTTTGGAATTGTGAAAAGCAATTGACGAAACCCAATTTGTTGCTGGTCTTTGTGAAGTGATTCCCTTGTCTCACAGGACCGACGACCCGGCTTTCCTGACTTCACCCTATATATGGGCGGTCTCACTCCATCAAGGTTTCTTGGAGTTGTGAGGGGGATCAGTGTCGAAGATTTGATTTGCACGTGTCAGAAAATTGTTCTACCATCCTGCATGTTGTTCAGTACCGCTTCAGCAGGCGCCTCCCTTCAAGGGCAGGAGTGCGATCTGGCAGTGAGGGTGAAGTGATGATCCTCGAGCCGTGTTTGGTCGCCGGGCTTGAGGGGAGCGAATGGCGAACCCGACGCCCTGTCGATTTTCTTCATCATCGTTTGTGATGGAAGAACGAGCGTCGGGAGAGCGTCATGGGCACCAGGGATGGAACAACCAACGAGTTGAGCCCCTCTTCGCGTGAAGCCGTTGAATGCAAGAGGTCCTTCCGTTCCACACAACTTCGCCACCGTGCGAACATTGCTTTCTTGTCCGCGTCGCTAGTTGTCGGCTCAATCGCGGGCACCCTCGCCGTCACCGCGTTGCCAGCGGGTGCGACGGTCAATCCTCCTACGATCACAAACCAGGCACCCAATCCCGTGCCCCGAGGTCAACAGACCGTATTAACGATCCACGTAGTGACGGTCGGAAACACAACACAACACGTCTGGGTGCAACCAAGTGACATTACATTTACGGCTGTCCCCACCGGAGTGACGCTTGGAGCCGTGGCCGGGGCGGCTTGTTCAGACGCTACTGGCGGAAAGGACTTCACCGTAACTGCGACGACATCGGGCACAACTCCAATCGGGAGTGATGCTCTGACTATTCAAGCGATCGCGCACACAGAGGCCACTTGTGCCGCGGGCACCGGCGGCGGATCCTTCGGTACCGGTACCAGCAC
Organism: Acidimicrobiaceae bacterium; assembly: GCA_003133665.1. Classification (GTDB taxonomy): domain Bacteria; phylum Actinomycetota; class Acidimicrobiia; order Acidimicrobiales; family RAAP-2; genus RAAP-2. The sequence continues at coordinate 901 of PKYK01000006.1, read as the reverse complement.
GGGCCAGGTTATCGTCGTGTCAGCCGCAGCGGCCGCGACCACCACCGCGGTCGTGTCGACCACTGGCAGTCCCACAGTCGTCGGACAAGCTGTGACCTACACCGGCACCGTCAGTTCGGGCTCGGGCACCCCGACCGCGGGCAACATCGAGTTCTTCGACGGCGGCGTGGCGATCATCACCTGCGGCGGGGCTACTGGCGTGGCCGTCAACGGCTCGGGTCAAGCCGCTTGTACGGCTGCCGCCTACACTGCGCCGGGCTCGCACACCATTACAGCGCAGTACCTGGGTTCGACCAGCTTCGCCGCCTCGGCGGTGTCGCCGTCGATTACCCAAGTTGTCAACCACGCTTCGACCACGACCTCATTGACGCCGCCGGTCGGGACACTCGTCTACGGCCAGTCGGGGACCTTCACCGTGGCGGTGGCACCAGTGTCACCGGGTTCGGGGACGCCGTCGGGGACGGTCACCGTCACCCAAGGCGCCACGACGATCTGCACGGCGACGCTGCCGGCGACGACCTGCGCGGGCGCCGTTCTGGTGACGCCGGGGACCAACCTCACGTTCACGGCCACCTACAACGGTGACGCGAACTTCACGACGTCGTCGGGGACGGCCGCCAAGACCGTGGGCCAGTCCTCGACCACGACCTCATTGACGCCGCCGGCCGGGACGCTCGTCTACGGCCAGTCGGGAACCTTCACCGTGGCAGTGGCACCAGTGTCACCGGGTTCGGGGACGCCGTCGGGGACGGTCACCGTCACCCAAGGCGCCACGACGATCTGCACGGCGACGCTGCCGGCGACGACCTGCGCGGGCGCCGTTCTGGTGACGCCGGGGACCAACCTCACGTTCACGGCCACCTACAACGGTGACACCCACTTCACGACGTCGTCGGGGACG
>PKYK01000004.1 GCA_003133665.1 Acidimicrobiaceae bacterium | reverse complement strand
CAATGACCTAGTTGGTCAATACAACTAGGCGAGTTTCCCGGTAGCAAGTTGGAGTCCGAGGCTGCTCAGCGCCACCAGAAGCCAGAGCATCGCGCCCAAAGCAAGTGGCTTGAGTCCGGCCCGACGAATATCGCGGAAGTTGGTGGAAAGGCCGATCGCAGCAAGTGCGACAGTGATCATCACCTGGGCGATGCCTGACAGAACTCCGTGCCAAGACCCTGGCACGAGACCCACCGTGTTGGCGGTCACGGTCACGAGGAACCAGCCGATGAACACCGGCATGATCTGGCGAAGGTTCCCAAGCGCGCGAGGAATCTGGGCCGAGGCATCCGGGTGGTGGTTCTGTCGGGAACGCCAAAACGCCAGTCCGATGGAGATCGGGATGATCATGAGCGTACGGGTCAGCTTCACCACCACCGCGTAGGAGGTCGCGCCGTGTCCGAAGATCGATGACGCCGCGGCCACCGATGACATGTCGTTGATGGCGGTTCCCGCCCAGAGACCGAATGCGTGGGGAGAAAGACTGAGGAGATGACCAAGGGTGGGAAACACCAAGACGGCGACGACGTTGAAAGTGAAGATGGTGGCGATGGCGTAAGAAACGTCGGCCTCCGATGCCGAGATGACCGCGTTGGTGGCCGCGATAGCCGAGGCCCCGCAGATACCAGTGCCGACTCCGATGAGCGTGCGCAGGTCTTTATCTATCGAAAGGATGCGGCCAAGGATCGCCGCACCGACCAGCGCAACCGCCAACGATCCGAGCAGTACCGGCAGCGACGAGGTCCCGGTGACGAGCACTTGATGGAACGATAATCCGGTGCCGAGCACGACGATGGACCCCTGCAGGACGACCCTGCTGGAGAACGCGAGTCCGGGACGCTCGCGATTGGAGGGTTGTCGGAGAAGCGCGATGCCAATTCCACCGACGATGGCGAAGACCGGAGCACCGACGACGGGGACAAGGTGCCCCAGTACTGTCGCGACGGTGCCGAGCACCACTGCGGCCATCAGGCCCGGAAGAAGCGTCAGCACTCGATCTTTTTTCGCGAGGTTCTGCTCGGCGTTGTCTCCCACGCGACTCTTGATGGACACGGGCCGGGGGACTTGACTTGTCACTGATTCCATCATCGATGACTTCGTTCGCGTCAGGAAGTCCGGATCTGGTTACATAGCTATAAGGTTTCCTTATGCCACTAATCGAACCGGTCCCCGACGTTCGTTCGCTTGATCTTCTCCACAGTGTCGCCGAGCTGGGCTCGATCCGCCAGGCCGCGCTCAGGCACACCATGAGCCAACCGGCGGCCAGCATGCGCCTGCGCTCGTTGGAGCGGGCCCTGGACCTCCAGCTTCTCGACCGGTCGCACGGCCGAGCGCAACTCACCTCGGCCGGCGTCGCGGTGGTTCAGTGGAGCGAGGAGGTGCTCGAAGGGATGAGGAGCCTTCTGCTGGGAGCTCAGGCCGTGCGCTCGGATGGGAAGACCCATCTGCGGGTCGTCGCCAGCATGACGGTCGCCGAGTACTTGGTACCGGGTTGGCTCAATCGACTTCGGGCCAGCGATCCGGCCATCATCGTGTCGCTGCAAATGGGCAATACGCAGCACGTGATCGAGGTGATGCTGCGCGGCGATGCTGAAATTGGCTTCGTCGAGGGGCGCCATGCGCCTTCTGAGTTGGGTTCACGGACGGTGCAGTCCGACAATCTCGTGGTGGTTGTGGCACCTTCGCATCGGTGGGCGCGTCGAAGGAAGCCGGTGAGCGCACTCGAACTCTCGACAACACCACTCGTCGTTCGTGAGGCCGGGTCAGGAACTCGCGAAGTCCTCGAGGGAGCGATGTCCTCGCGCGGTCTCACGTTGACCACGTCGGTTGAACTGGGCTCGACTACGGCCATCAAGGCGGCCGTGGCGTCAGGCGCCGGCCCCGGGGTGGTGAGCCGCCTGGCGATTGAGACCGATGTTCAAGACGGGCGACTCGTCGTTGTCGCGACCGAAGGGCTGCTACTCGAACGGTCGATACGAATGGTGTGGTCGAAAAAGAGGCCCCTCTCGTCGACGGCGAAGCGTCTGGTCCGTCAGATCGATGATTCCTCGAGTTCGCGCCGTCCCGTTCAGCCCTGACGCTGCGCTCGGGCGTCCACCGAGCAACGATGCCGCCGGATCAAACGATGCCGCCGGGATAGCTATCGCCGGTCGACTGCCGCGGCTTACAAGCTGTCGAGACGCCGGCCCCGACCGGTTCGGCCTCGATTCAATGAGGGATCTGAGCTGCTTGGCCCGCTGAGAACTCAATGAAGTCACCACAACGAGCTCGCGGCAACTCTCATTGGAAGCCCGACGGGCGCCCGACGGCCCCATCTTGGAAGGATTCCGGCGGGCGTAGGCGCAAAGTCTCACGGTCTCGAGGCGTGACACCAGACTCACTTTCGAGGTGCCTTGGCCGAATCTTGACAGCACTCTGGGCCACTGATAAGGTTCCGACTGGATAGAGGTCAGACGTCTGCAGTAAGTTGATCGCAACCTAGATATCGGAGGCAGTTGTGGGAGATTCAAGCGTGGGGGACGGCAAGAAGATTGCCGTTCTTGTTCATAACGAGGGTGACGACGTCGGAGTGGCAGTAACCGACCTCGCGCCTGGCGAGGTCGTTGCCGGCTGGCTCGATTCGCAGCGCCGGGCCACCGTGGCCGTGAACGAGGCCATTCCCCTTGGGCACAAGGTCGCCCTCGGCGATCTCGCTGCCGGGGCTGACGTCATTGAGTACCAAGTCCGCATCGCCGTCACCCGCAACGCAATCTCGCGCGGTGACCTAGTTCACACCCACAATGTAAGGAGTGCCAGATGGCATCAGAGCGCCTAACCGGATACCGAAGGGCCGATGGCCGGGTCGGCATTCGAAATCACGTCATTGTCCTTCCCGTTGACGACATCTCCAATGCCGCGGCCGAAGGAATCGCACGCCTCGTGCAGGGCGTCATGGCCCTGCCCCACGCGTACGGTCGCCTCCAGTTCGGCGCCGACCTCGAGCTGACCTTCCAGACGCTGATCGGCACGGGGACCAACCCCAACGTCGCGGCGGTCATCGTCGTCGGCATCGAGCCAGCCTGGGCTCAGCGGATCGCCGACGCCATCGCGAAGAGCGGCAAGCCCGTCGTCGCCCTGGCCATCGAGCGTCACGGGGACCTCGCAACGATCGCCGAAGGCGCACGCCACGCCGCTCGGATGCTTCAGGACGCGAGCGCCCTGGAGCGCGTCGAGATCAAGCGTGAGGAAGTCCTCGTCTCGATCAAGTGCGGCGAGTCCGACACGACGAGCGGGCTCGGGTCCTGCCCGACGACCTCAGTGGTCGTTGACCGCCACGTCGGCATCGGTGGAACGGTGCTGTTCGGCGAGACGAGCGAGCTCACTGGTGGAGAGCACCTCATCGCCGCGCGCTGTGTCGACGACGAAGTTCGCCAAAAATTCAATGACTTCTACGCGAATTACATCGCCATGATTGAGCGAAGCGGGGCGGACCTACTCGGTTCACAGCCGACCGAAGGGAACATCCGCGGCGGGTTGTCGACGATCGAAGAGAAGGCCATGGGCAACATCGCCAAGACGGGAACCGTGCCGATCGTCGGTGCGCTCGCGCATGGCGAGCAGCCGACGCGCGCCGGCCTGAACTTCATGGACAGTTCGTGCGCCGCCGCCGAGACCATCACCCTGATGGCCGGCGCGGGTGCCGTGCTGCACATCTTCCCTACCGGGCAAGGCAACGTCATTGGCAACCCGATCGAGCCGGTGATCAAGCTCACGGCGAACCCGATCACGGCCAGCACGATGGCCGAGCACATCGACCTCGACGTTTCGGAAATCCTCGATGGGACCCTCTCGCTCGAAGAGGCGGGCGATCGTCTCAGTGAACTCGTTGATCAGACGATCTGCGGTCGGCTCACCGCTGCCGAAGTGCTGGGTCACCGCGAGTTCGTTCTCACGAAGCTCTACCAGAGCGCTTAGAGATTTCGAGCATAGGGCGAGTGAAATTAGTTCAAATAGTCGCGGTCAGCGAATGAAGAAAACAAGGGGCGGTGCAGGGTAGTGCAATGCAGTGCAGTGGTACATTGCGGATTCGATATCGCAGTAGTCGCGAGGCGAGACGTGATTGAAGTACACATCGAGCATCTTGCTCACAACAACAACAGGGGGATTGCGAATGAAGTTTTTTGGAAGTAGTCGAGCAATATCGACCAGGGTGCGCCTTGCGACGACAGGTCTCGCCGCCATGGCGACGCTGACGGGCGGATTGATGCTGAGCACGGGCAACGCGACAGCGGCGGGAATGCCGTGGACCACCATCAGCGTCGGCATCGCACTGTCGCCACCGAAGGTGATCTTCATGGCGCCCTACGTCGCCCAACTCAAGGGCTTCTTTGCCAAGGAGCACCTGAACGTGCACTTCATCTCCATGCCCAACGGCTTGCAGACTGAACTCGGCACCACCTCCGGCTCGATCAACTTCGGCTTCAGTTCGGCAACTGACGCCATCGAGGCGGCCGCGGCAGGCGCGCCGATCCGCGCAATCGCATCGTACGGGCAAACGCTGGACACCGAGTGCATCGCGGCACCCGGCATCACTTCAGCGACCCAGCTCATTGGCCAGCCCGTCGGTTCGACCGGCGCTGACGGCTTCTCGGTGACGACGCTCGCCGCGTGCCTTGCGCCGGCTGGGGTCACCATATCCCAGACGAATCCGATCACGATGACCCGTTCGGAGTTCGTCCCCGCATTGGAGACCGGTCGGATCAAGGTGGCCGTGTTCCACATTGACGATGCCTACGTTGTCATGCACGGGTTGCCGGGGGCCACGGTCCTCGCCAAGGAATACGAGACGTTGCCCAACTGGTGGTACGGCGGCATCACGACGCTCAACAGCTACGCCAAGAGCCACGTCGCCGTCACCGAGCGGTTCCTCACCGCGATGACGCTCGCCAACCGCTGGATGAACAACCCGAAGAACACGACGGCCCTGATCAACATCGGTGTCAAGGAGACCCAGGAAGACCGTGGGGCAGTGACCAACGCGGTCCACTTCCTCCAGGCTGCCAAGACGTGGCCCGTGAACGTCGGCCTGTCGCAGAAGTCAGAGCACTACACGGCCGTCAAGCTTTTCCAGCTCAAGACGATCACCAAGCTTCCTTCGTACTCTCAGGTCATTGACCCGACGTACATGAACGCCGTGATCGCCCAGCTCGGCAAAGTCTGATCTCGGCGAAAGAGTAAAGGTCCTCCCAATGGCCAAGCGAATGGCGAGTCGCCGCTTCGATGAGTTGACAGATCCCGAGATCGAAGCGGCACTTGCCGAACGTCCGCTCGTCCTCGTGCCCTGTGGCAGCACTGAGCAGCACGGCCCGCACCTGCCGACGTCTACGGACTACCTCGCGAGCCTCGCGGTCTCTGACCGCGTCGCTCGCGAGGTCGGCGGGCTCGTCCTTGGGGGGATGCAGTTCGGAGTGACACCCATTCACATGGGCTTTGCCGGAACCGTCTCGTTCTCGTCGACGACGTTCGAAGCCGTGCTCTTTGACATGGCAACCTCCCTCGCCTCACACGGGGTCCGGGAGATTGCCTTCGTGAACTGGCACGAAGGCAACATCGCCTCGATTTCAACCGTGGCGAGTCGCATCACCCAGGAACTCGGCTTGAACGTCGTGGTGGCTCAAGCCTGCTACGTTGCCGAAGAACTCTACGGCGAAGCAATGGGTGGTCTGACCCACGGCGGAGCGATCGAGGCGGCTGCAGTCTTAGGAATACGTCCCGATCTAGTGCACTATGACCAGCTTGAACCGATGACGGATTCGCCCGGGGAGCGTCCAGCAGACCATGCTCGGCGTGGTCGGGCGTTCCAGACGGTCCTGCGCGACATACGTGAGATCAGCGAAACCGGTTGGTACGGTTCGTCCCAGAGGGTGAGCGATGATGAGGGAACGGCGCTCGTCGATGCCGTTGCCACCGTCGTCGCTGGTGAGCTCAACGCCCGCTTTGAGCGCCTCGCGGAGATGCGCCGGGACGTTCGCTGATGGCTCATCTGATTCGCACGGAAGCCGCGGCACGCCTCGAGTTACGAGGCCGGACCGCGACCCAACTCCTCGACGGCTCGACACCCGGGGCGGGCATGACCGTCCGGATCGTCGACGTCGATCCGGAACTTCCTGGATCCGACGCCCGTCCGCTGCACGTCCACGATGACGTCGGCGAGTTCATCTATTTGCTCGGAGGTAGCGGGGTGCTGCACTGCAACGACGGCACGATTGCCGCCGAAGCAGGTCAGGGCGTCTACGTGCCACCAGGCGAGCGACACAAGATCGTGCCGAGCGGTGCCGAGCCTCTCCGTCTGCTCTGCGTCTTTGCGACGGGTGACATCGCAGCCGGGACTCGAGAGTAAGCGGTGGGCACCGACGCGCGACGCGTGCTTTGTCTGCGGCCGGAACAGGATTTCACCGATGTGGGCGTCGAGGTGCCGCACGATCTGGACGTCACGTTCGCACGCGACGAACATGGGGTCGACGAGATTGCATCCGACGTGGCGTGCCTCGTTTTGCCATCGGCGGGCGCGCATCTGCCGGCTTCCATGTTCGAGCAGGCAAGTGGCCTCCGACTCGTGCAGTACACGGGTGCGGGCTTCGACCGGATTCCTGCGGAGGTCCTTGAGGGTCTGGGTTGCGCGGTGAGCAACGTCCCGGGTGCCAGCGCCGCGGACGTCGCGGCGTACGTGGTCTTGGTCGCGGGCGTGATCTGGCGCCGGCTGCTGGTGGGCGATGAGCTCGTGAGGGCCGGCCGGTACGCGGAGGCGCGCGCCGCGCTCGCGCCGGCGCACGTTCGCGGCTTTCGCGGCCTCCACGTGGGCGTCGTTGGTTTCGGAGGGATCGGCGTTGAGGTTGCTCGGCTCTTCGGCTCCCTCGGTGCCTCGGTCCGATGGTTTGACCCAGCGCCCGTTACGCGCCCGGAGATTGGCCAGTTCGAGTCGGCTGCGCTTGATGAACTGCTCGATTGGAGCGAAATTCTCACCGTTCACGTGCCTCTGCTCGACGCGACGCGCGGGCTGATTGGTCGAACGGAACTCGCGCGCCTGCGTTCGGGTGCCGTCGTCGTCAACGCCGCACGCGGCGGCATCGTCGATGAGGTTGCGCTCGTCGAGGCGCTTGATTCGGGCGCGCTCGGTGGGGCTGCCCTCGACGTCTACGAGCAGGAGCCCCTCCCGGCCAACTCGCCCATCGTCGCCGCGGCCATGCGACACGCGGGGCGCGTCATGCTCACTCCGCATATCGCCGGAGTCACGCCGGAGGCGTCGCGCGAACTGTTCGAACGGAGTTGGTTGAACGTCAGTGCCGTCATGGACGGGCGCGAGCCCGTCAACAGGGTGCGCTGAGGTGATCGCACGGGCGTCCTTGGGTGGCGCTGGCCACTTTGAAGAGGTTCGATGACCGCTCAACTTCACCACATGGATCTGCTGTCGACCACTCGGCTCGGGGGTTCGATGGCCGGAGGCGAAGGCCTCGCAATGCACGTCAGCTCCAGCGGCACGAGGACGCTTTTTGCGGCGTCCGAGCATTCTCCAACGGACTTCGTCGCATTGGATGTCACCGATCCGCGCCACCCGGAGATCGTCTATCGCCATGAGCTTCCCGGGCCCGGGATCCGATCGAACAACCTCTCCATCCGGGGAGACCTCTTGGCGGTGACCCGGCAGGTCAGCGAGGCCGGAGCGGCACCGGCGGGCGTCGAGCTCTTCGACATCTCGCGACCATCGGAGCCTCGAGCGATCGGCTTCTTCGACGCCTCAGGGACAGGTTCGGTGGGGACCCACTTCGTGTGGCTCGCGGAGGACGGCTTCGCGTACCTCGCGAGCGCGGCGCCGGGTTTCGTTCCGCGCGACTCCCGCGACAGATTCGTGCTGCGCATCCTCGACCTCGCCTCGCCGACGGATCCGGTCGAAGTCGGCCAGTGGTGGATGCCCGGTCTGGCGCACAGTGACGACGAGTCGTCACCCGAGCGCCCGGCCGATCGGCTCGCAGCGTCGTTCGGAGTGCCGGTTTCGCCGGGGGAACGCGCGGCGCGCGAATTCGAGGCCGGGAATCTGCGCTCCTGGGATTTCGGTTTCCGCGTCCACAACATCTCGGTCCTGCCCGAGCAGCCGGACCGTGCGTACGTGGCGAACACCACCGGAGGTGCATTCGTGCTGGACATCGCCGACCGGTCACGTCCGTCGGTCGTGAGTCACCTCGACTACGCCGTGCCGCTGCCCTGCGCGGCCCACACCTTCGTTCCGCTCGGCGCCTCAGGGTTCGCCCTTCTCTCCGACGAGACGCTCGAGGAAGGCGCGGCGGACTTCCCGCAGAACGTATGGGTCGTCGACACCCGCCTGCCCGCACGCCCGATCATCGTCGGTGCGCTCGAGCTTCCATGGCCCGACGTGATTCCAACCACCGGGCGTTTCGGCGCGCACAATCTCCACGAGTATCCCACCGGCCAAGGTGCGCTCCGCTCGTTTGACCTGGCCGCCGCCGCCCTGTTCGGCCTCGGTGTCGCCGTGTTCGACGTCTCTGACCCGCTTCGACCGAGCACGGTCGCGCATTTCTCGCCGGGTCCGGAGACGGATGGACCGGGCAGCGGCCAACTGAACGACGTGTTCGTCGACGACCGCGGCGTCCTCTACGCGCTCGACCGTCGCAGTGACTACTGCTTCGCGCTCGAGCTCCAGCTGTGAGCGTGGGAATGGGTGCCAAGTGAACCTGGAAGCGAATCGAAATGAAGCACGTCGCAGAGGCGCCGTGGAGGAAAGGAAAGTTGAAGATGACAGATAGAGACGGACAGGAGAAGGTTCGCCTTGCCGCAGTGGGACTCGGTCGTTGGGGCCGAGTGATGGCTGCTGCCTACCACGAGAGCGACGTTGTTGATCTACGCAGCTGCTTCAGCCGCGACCCGGTGCGCCGCGGTGCGTTCGCATCGGACTTTGGCTGCGAGGAAGCGCAATCGCTGGATGAACTGCTCGCACGCGACGACATCGAAGGGCTCGTGTTGACCGTACCCAACGACCAGCACGCACCGATCATCGAGGCTGCCGCACAGGCTGGAAAACACGTCTATGTCGAAAAGCCGGTCGCGGTGGAGCCGGCGGACGTCCGTCGTATCCAAGAGGCCGTGGCTGCCACAGGTATCGTCTTCGCGTGCGGTCACAGTGCGCGACGTCTCGCGGGGGTGCGCGAGATGCGCCGCTCGCTCGACTCCGGCGAGATCGGCACACCGTCGATGATCGAGGCCGTCTTCTCGAACGAACGCGGCCTCGAACTAAAAGAAGGGGACTGGCGTGGCGATCCTGCCCAGTGCCCGGGCGGACCACTCACCCAACTGGGAATCCACCAGATCGACAACATGAACTACTTGTTCGGCGTTCCGTCGCGCGTCATGGGCGTCGGTAAGCGCGGAGCGACCGCGGTGGCGAACACGATGGTCGTCGCCGCGTTGCTTGAGTTCGACGACGTCATTGGCTATCTCGGAGCGGATTGGCTGACCCCCGGCGCGTTCACGCTTGACCTCAGTTGCACGAAAGCTCGGCTTCGGTACGAACTCGATTTCAGCTGGTGGAGCAACTCCGCGGACACCGACGCGCACACCCGTCTCATCAAGACCGAGATCGGATCGGACAGTGCGGATCCGGACGGTCGCGTGCTAAGCGAGCACGCCGTGAAACTGACGCCACGTGATCATCTGCGTGAAGAGATCGACGAGTTCGCCATGGCCATCCGTGGCAAGGCTGCGGTTGAGGTGGGTATCGACGTGGCGGTGTCAAACGTCGCCGTTGTGCTCGCCGTCGCGCGTGCGATCAACGAACAGCGGGGAGTCGACGTCGCCGAGGTGCTAGAGGAACTGCGCGTCTGATTTCTGATCCTGGCGCTCGACAAGCGTCCAGGTCCGTTCAGTCGGCCTCGGTGCCGGCACCGAGGCCAGCACCGAGGCCAGCACCCGTGAGTCGATCCATCTCATCGCGCACGCGCTCGACTGCTGCCAGGCGGGCGCCGTTGATGTGGTGCTGCGCCGCGCTGCGCGCGGCCTCGGGGTCGTTTTGACGCAGCGCCTCGAGCAGCGCGCGGTGGTCGTGTCGGGCCTGTTCCAGACGTCCCGGCACCGTGAGGGTCGTCTCCATACCCGCCGCGAGCATCTCTTGGAGAACTCCGACCATCTGGGAGAGGAATCGATTCCTCGCCGTTTCTACGACGCGAAGGTGGAACTCCGCGTCGAGTTCGCCGACCTGTTTCCAGTCAATCGGCGCCTGTCGCACGGCGTCCTCTTTCGCGAGAAGGATTGCGAGTGCATCGATATCGGCCTCGGTAGCGTTGGACGCCGCCCAGCCTGCAGCGGAGACCTCGAGAACTTCGCGCATCGCGAACAGCTCGCCGAGTGTGAGCTCACGGTTGATGAGGCGCGAACGCATCACGCTGGCGGCGTCTTGGCTGACGAAGACTCCTTGGCCGTGGCGAACGACGAGGCGACCGCCCGCTTCGAGAATCTTCACCGCCTCACGTAGCGCGGGTCGGCTGACGCCAAGCATCTGGGCCATATCTCGCTCGGCGGGGAGGCGCTCGCCTTCGACGACCTGCTGGCTCGTGATGAGCTCCTCAATGCGCATGACGATACGGTCGGTGAGATTGCCGGCCTCTTTGACCGGACTCCAGAGAAGATCCATCGCCCACCCCGTGACCACGTGCGAGCGGACCCCAACGGCCCACCTGCCAATGTGGTCAGTATAGGTGCTCAATGGTCAGAGGTCTGCCTGCAATTTGCAGAATTCTGGCGCAGTCGGGGTGGACTTCATTGGTGGAAAGGGCCGGCCGGTGCGGTCAGAGCCCGGTGATGCGTTGGCGCTCACGGGCGAGGTCATGGTGAACTTGCAAGCGAACCTCACCGTGCTTATAGTGTGGCTAGTGGATAGAGGTCAGACCGGCCGGGGGGTTGTAAGCATGACAACAGAGAGTGCGATTCAAGGTTTGGTCCAGCCCGATGGAGCCACGTCGACGGGCAACAATCGTGGAGAAATCCGCTGCCAAAACGTCTACAAGTGGTTCGGCGACGCGCCGGTGATTGCGGACCTCAATCTGACCATTGCCCACAACGAGTTTGTCTGCATCGTCGGACCGTCAGGGTGCGGCAAGACAACCCTGCTGCGGATCGTGGCGGGCCTCGCCGACGCCGACAGTGGAACGATAACCATCGGCGAGAAGGTCGTCACCGCCCCTCTTGCCAACGTTGCGGTGGTATTTCAGAGTTTCGGGCTGTTCCCGTGGAAGACGGTCTACAACAACGTCGCGCTCCCGCTTCGTGGCGCAGGCCTCGACAAGCGCGAGCTGGAACGGCGCGTGAAAGAGGCGATCGCGCTCGTGGGTCTTGCGGGGAGCGAAGATCGCTATCCCGCCCAACTGTCGGGTGGGATGAAGCAGCGCGCCGGACTCGCGCGCGCTCTCGCCATTCAGCCAGAGGTCATCTTGCTCGACGAGCCTTTCGCGGCGGTCGACGCGCAGACGCGAGAGATCCTCCAGCAGGAGTTGCTCGACCTCTGGAGTCGCTACCAGCAGACGGCGCTGTTCATCACGCACAGCATCGACGAGGCGATCACGCTCGCCGACCGTGTCATCGTCATGGGCACCAAGCCGGGCCGCGTCGTTGAAGAGATCGTCGTACCGATTCCCCGACCGCGCACCGTGGCGTCGGTTCGCCGGCACGAGGCGTACGCGCCCCTGCGTGAGCGTATCTGGGACAGCCTGCGGGCGTCCGGATTGCCGACTTGAGAGGTAGGAGAATAATGAAACCACTACAGCAAGCAGATTCCGTGGCGACCCCCGGTCGCCCTAACGACGGCGCGTCTAGGGGCGTCGTCGTCGCCCCGGCGACGCTTGACGACGACGTCATTGCGCAACGGGCGCACGCGGGGCGCCGTAAGCGCACTCGCCGCCAACGCCAGAGGTATCTGGCCGTCCGGTTCAGTTCCCTCGTGATCGTCTTTGGCGCGTGGCAGCTGTACGGCATGCACACGATCGCGATTCTGTTCGCTCCGATCACCGCGGTCATTGCCGCGGGCTACGATCTCTTCGCGCACCACCAGCTCGGTTCCGAGTTGGTCTACACCTTGTGGACGTTCGCCATTGGCTACGCCATCGGCGTCTGCGTTGGACTGGTCCTGGGGATGCTCATGGGGGCCTACCGGACCGCCGAAGCCGCCGTGTCGCTCTACATCTTCGCCCTCTACGCGACGCCGATGGTGGCGCTCGTCCCGATTCTCACCCTGTGGATTGGCTTCGACTCCACCGCGCAGATCGTCATCATCTCGATGTTCGTCACCTGGCCCATGACCGTCACGGTCTTTCACGGCGTCCGACAGATCGACGCCGAGCTCACTGAGGTCGCGCGATCGCTTCGACTCAACCGACGCCAGAACTGGGCCCACGTGCTGCTGCCGGGCGCAGTCCCCTACGTCATCACCGGGGCGACCCAAGGCGTCGCGATGGGCCTCGTCGGTGTGATCATCGCCGAGTTGCAGACCCAGCTCTCCGGTCTCGGCGCGGCGTTGCAGGTCACGTCCCAGACCTACCACACCGCCGCCGCTCTGTCCGTGGTGCTGCTAATCATGATCCTCGGTGTGACGCTGCGCGCGATACTCGCACTGGTACAGCACCGGATGGTCCCGTGGCTCCGAATCGACCGCGGCGACAGCAAGCGTCGGTAATCCGATGAGGCGACCTACCGACCTTCGCATCGCTGACGGTGCGCGCGCTCGGCGTGACAGGGCCACGGATGTTCGATCGTCCGTGCGAATCTGCGAAATAGGACGTCCGTCGGTGTCGTCCTGAATCTCACTTCATCGGTGAAATGGTCGACGAACCTGTATTGAAGCGAGCCCGGGAGATCTAGAGTGACGCGCAATTTCGCCGATTGCTCCAGCGCACCCCGCCGTACTGGGGGTGTGATCCAGGGCCCCTGTTGAACATGGGGGCAACCAGGCCTTCCCACTCAGTCAGCGGCCACCGTGGACCGACTTACTCATCTCGACCAACTGCTCACGAGTGGAAAGAATATTCCGCTCGGTGACGAGCAGGGTGTCGAAATGCGATTGGAAGCGAATGGAAGGTATCTCATGAAATACGTCTTTGACTTCAGCCATGCGCATCGCAGTCCACCGATGGATTTGAAGGATCTTCTTGGAGGGAAGGGGGCGAACTTGGCTGAGATGACGTCAGTCCTCAAGTTGCCCGTTCCCCCGGGTTTCACGATCACGACCGATGCGTGTCGTGACTATGTGAAGGGCGGATGGCCCGCAGGCCTCGACGTCGAAATCGCCCGAGCGCGCCAACGCCTCGAAACGGCCAGTGGCAAGGTGATGGGCGACCCCGAGAACCCGCTGCTCGTGTCGGTCCGATCGGGAGCGAAGTTCTCCATGCCGGGAATGATGGACACGGTGCTCGATTTGGGCCTCAATGACCGATCGGTCGTGGGACTGGCACGTCAGACCAGCGATGAGAGGTTTGCCTACGACTCGTATCGACGATTCATCGCCATGTACGGGCGAATCGTTCTCGGGATTCCCGGCGAGTTGTTCGATGAGCGATTCAATGATGCAAGACTTGAGGGCGAAGCGACGTCAGATGCCGACGTTCCAGTGGAATCGCTCAAGGGTTTGATCGAGGACTTCAAGGCGATCGTCAAGCAGCACACGGGCAAACCGTTTCCCCAGGCGCCCAACTCCCAGCTACGCGGCGCCATCCGGGCGGTGTTCCAGAGTTGGAATGGACCGCGCGCCATCACCTATCGCGACCGCGAGCGAATTCCCCACGACCTCGGGACCGCCGTCAACGTCCAAGCGATGGTCTTTGGGAATAGGGATAACAACTCCGGAACCGGAGTGGGCTTCACCCGGAATCCGGCCACGGGGGCCAAGGAGCCCTACGGTGATTTCCTGGTGAATGCCCAGGGTGAAGACGTGGTTGCGGGCATCCGGAACACCGAGCCACTCATCGCGCTCCGTCGGGAGTTTCCGGCAGTGCACGCAGAGCTACTAGCCATCTTCGATCGCCTGGAACGGCACTACCGAGACATGTGCGACACGGAGTTCACAGTGGAGCAGGGCAAGCTCTGGATGCTCCAGACCAGGGTTGGGAAGCGAACCGGTCGAGCCGCCTTGACGATGGCCGTTGACATGACCAGCGATTCAGCGGTCAAGTTGACGCAAGCCGAGGCGATTGGACGAATCACGGAGGACCATCTCTCCCAAGTTCTCCATCCTCAGTTCAAGGGCATCAATCACAGCGTGCTGGCAAGGGGCCTCGGCGCCTCACCAGGCGCCGCAGTCGGTCGTGCGTACTTCACCGCCGATGATGCCGTCGCCGCCGCAGAGCGGGGAGAGCGCGTCATCCTGGTGCGTCCGGAGACCTCTCCTGAGGATGTTCACGGGATCCTGGCCGCTGAGGGGATTCTGACCGCACGTGGTGGGCTGGTCAGCCACGCCGCGGTCGTGGCACGCGGTTGGGGAAAGCCGGCGGTCGTCGGCGCCGAGGACGTTCGGATAGCCGGACATCATTTCATGGTCGGGGATATCGCCACCGGCGAAGGCGACTGGCTTTCAATCGATGGCACCAACGGAGTTGTTGTTGCGGGGCAGGTCGAACTGGTGTCCGGGAAACCCCCAAAGGAGTTCGCAACCATCCTGGGATGGGCAGATCGCATCCGCAAAGGTCACCTCTCCGTGCGAGCCAATGCTGACAACGGCGCAGACGCGGCAATCGCTCGGGCGATGGGTGCCGAGGGCATCGGTCTCTGTCGAACCGAACACATGTTCCTCGCGGAGGATCGGCTGCTCACCGTGCGCAAGATGATCCTGGCCGCTGACCCCCTGGAAGAGAAGGTGGCGCTGGAGGAACTTCGCTCGGTCCAGCAACAGGATTTCTACGACATCCTCTTGGCCATGGATGGACTGCCGGTGACGGTCCGCCTGCTCGACCCCCCGCTTCACGAGTTCCTTCCCTCCACGGCCGAACTCGCCATCAAAGAGGCGACGAGGGGACTCTGCGAAGAGGAGAAACTCCTCTTCAAGGCGGCGAAATCTTGGGAAGAGGTCAATCCGATGCTCGGAACCCGAGGCGTGCGGCTCGGGGTCGTCAAACCGGGCCTTTACGCGATGCAGGTCCAAGCGCTCATGGAGGCCGCTCAGCGACGCGTCAACGAAGGTGGACGACCGATTCTTGAGGTCATGATTCCGCTTACGATTTCGCGAGAAGAGCTCGCGCTGGCCCGGGGTTGGGTTGAGGGCGCCGTGGCCCGAGCCAACTCCTGCGCCATGAAAACGAAGCGCAAGACTCAGGGTTCTCTCGATGTTCTGATTGGCACCATGATTGAAACACCACGTGCTGCGCTACTGGCCGATCAGATCGCTGAGGTATCCGACTTCTTTTCGTTTGGGACGAACGACCTCACGCAGATGACCTTCGGATTCAGCCGCGACGATGTTGAGGGTCGGATCATGAAGCCCTACCTCGAACTCGGCTTGCTCAAACACAATCCGTTCGAAGTTGTCGACGCAGAAGGAGTCGGAATGCTCGTTCGCATGGGTGTCGCCAATGGACGCGAGTCAAAGCCGAATCTCAAAACAGGTGTGTGCGGAGAGCACGACGGCGATCCGGCGTCGATCAGCGTCTTCTTCCAGGCTGGCGTTGACTACGTGAGTTGCTCACCATTCCGGGTTCCGGTCGCGCGGCTCGCTGCGGCGCAGGCAGTTCTTGCCAGTCGAGCCGAGACGCCGAAACGCCCGCCGTCGAGAAAACCGTCAACGGCGAGCAAGACTCCAAAGAAGAGTTCAGCAGCGCGAACTGTTGCCCAGAAGGCCATGGCGACAGAGCCACGACGTAAGGACTCAGGATTGACTGAACTCGCGGGCTAGCGGCCGTCATGCGAATCTGACTCGTGAAGATCCTCTGTTGCGCGGTCGCGAGTAGCGGGACTGTTCGCTGGTCGGCGATCTCGTCGCCATCGAGTTCGAAGCGAGCGACCAGCTGCGGGCCGCTTCGGTCCGCCGAGCGTCCGTCGCGCACCGGGTCCGGCACGATGACCACCTTTGCCTGCGGTGCCGTGGCCCCACGCGTAGGGTGCCGTGACGGTGACGAGGTTGACGCCGACGAGCCGATCGAGGGGATGATCGCGGTCCAAGACCTTGTCCGTAGGCTCTCTGCAGGACTGTTGCCGGGCGTGTTGGAATTCCCAGAGCCCCCTCCATTGGGAAGTGGGTTCTCGCCACCTCCCTCACCTCAGTCGGAGGGTGCGTTGCAGCGGAATCGGGCCCCGGCGACACTGAAGGTAGGGGAAGGGAAGCGCATGAGCCAGTGGTCGGAACCGAAGGTCGGCAAGGTGCGCGTCGGCCGACGGGTCTTCGTCGGCCTGGTCGCCCTTGGAGCCGCCGGCATCGCGTTCGGCGCCGATGCCCAGAAGTTGATTGGGAACAAGTTGGGCCCTGGAATCGCGAGCCTCCTGCCCGGGGGTGACCACTTTCGGATCTACTCGATCACCGGTTCCTACCCCAGTATCAGTAGGCGCAAGTACCGACTGAAGGTCAGTGGGCTGGTCGACCACGCGGCCGTGTTCACCCTGGACGATCTCGAGGCCATGCCGGTGACCAACATGGTGAAGGGTTTTCAGTGTGTCACCGGATGGAGGGTGCCCAACGTCCACTGGAAGGGAGTGCGGCTGTCGCATCTTCTGGAGATCGCCGGACTGCAGCCGGGCGCTGTCGCGGTGAGTTTCGACTCGCACGACGGTGCGGACAGCGAGAGCCTGACCATCGACCAGGCACGCCTGCCGGACGTGATCGTGGCCTACGAGATGTTCGGGGCCCCGGTCACGCGAGAGCACGGCGGACCGGTTCGCCTGGTCGTGCCCCCGATGTACGGCTACAAGTCGTTGAAGTGGCTGTCGGGGATTCGAGTCGTTGACCGGGTCGAGCCCGGCTACTGGGAGATGAACGGATACCCGACCAACGGTTGGCTCGATGGGACGACGGGTCCCACGAACCCCGATCCGAGCCTGACGTGACGAGCAGCAGCACCACTCGAAGGGAGCCGGCGATGACGTTGCTGCGTTTTGACGGCGTCCAGCGCACTGCTCACTGGGTGAACGCCCTGTTCTTCTCGGTCTTGATCTTCACCGCGATCCCCCTCTACTTTGGGTCCTTCTTCGGCGTGGTCTTCGCGCGTCACGTCGTCGAGGAGATCCATCTGTGGGCGGGGTTGAGCCTTCCCGTGCCGGTGATGGTGTCAATGGCCGGACCTTGGGGCCGGCGAATGCGTTCCGACGTCCGTCGCATCAGTTGCTGGACGCGCAACGAGATTCGCTGGTTGAAGACATTCGGTCGCTCGACGTTGGAAGCGGACAAGTACAACCCGGGTCAGAAGGCCAACGCCATCTTCGTGGGGGCGGCCATCGTTGTCCTGTTCGCCACCGGGTACATCCTGCAGTGGTTCCGTTTCTTCCCGGTGTCCTGGCGAACCGGGGCCACATTCACGCACGACGTCTTCGGGTTCGCGGCGTTCGCCGTCGTCGTCGGCCACGTCTTCATGGCGCTGACGCACCCCGGGGCTCTTCGGTCCATGATCAAAGGAACCGCGGATGAGAAGTGGGCCGCCAGGCATGCCGCTGCGTGGCTGGCCGAAGAGCGGGAGCGCTCGCTCGGTTCCTGACCGACTCACGTCCACGGGCGCCAACAGGGCACGTGGACGACGCGGTGCTTACGGCGGCGAAATTTCTCGCCCCCGCCGGCAAGTGACTCGGCCCCCGGCGGCGCGGTGGCGCGTCTTCTCGCTGGCGAAGCCTGATTCGGTCGCCCATTGCCCTGTGACGCCGCCGGAGTTACCCTGGCAACGTGCGACTGACCGATCTCCAATCTGGGACGGGTGCGTTGGCGATTCGTGCCCTTGTCCTAACGGCTGACAAGTTTGAAGACCTCGAGCTCGTCGTCCCCCTTTTCCGTCTTCTCGAAGAAGGTGCTGCGGTCCACGTCGCCGCACCAACGATGGAGGAGATAGGAGGCGAGCATGGTTATCGAATCGGGCCCGATCTGCTCATCGCAGACGCGGACCCCGACCAATACCAGCTCCTCCTGATACCAGGTGGATCTCCCGACGGGGCGCCGGCAACCGTGCGGGACAGCCCGGCCGCCCAGCAGATTGCGCGCTCGTTCTTCGCCTCCAACAAACCTGTGGCCGCCATCTGTCATGGACCATGGCTCCTGGCTGCCGCGGGCGTGCTGAACGGGAGGAGGCTCACGTCCTACTGGCGCGACGGTGTCCCAGAGGACATTCGCCTCGCCGGTGGTGAGTGGGTCGATGCCCCCGTGGTCACCGATGGCAACCTGGTCACCTCACGATGGCCGCCGGACATCCCCGTGTTCATGGAGGAGATGATGCGCCTGGTCAGAGGCCAACGCTCAACCTAAGCGAACACGGGCGACGATCACCGGTGGGCTCGGCCTTCGAAATCGCCAATTCATTCAGTGCTCTCGACAATGAGTACCGAGCACTGCGCGCCGTGGGCCACTGAATTTGGCACACTGCCCAGAACTCGTCGGTTTCCCTCGATTCCTCGGTTGCCGACGACGACGAGGTCGGCACTCACCTCAGCGGCCATTTCAATCAGTACGTCGGCGGGATCTCCCTTGGCGCGGTGCAGGACTGGCTCGACTCCTTGCTTCTTGGCGACGAATGAGAGTGTCTGCAAGAGGGCGTCGGCGTCATGCTCGTTGCCCAGGTGTGTGAACTCCTTGGATTTGGCATCGCTGGTGTAAGTGGTCGAGTCGAACGCGGACACTATGTGCAGCTGGGCCGCGGACATTCGCGCGATCTCAGTGGCTACTTCGACGGCTCGGCGCGCGGTCGCGGAGTCGTCTGCACCTACTAGGACGATGTTGAACATGATTGTGGCCTCCGGTGTTGTCGGGGTCGATGCCATTCCGTCGTGGCCTCACGTGAACGATACGCGAGACCTCGGCGCATGACTCAGTCGGTGGCTGGCGAGTCCTGGTCGAGCCGATTGAGAAACGCAGTCGCGCCGAGCGAGCGGGGCTGTCTCTGCAGTTTCGCCCGGTGTGACGGGTTCGGCACGGGAGCGGGTGAAGCTCGCGGTGCGCCGGCCTGGACGGAAGACCGACTGGCGCGACTCGGCGAACCTCCGTCTTGAATCGGACCGTGCCCACGGCAAACACCTTCGGCGGAGGGTGGAGGTCCCGACCCTTCCGCGAGGACGATTGACCGTGGATCTCGCCACGGCGCAGAGTTGTCGGACGGTGGTCGGGTGGTCCGTCGCTGACGGCGGTCACCGCTCATGAAGCTGGAACAGGGGTTAGGCGAGGAGTTGGTCGATGAACGCGTGAAGCGTGTCGCGCATCGTTGACAGATCCATCTCCTTCGAATTGGCCAGGACCTGTATGGCGAGACCATCGATCATCGCAATGAGCATGTTGGTGAACTGCAGCGGGTCACCGTCGCGGATTAGACCCTCAGCCTGACCCTGGCGAATGATCCTCACCGTCGCGGCGCGCCAGTCGATATCCAGGACGTCGATCACACTCTGCAGATGGGCGTCTCGAATCGAAATCGCCCAGAACTCAGCCCACACCCGCCACGCCTTCAGGGTCTCGCGGTCATCGGGCAGGTAGGAATCCACATACTTCACCAGAAGCTCGAGGGGGTTGGCGGTCGATGCGAGCAGATCCTTGCGACGCGCGATCGAATGGCGAACGTTGTACGCGAATGCGGCGCGGAGCAACGATTCCTTGTCGTCGAAGTAGTAATGGATGGTCCCGGTGGAGAATCCGACGTCCTTCGCGACGTCAGAGATCCGTAGGGCTGCCACGCCTCGTTTCGCGACCACCTCGCACGTCGATGTCAGGATTTGCTCGCGTCTCAATGCCTCAACGCTGGGTCGCGACATGCAAGGCCTCCAAGAACGTCGGTAGATCGTGAAGGTTCAGTCTACGGAATCATGCCCCGGCAGTCAGCCGTGTGGCACCCGACGCCGCGGGCACCAACCACCGCTCGGCATCGGCGGCAATCCCTTCGGCACGCTCGTTGCCCGGGGTGCACAGGAATCCGCGGTGGGTCAGCCACGGTCAACCGGTCATCGCTGCGTTCTCACCCCGTGACCTCGCGCACTTGCGAAGAGCCATCAGCGCTCCGACTCAGTCGGTCCGGGCACATCACTCACCCCCCAGCCGTAGGCGAGCTTGTGCACCTCGAGAACGAAGAAAGATTCTGTCGAGACGACGCCGTCAATCGCCTGCATGCGGTCGTTGACAACCTCAGTGAAGTGCTCGATGTCACGGCAGATAACTTCGGCCATCACGTCGTAACGACCGGTCGTGAGAATCACGTAACTCGTCTCAGGTAAGTCCGAGAGGGCGTTGCACACCGCCCGGGCCTTGCCCGGTGCGGTGCGGATGCCAATCATCGCGAGGCGGTCGAACCCGATGGCGAGTGGATTGGCGATGCCGACGATCTGGAGGATTCCGAGTTCCTGAAGCCGACGGGTACGGTAGCGCACCGATGAGGCGGGAATGCCGAGATCCTCGGCGATTTGGTTGAATGGCTTGCGTCCATCCGCCTGGAGTGCGGTGATGATCTTCCGATCTAAATCGTCCATGCTCATGCGGAAAACCTGACTTTCACTTGAGGGCCGTGGGCGCGCCTAGGAGTCAAAGCCGAGTCCCAACGCGTCCATGAGGCGTAGCCACAGATTCCGGCGGCCGGTCTTGTCCTGCCGGGCCATGGACCAGCGGGTTAGTTGCACGCCGATGTACCGCAGTGGCTCCGGAGGGAATGGCACCGAGCCGCGCCGAATCATCGCGAGGCGCGTGCGTTCGGTCTCGCGGCCCGCAAGGAGATCAATCATGACCTGGGCACCGAATCTCGTAGCCGTGACACCGAGGCCGGTGTAACCGATCGCATATGCGATGCGGCCTCCGGCCGCCGTTCCCGAGGTGAGGCAGAACCTCGTCGACGAGTCGATGAGGCCGCCCCATTGATGGGTGAAGTTGACGTTGGACAGCTGCGGAAACGTTTCGCGAAATTGCAGTGCGAGCCTTTCGAAGGTCTCCCGGCGCTGAGTCCGGTCTTCGTCGCGTGCCGATCCGTAGTAGTAGACCGCGTCGTAGCCGCCCCACAAGACTCGACCATCTGGTGTCTTGCGACAGTAGTGGAACTGATTGCCGGAATCCGTGAGCCCGTAGTCCCCGTCCCATCCAATGCTCGAAAGCTGGTCCTCGCGGAGAGGCTCAGTCACGATTGCGTAGTCGTAAACAGGAATCGTAATCAGTTGCAGGCTTCGCAGTAGCGGTCGATAGGCGTTGGTTGCGAGTGCGACGCGTGAAGCGCGAACGGTACCGCGCGCAGTTCGCGCCGTGACCACCGTGGGGATTCTGCTGTTGAGGCTCTCGACCGTGGAATCCTCGAAGAGTCGGACGCCCAGCTCAAGGCAGACTCGTCGAAGCCCGAGCACGAGTTTGTACGGATCGACCAGTGCGAAGTTCGCCGAATGCATGCCGGCGACGTATGACTCAGAGTTCGTCCAGGCGCCCAGCTCGGTTCGTGAGATGAAGGTGGCGGGGTCTCCGTGGGCGGTGCTCACGATTGCCGCCTCCTTCAAGGCCGCCGCCTCCAGTTCGTTGCGCGCCAACGAGACCTTTCCGGTCATCGCGAAGTCTGCATCAATGTCGTACCGATTGATCGTCGCTTCGATCTCGCGCAGATTATCCAGGCCGAGCCGAACGAGGGTATCGATCTCCTTCGGCCAGCGCTCGAGTCCATTCCACAATCCATGGGTCAGGCTCGGTGAGCAGAATCCCCCGTTGCGCCCGCTCGCGGCGTGGCCACATCGATCCGCTTCCAGGATCACGACGCGGGACTCCGGGTCCTCCTCCTTGGCCAGGATCGCCGTCCACAGCCCGGTGTAGCCACCCCCGATGATCAAGAGGTCGGCTTCGACGTCACCCTCCAATCGGGGTTGGCGGGCGGGATTGTTCGAGGCGTCGATCCAGTACGAGATCGGCCGAGCCTGTTCGAGACCGGTGGATGGCGCGCTCGTGGCCATGAATTGCTCCTTGGGGTGACCGGCGGGGGAAGACTCGGACCTCGCTTCGGCATTCGAAGCGAGGTCCGAGTCATTGGCTAGTTATTGAGGTGGATGACGCCAGTTCGCAGGTCGCTCATATCGAGCAGCGTGTGCTTGCCGCCGATCCGGCCCCACCCCGTCTTCTTGCCGCCGGCGCCGCCGAACGGCATGTTGATGTCCCAGAACCCGTTGCTGTCGTTGACCACAACCTGACCGGCCTCGATCTCTTCGACAAAGCGATAGGCCTTCGTGAGGTTGTTTGTGAAGACGGCCGCTTGGAGTCCGAGTTTGTCGGCATTGGCGATGCGCAGCAGGTCGTCATCGGACGCCCCGGTGATAACGGGAACGACAGGACCGAATGACTCCTCCATGCTCAGCAGGCTGTCCTCGGTGACGCCATCGACGATGGTGAAGTCGTAGTAGAGATTGGTCGGGAAGCCGGCGCGGCGCCCGCCGCCCGCGAGGACGTCAAATCCCCGAGCGCGCGCGTCGTCGAGGTGCCGGTCCATCTTCGCCGCAACACCCTCATTGTTGAGAGGTCCGAGGTTGACCGATGGATCAAACGGGTCACCCAGCTTCACTCCAGGGACGGTCTTGACGAGGTGTTGAACGAACGCATCGTGCACGTTGGCATGTACCAAGACGCGTTCGGTGGCACAGCACACTTGGCCGGCGCAGAAGTACGCTCCATCAGTTGCAGCGCGCGCCGCGGCCTCGAGATCTGCATCTTCGAGCACGATCAGCGGGCCGTTGCCAGAGAGTTCCATGATGGAACGCTTCAGGCCCGAGATCGCGTTGATCTTGGCGCCCGTCGCCGATGAACCGATGAAGCCGATGGCGTCGATGCCGTCGTGCGCGACCAGCTGAGAACCGAATTCACCCTCGCCGGGCAGTACGTTCACGAGCCCCTTGGGGACGCCCGCGGCCTCGAAGGCCTCGAGCGCCGCGAGCACGGTGAGCGATGTGTGGGTCGGCGGCTTGATGACATGGGAGTTCCCAGTGGCGAGACCGGGAGCCACGAACTCGGCCATCATCAAGAGGGGGAAGTTCCAGGGCGTGATGATCGCCCACGTTCCGACCGGACGGTAGAACGTCCACATTCGCTTGTGGTCATCGTTCGACGGCATCGTCTCGCCGTGGAGTCGCACCGCGTCCTCCGCGTGCAGATGGAACAACTGCGCCGCCTCCTTGACGTCGCCCACCGACTCGGCGAGCGGCTTTCCCTGCTCGAGCGTCTGCAGACGGGCCAGCTCGTCGATGCGCTTCTCGAGTTCGTCGCCGATCCGGTGACAGAGCGCCGCGCGCTGCCAGACGCCGACCTTGCGCCACTCGCGCTGCGCGCCGCGGGCGGCCGCCACCGCGCGATCGAGGTCAGCCGCGCCGGGCACGGGGAGTGTCGCGACGCGCTGTCCCGTGACGGGACTGATCACGTCGACGGACTTGCCGGACGACCCGTCGGTGTACTGACCGTCGATGTACAACTGCTGCCTTGGTGGGACGGGCATTGAGTTCACGAGGAACCTCTCTCTTCGCGGCGCAGCCCTGTCACTCCGCAGCCGGCAGTCACGCGGGGCGCGGTCTGCCGAGTCCTCATACTAACAAGGTCACGCCGCTTGTGTATGCCGAAGCGCAAGGAAGAGCCAAATTCATTGCTCATTACGCCAGAAACACGAGGAAATCTGCCGATTCTCATTGCCAGGGTGATGCGACAGTCACCGCCGGCGGGTGGCCAGGCTTCAAATACCGACTGGCTCTACAGTCTCGCTGCCACGACCGGTCTGGTCCGGCACCGTGCGACGCGGTCCGCCCACGTCATTGCTCATCAGCGAATGGTGTCGCAAGCGACCCGATCCGTTTGACGACGCCTGCCACTCGCTTGAATCACGTATCAGGACCCGTGACCAGCGCTGTTCCATTCGCCCCGAGCAATCTTGAACCCGAGGATCAGAGTTGACTGGAGAGTCAACCACGACGGCGGTAGGCTCCGACCCGAGATGACAACCGACACCACGACACAGGGGACCGCGCTCGCTGATGAGATCCGAGAGGGCGCCGGCGCTGTCGTACTCGATCAAGTTGCGAAGTCCTTCCGAGGACCGACCGGCGTCAAGATGGTGGTCCGCGACCTCTCGCTGAGCATTCGCCCGGGCGAGTTCTTCTCGTTGCTCGGTCCGTCCGGGTGCGGCAAAACCACCACGTTGCGCATGATCGCCGGTCTCGAGAAGGTCGACAGCGGTCGAATCTTCTTGGGTGGGGTGGACGCGACCGATCTGCCGGCGCACGCCCGCAACGTCAACACGGTCTTTCAGAACTACGCGCTGTTCCCGCACCTGAGTGTCTTTGACAACGTCGCCTACGGGTTGCACCGTCAACACGTCCCCAAGGCTGAACTTCGCCATCGTGTCATGGAGGCGCTCGCCCTGGTGCACATGGACGGCTTCGCGATGCACCGGCCCCAACAGTTGTCCGGCGGACAACAACAGCGAATCGCGTTGGCCCGGTCGATAGTCACCCGGCCCTCGGTCCTGCTGCTCGATGAGCCTCTGGCCGCCCTTGACCTCAAGTTGCGGGAATCGATGCAGGAGGAGCTTAAGAGGCTGCAACGCGAACTCCAGTTGACGTTCGTCTTCGTTACCCACGACCAGGCGGAGGCTTTCGCGATGTCGGACCGCGTTGCGGTGATGGAAGGGGGCAACCTCGTCCAAGTGGGTTCCCCCGAGGAGCTGTACCTGCGTCCGGCCACGCGCTTTGTGACGACGTTCGTCGGCCGCGCCAATTTCATTCCCGCCTCGCTGGTCGAGGGTTTCTCCGCCTCGAGTCCCGACGAGGTCGCGTCGCGTCAGTTGAGCGAGTCCCCCGACGGGGAGGAGTCGGTCGGTGCCGAGCCCTCCATCTTTGTGCGACCCGAGCGTTTGCGCTTGGAGATCGGGGACTCGTCCGGTCAGATCAAGGGACCCCGGGTGCGCGGCACGGTCGCTGACAAGACCTTCTCCGGTGGTCAGACGATCGTCCGGGTCAAGATCAACGACGACGTGGAACTCTCAGTTACCTGCGACAGCGCTTCGAATGAGGCGCGCGACGCGAGCATTGGTGGGGCCGCCGCGGTGACGTGGCAGCCCTCTGATGCGACGCTGCTCGACCGGTGATAACTTATTGATGAGTCAGTTTACTGACCCAGCGGTTCCCCCAGTTGAAGTCCACGAAACGTCAAAGGAGACACGGAAACCATGGATCACGTAAACCACAATGAGGAACCACTGCGCATCCTCGCACCGGAGGGCCACCCGCTGACCCGTCGCAGTTTCATCTCGCTGGCCGCTCTCGGCGCCAGCGTGCTCGCGTACGGAGGTGCGGCGGGAGCCGCGGCGGACCCGTTGAGCAACTTGGAGAAGGCCGCCCGCAGCAGCATGAAATCGGCCGGGAAGACCAGCAAGAGCCTCTACCTGTATACGTGGGGCCAATACGACAACCCGACGACCTTCACTGCGTGGAAGAACGCCACGGGCTTCGCGGTCCAGGTTGGCAGTTACAACTCCAACGAAGCGTTGATCGCCAAGCTCGAGTTGGCCAAGGGCACCGCCGGCTACGACATCGTGGTGCCCACCGGTGGATACATTCCAGAGATGGTGGCGAAGGGGTTGCTCATGCCTCTCGACAAGTCCAAGATCCCGAACTTCAAGAACCTGGACCCGGCACTTCTGAACTTTCCTTGGGACAAGGGCAACAAGTACTCGGTCCCGAAGGACTTCGGGACCACCGGGTTCATCTACGACAAGACCGTCATCAAGAAGAAGCTGACGTCGTGGCAGGACTTCGCGGACGCGGCCAAACTGCCCCAGGTCTCGGGCCGGGTTTCGTTGCTGGACGACCCCGATGACGTGATCGGGATCCCGCTGTGGATCCGGGGCGTCGACTGGAACACTCTGGACGTGGCAAAGATCCGCTCGGCCAACAACTGGCTCATCAAGAACCTGGCGCCGCACATCAAGAACCTCGATTCCTACCCCGGAGCAACCGGAGGATTGGTGAACGGTTCGTACGTGCTGTCCCAGGCGTGGAACGGTGACGCGCGCCAGGCGCTGATTCAGAACCCGAAGCGCTTCGCGTGGGTCGTCCCGACGCCCAAGACCGAGATCTGGGTCGACACCTGGGCTCTCGCCAAGGGCGCGAAGAACATCAACACCGCCCACGCGTTCCTCAACTACGTGATCGACCCCCATGTGTCGGCGAACGAGATGGAGTACACGGGTTACAACACCGCGGTGGCGAATGTGAAGAAGTACCTGCCGAAGAACACGGCGCAGACCGATGTGATCTTCCTGACGGCCGAGCAGCGCAAGCGGATGGTCGCGTACGTCGTGAACTCGTCGTTCCCGCTGCGCACCCAGCTCTACGCAAACTTCAAAGCCGCCATCGCCTCGTAGTCTCGTGGACGAGGGCGT
Source organism: Acidimicrobiaceae bacterium (assembly GCA_003133665.1). Taxonomy (GTDB): domain Bacteria; phylum Actinomycetota; class Acidimicrobiia; order Acidimicrobiales; family RAAP-2; genus RAAP-2. Next base: position 5,408 of record PKYK01000004.1, on the reverse strand, counting down.
GGTGGCACCGGCGAGGCCGGCGTGTTAGGGCGTGGCCTGCGCGGCTTCGTGGCGCTCTCCTACGTCTGGTTCGCGCTGTGGTTCATCGCGCCCTCGGCCATCATGCTGATCTACGCCTTCGGCCACACCGCGGGGCTGACCCAGAAGGGCCTGGTCAACCTGAACCATCTGGGCCTGGGCAACTTCTGGCAGGCGCTCAAGTATCCGTCGGGACCGGTGCTGGTCGCCAGTCTGGAGAACGCCGTCGTGGCGACAGCGCTGTGCGGCGTGATCGCTTATCCGGTCGCCTACTTCATCGCCCGCAAGCTGGGTCCTCGTACACGAGCAATCGTGCTGCTGCTCGTCGTGCTGCCATTCTGGACCGACTACCTGCTGCGCATGCTCGGTTGGCGGATCTTCCTGAGTCCGCTGGGTCTGCTGTACAACGGCATGCAGGCCGTGGGATGGCACGTCAACTACCTGTCGATCCTTGACACCCGGGGTGCCGTCATGATCGGCCTCGTCTACAACTACCTGCCGCTGTTCATCCTGCCGCTTGCGGTCGTACTCGAGCGGATCGACCCGCTGCTGTTGCAGGCGGCCGACGACCTCGGCGCGAAGCCGTGGACGATCTTCCGCACGATTACCTTCCCCATCTCCATGGCCGGCGTCGTGGCCGGCACGGTACTGGTGTTCGTGCCAATGCTCGGTGACTACGTGACGCCGACGTTGATGGGTGGGGCCCGCGGCCTGATGATCGGGAGCCTGGTGGCCTCGGAGTTCACTGAAGGACAGAACTGGTCGCTCGGTGCGGCGATGGCGATCCTGCTCGTGGTGATACTGGTGGGAATCGTAGCCGCCTGCTGGTTGCTCGCGACCGGCGTGCGTTACGTCCTCGCCCGTGCCCGAGAGCGAGCGCTCGCGCGAGTACTGGTGACGACATGAGGACAACCACGACCAGCAAGTGGGTGCTCGGCCTGATCACCACCGTGGTGGTGCTTTTCCTCTTCCTGCCGCTCGTGGTCGTGGTGGTCTTCTCCTTCAATGGTGGCTTCAGCGCCTTCACGTGGGGAGGCTTCAGCACCGCGGCCTACGGTCAGGCCCGCCAGGACTCGACGTTGCTGATCGCCCTGCGGATCTCGCTCGAGGTGGCGGCGGCCACCGGACTGCTCAGCATGGCCGTGGGGCTCATCGGGGGACTGGCCAGTACCGGCAAGCGCTGGTCGCACCGGCTGCTGTTCCTGCTGTTCGTCGTCATCCTCGCGACGCCCGAAATCGTTGGCGCGAGCGGCGATCTCCTTTGGTTCGTCACGCTGGGCGTCTCCAACGGCTTCGTGCGCCTCGTAATCGCCCACTCGATCTTCGGAAGCGCCTTGACGGCCCTCATCGTACGGGGCCGCGCCCTCGGACTCGACCCCGCGGTCTTCGAAGCGGCGAACGACCTCGGCGCGCGCACGCCGACGATGCTGCGCACCATCGCCGTGCCACTGCTCGCGCCGGCGCTGATCGCCGGCGGGTTGCTCTCGTTCACCTTCAGCCTCGAGGACCTGGTGACGTCGGTCTTCGTCAGCACCGCCCAGACGACGCCCCTGCCCGTCTTCATCCTCGCCTCGTTGCACTCGCAGTTCCACGTCGACATCTTCGCGATTGCGGTCCTGCTCTTCGTCGGGACAACCGTGATGTTCCTCTTGGCCCTCGCCGCAATGGGCGGCGGATCGCGGTCGCGGATGCGTCGCGGCCTGCGACTGCTCGGTTCGACCTCGGCAGCCGACGGTGAATGAGGCCACGACGAGCGTGGATCGAGTGGCGTGATGGACGTCGTGAACGGCGGTGTCTCCTTTTGGCACGCCCAGCTCGGGCCTCCGCCGCAGCGGTCGCCTCTCGATGCGTCGTTGTCGGTCGACGTGTGCATCGTCGGCGCGGGCCTCACCGGTCTGTGGACCGCCTACTACCTCAAGAAGGCTGCACCATCACTGTCGATCGCCGTCGTGGAGCAGCGTTTCGCGGGCTTCGGTGCGTCGGGACGCAACGGCGGCTGGTTGAGCGCGGCGGTGGCCGGCTCGCTCGATCGGTACGCGCGGCGCCGAGGCGTCGATGCCGCCCGCAATCTGCAGCGCACGATGATCCACGCCGTTGATGAGGTGATCCGGGTGGCCCGTGATGAGGGCATCAAGGCCGACATCGTGAAGGGCGGCGTGCTGCGCGTCGCGCGAACGAAGCCCCAACTGCACCGGCTGCACGAGTCAGTGGTTGCGGCGGAGCGATGGGGCGATCCGCACTCGACGTTGTCCGGCGAGGCGACGCGCGACCGCGTCAACGTGACTGGAGCCCTCGGTGCCGTCTTCAGCGAGAACGGCGCCCGGCTCCACCCCGCCAAGTTCGTCCGCGGACTGGCCGACGTGGTCGCCGCCGCGGGGGTGGCCATCTACGAGGCGACGCCGGTGACGGAGATCCGCCCCCACGAGGTCGTGACTCCGCGTGGCGTCGTCTCCGCGCAGTTCGTCGTGCGGGCGACCGAGGGGTTCACTTCTTCATTCGCGGACCAGGACCGACGATGGCTGCCCATGAATTCATCGATGATCATCACCGCGCCCCTGCCCGACGCGGCGTGGGACGAGATTGGGTGGCGCGCCTGCGAGGCACTCGGCGACAGTGCCCACACCTTCATGTACGCCCAGCGCACCGCCGACGGCCGCATTGCAATAGGTGGACGCGGCGTGCCCTACCGCTACGGCTCTCGCATCGACCGCGACGGTGAGACGCCGCTCGTGACGATTGCCGAGTTGCGACAAGTACTCACCGACTTCTTCCCGGTGTTGCGCGGCGTTTCGATCGATCACGCCTGGTCGGGTGTGCTCGGTGTGCCGAGGGACTGGTGCGCGACGGTCGGACTCGACCGCGCGACAGGTCTCGCGATGGCGGGCGGCTACGTCGGCCACGGCGTGACGGCCACGAATCTCGCGGGCCGCACGTTGCGCGACCTCATTCTTGGAGACGACACCGACTTGACCACTCTTCCCTGGGTGAACTGGCGCACCCGGGCCTGGGAACCGGAACCGCTGCGGTGGATCGGGGTCCGGGCGCTCTATCTTGCGTACCGGGCGGCCGACCGCGCGGAGGCTTCGGGGCGTGCGACCACGTCGCACATCGCGCGGGCGGCTGACTTCATCTCTGGTCGTTGAACACCGTTCAGTCGAGAATGCCCATGGTTCCACGGCTGGAATCTGCTGACTGCGGAGGGCGGCGATGGTCTCCGGACACTCTCGAATGTTCATTTGACTCGCTTCCGAATTGTCATTTGTCCGAGACCGATGCCAATGATTGAAACAATGCGATGATGCAACGGAAACGAACCAGAATCCACGACTGTTCGTGATGATGTCTGGCCAGACAAGGAGTACCGAATGCGTGAACTCACGGTGGCGGCTCTGCAGATGGAGTGCGGTCCGTCGCGGGCGGACAATCTCGATCGAATGGAGCGGCTGATACGAAGGTCAGCGGGCGAGGGGGCGCAGTTGATCGTGCCCCAAGAGTTGTTTGCCGATCAGTACTTCTGCCAGGATGAGTCGCCGAACCACTTCGGTCTCGCCGAGGAGTTTGCCAAGTCGTCGGTAGTGCAGCGCTTCAGCGCACTGGCGCGCGAGCTCAACGTCGTCCTCCCAATCTCGTTCTTCGAACGCGCGGGCCAGAACTTCTTCAACTCGCTGACCGTCGCCGATTCGGACGGAACCCTGTGCGGGCTCTATCGGAAGAGTCACATTCCCGACGGTCCGGGTTACGAGGAGAAGTACTACTTCTCGCCGGGTGACACCGGATTCCAGGTCTTCGCGACCTCGGCGGGGGCCATCGGGGCGGGAATCTGCTGGGATCAGTGGTTCCCCGAGTGCGCACGGTCAATGGTGCTACGGGGGGCCGAGATCCTGTGTTACCCAACCGCCATCGGCTCGGAACCACGGGATCCCTCGTACGACTCCTCGGCCCACTGGCAACGTGTCATGCAGGGTCACGCGGCGGCCAACATGGTTCCGGTGGTGGCCTCGAATCGCGTTGGCTGCGAAGTGGGAGAGTCGACCGAGGTCACTTTCTACGGCTCGTCGTTCATCACCGATGGCACGGGGGCAATGGTCGTGGTCGCTGATCGTGAAAGCGAGACTGCAGTGTCCGCAACCTTCGATCTGGACGAACTTGACGTGTCGCGATCCAGCTTCGGCCTCTTCCGCGACCGCCGACCGGATCTCTACGGTGCCCTGGCAACGCTGGATGGACATCGCACTAACCACGAGGCAAACGAGAGATAGAGTGAGCCCGCGCCGGATACCTTCGATCCATGGTCGGTCGACATTGGAGACCGATGCGACGGTGAATGGGTGACGTGGTGGTCAGCTCGGTCCGAAGTGGGAGCTTGCCTCAGGTTGTCTCAGAACTTTTCGATCACACGAACCCTCGACCGTTCACGTGTTCGCATTGGCGCCCCTCTCTGAGATGGCCAGATCGCCCGTCGGACCTCGTCGTGGGCACGAACGCAGTCTCCTCCTGATGTGCCTGCGGTACACCCGAGAGGTCGACCCTGCGAGCGCCGTTGGTGCAGCCGCCACCTCCCATCACCCGTGGCAGAGGAGTCCACCATCGACGAGAAGGATCTGAACGGTGATGTAAGAGGCATCATCAGAGGCGAGGAACGCCACCGCGGCAGCCATCTCCTCTGGAAGACCCTGGCGCTCCATCGGAACGGTTCGTGTCGATGCGAGGCGGCAGAGAACTTCATGGTTAGGCATATTGGCCACGTTCTCGGATGGTGGGCAGGTGTTTCGGGGGCGGCTGAATAGAGGCTCATTTTAAGGTGAAGCCACTGTTCAATTCCGAGGGGCTGACCGCGAGGTATTCGACCTGCAACTTGGCGGGGCGTAGGAGTGTGACTATCAATGCACGGGTCGGTCCGAGCCACTCCAGGGTGGAGGCGCAACTGATGTTCCGCGCGCTCGTGCGTGACCGTGGAGACGTCGAATCGGCCCCCTCTCCGACGTTGGTCGTTTCGGAGTTGCGTGGGAGAGAAGATGCGACCTTGGTCTGCAAGGGAGGGACCGCTGAACTCCCTAGAAGAAAGCGCCGAGACCTTGGACCTTTGACATTGACAGGGCCCGCAATCCAAGAAGTTCGCTGTACAATGAGGCCAAAACCGACAAGGAGCAGGCGATGGCATCGGAGGTCCAAGGGGTCGTTGCAATGGCCAAGGGGGAGCCGGTGTCGCTGGTCACTATCGTGGTGCCGGATCCGGGGCCGGGTGAAGCCGTGGTCCGCATCCGGGCGTGCGGTGTCTGCCATACCGATCTGCACTACCGCGAGGGCGGGATTAACGACGAGTTTCCGTTCCTTCTCGGACACGAGGCCGCAGGCGTAGTAGAGACAGTCGGGCCCGACTGTCTCTACTA
>PKYK01000072.1 GCA_003133665.1 Acidimicrobiaceae bacterium | reverse complement strand
CCGATCGGCAAGGGCCAGCGCGGTCTCATTGTCTCGCCGCCCAAGGCGGGCAAGACCACGGTGATGAAGCAGATCGCCCAGTCCATCGAGGCCAACAACCCCGAAGTCCACCTGATGGTGCTCTTGGTGGACGAACGACCCGAGGAAGTCACCGACATTCGCCGTAGCGTCAAGGGCGAAGTGGTCTCGTCGACCTTCGACCGTCCGGCCGAAGAGCACACCCACATCGCCGAACTGTGCATCGAGCGCGCCAAGCGCCTCGTGGAGCAGGGTCGCGACGTGGTCATCATTCTCGATGGCATCACGCGACTGGCTCGCGCCTACAACCTCGCGGCGCCCGCGACCGGACGCATCATGTCCGGTGGCGTGGACTCGGGGGCGCTCTACCCGCCGAAGAAGTTCTTCGGCGCGGCGCGCAATATCGAAGAGGGCGGCTCACTGACGATTCTCGCCAGCGCCCTGGTGGAGACCGGCTCGAAGATGGACGAAGTGATCTTCGAGGAGTTCAAGGGCACCGGCAACATGGAGCTGCGCCTCGACCGTCGTCTGGCCGAGCGCCGGCTGTACCCGGCGATCGATGTCAACGGCTCGTCGACGCGTCACGAAGAGCTGCTCTTCGACCGCGACTCCCTGCCCCAGGTGTGGAAGCTGCGCCGCGTGCTGAACGGCCTCGCGTCCGAGGGTCGAGAGGCGGCCGGACTCGAGCTGCTGATTGACAAACTCAAGTCCACCCGCTCGAATGCCGAGTTCCTGGCTGAGATTGCCAGGGGCCCGAACCCCACCAGCTGATTTCCCTGTAAACTCAATCTTCGCAACAAGGAGCACTCATGAAGCCAGATATTCACCCCAACTACGGCGAAGCGACCGTCACCTGCTCGTGCGGGAACACCTTCACGACCGAGTCGACCAAACCCGTAATGACCGTGGAACTGTGCAACGAGTGCCACCCCTTCTTCACGGGCAAGCAGAAGCTCGTCGACACCGGTGGTCGCGTCGAGCGATTCCAACGTCGGTACGCCCAGAAGACCTCCAAGGCGCGCGCTCCGAAGGCGTAAGCCGACGAGCGCTCACCACTCTTCGTGCGCTCCCTCGACGAAACGCTGACCGTCCTCCAGGACGAACTTCACACTGTCGAAGCGGCCCTCGCCCAACCCGATGTCGCGAGTGACCTGAACCGGCTGCGTGACCTGTCGCGTCGCTACAAGGAACTCGCCGAGATCAATCAGGCGTGGCTCGCCCTGAAGGCCGTTCAAGCGGACCTGGAAACCGCCAAAGAGATGTTCAACGAGTCAAGCGGCGACGATCGCGAACAGTGGCGCGACGAGATCAACGTCACCGAAGCGCGGATTCCCGAACTCGAGATGACACTCGAAACGCTGCTCCTGCCCCGCGACCCCAATGAGGGACGCAACGTGATCTTGGAGATCCGCGGCGCCGAGGGAGGCGAAGAGGCCAATTTGTTCGCCGCCGACCTCGCCGAGATGTACCGCCGTTACGCGGCCCTTCGGGGCTGGAAGTTCGAGGTCGTGGAGGAACGCGAGTCGGAACAGGGTGGGCTCGACGAGGGAACGTATCTCGTGAAGGGCGACGACGCCTGGAATCGTCTCGCCCAGGAGGCTGGCGTGCACCGAGTGCAGCGCGTGCCGACCACCGAGGCCAAGGGTCGGGTCCACACGTCGTCGGCGACGGTCTCGGTCCTTCCCGAGGCCGAAGAGGTCGACGTCGCCATCGACCCCAGTGATCTGAAGATCGACGTCTACCGCTCTTCGGGCCCCGGAGGCCAGAGCGTGAACACGACTGACTCGGCGGTGCGTATCACCCACCTGCCCTCGGGCATCGTTGTTTCGATGCAGGACGAGAAGAGTCAGATCCAGAATCGGGCGAAGGCACTCATCGTGCTGCGCTCGCGCCTCTTGAAGGCCGCCCAGGACGCTCAGGCGAGCGAGCTCGGTGACCTGAAGCGTTCGCAGTTGGGAGGCGGCGGTCGCAGCGAGAAGATCCGCACCTACAACTTCAAGGAGAATCGCGTGACCGATCACCGCATCAACCTGACGAACTACACCCTGGACGCGGTGTTGGCGGGTGACCTCGATCCCTACATCGACGCGCTCTTGGCCGACAAGCGTGCCCGTCAACTGGCCGAGAGTGACGGACGTTAACGCCGTTCTGGTGGCCGAGCTCGTCGCGGCCGGCATTGAACGGCGCGAGGCTCGCTGGTTGGTCGAGGAGTTCGTCCTCGGAGGCGACCTCGACACCGTGCCCGCACTGAATGCCGCGGCGCGGCGCCGACTCGAGGGCGAGCCCCTGCAGTACATCATTGGCCACTGGCCCTTTCGCTCCCTCGATCTGGATCTGGACTCACGGGTGCTCATTCCCCGGCCCGAGACCGAGGAACTCGTCGGGGCTGCTCTGCAGGAACTGGCTAAGGGCGGCGTCGTCGCTCCGACCATCCTGGACCTGGGCTGTGGGTCGGGGGCGATAGGTCTGGCGCTCTTGGACGAACTACGCAGTCGCGGCATCGTGGCGACACTGGTGGCCGTCGACGAATCACTCGAAGCCCTCGAGGTTGCGCGTCGCAACGCGCTGAAACACCAGCTGCACGCCGTCTCCTTCGTGCACTCATCGTGGTTCGCCGACGTCGACGAGTCACTGCAGGGCCACGTCGATCTCGTCGTGGCGAACCCGCCCTACGTTGGTGATGTGGAGTTCGCCCATCTCGACCGAGTGCTGACCTACGAGCCGAGGGACGCCATCGTCGCGCCCGACGCGCAAGGTGTCGCGGGCTTCGCGGACCTCGAAGTCATCATCAACGAGGCGCGCCGGTGGCTCACTCCCGAGGGGATCTTGCTCTGCGAGCATGGAAGCGAGCATCGCGACGCCGTCGTCGCCGCGGCGACGTCGGCGGGCTTCACGTCGGTAGAGGACCTCGACGATCTGTCCGGCCGTCCGCGGCTACTGGTGGCGCGTCGCTGATGGCGAGCGTCATCGACCGCGACGCCGCCGTTCGGCTCCTGGCCGAGGGCGCGGTCGTGGCGATTCCCACCGACACCGTGTACGGCATCGCGGCGGCGCTCTCGCATCCGTCAGCGGTCGCCACGCTCTTTGCGCTAAAGCGACGTCCGACTACGGTGGCGTTGCCTGTGCTCGCGGCCTCACTCGAGCAGATCGCCCGGTTGGGGGTGACGTGGCCCGATGACGCGAGCCGACTCAGTCGGGAGTTCTGGCCGGGTGCACTTACAATCATTGTTCGCGTTCCCCACGAACTTGCACAGCGTGTCGGCAGCAACTCCGACGCCGTGGGTTTTCGGATACCCGACGACGAACTCCTGCTCGGTATCTTGAACCGAAGTGGACCGCTCGCGGTCTCGAGTGCGAATGAACACGGCGAACCGCCGTGCGAAAGCGTTGCGGAAGTCTTGAACGCCTTTGGTGGTCAAGATGGACTCGACGGCGTCGTGGACGACGGCGAACGGTCTGGCCAGGTCTCCACCGTTGTCGACCTTTCCGTTACGCCGTGGCGCCTGGTACGCGAAGGGGCCATCGGTGCCGGTGAACTCAGAAACGTTCTGAACTAGATCGGTCGTTTTCTGGTGGGTCGGGGCGACAAGTCTTTCCAGGCGCGGCTCGACGACGTCAGGTGGTTTCCGTCGATTCGTCCGTGGAGAGGTGACGTACCCATGACGCGGGGCGTTTCTCCAGGAACGCCGCCATTCCCTCTCGGGCCTCGTCGCTCGCGAACAGCTCGCCCGAGAGTTGGGTCGTCCAGGCAAACGCCTCGTCGACCGGCAGCGACGGCACGACCATCGTCAACTGCTTGGCCTTGGCTATGGCATGGGGTTCGCCGGCGAGCAGGTCGTTGACGATCAACGCGATTTCCTCGTCGAGCTCCTCGACCGGGACCGCCTTGTTGATGAGGCCCATTCGGGCCGCTTCGCCGGCGAGGAATCGGTTGCCGCGCAAGAAGGCGGACCGTGCGTCGGCGAGTCGCATCTTGGGCAAACACACGACCGAGATCATCGCCGGGGCCACGCCGACGCGGACCTCGGTGAATCCGAACTTCGCCGAATCGATCGCGACCGAGATGTCCATCACTGCGGCGAGCCCGACGCCGCCGGCGACGCAGTGACCAGCAAGGCGACCGATGAACGGCTTGGGGGAGTGGCGGATCCGTTCGAAGAGTCCACCCATCCCTATCGAGCGGCCGCCGTCGGGGATCGGCGCTGGCGACGTGTTTTCGGCGAGATTGGCGCCGGCGCAAAAGACGCTGCCCCGGTTGGTGAGGACCGCGACGCGAACGTCAGGGTCCTGGTCGACCAGGTCAATCGCGGCCACGAGCTCTGAGAGCAGTTGGCGACTCAACGCATTGCGACGCGGCTCGTCGGCGAGAGTGATGGTCATCACGCCGTCGGTGATCTCAGTTTCAACGAGGTTCATCCGCGCTCCTTGGCTTGGGGCCGTCACTCGGGCCGCCGGCGAAGGCCTGGGCCCGCAGCAGCCAGTGACGGCCGAGTTCGCCGGTCTCCAACGACGTGTCGTCGACGTGGCGACGCTGGGTGACGACCAGGCAGAAGTCCTCCGCGGGGCCCCGAATCGTGTCGTCGGCGGCGTCGGGTCCCCACGTCCACAGTTGGCCCGATGGGCTCGTCAGTTCAAGTCGAACGTCGCCCGCGGGGGGAGTCTCTCCGCGCACCGTGTACGACCACTTGCGCGTGATGAAGCCGAGCTGGGCGATGTGACGAATCCGGTCGGTAGACGGCCGTTCGGCATGCAGCGCGTCGACAATGTCGGTGCCGTGCGCCCACACCTCCATCAGCCGGGCCGTCAGGAACGACTTGGCCCCCATCGACGGGCCGTACCACTCGACGCGGGTGCCGTCGCGAAGGGTCTTCGCCGCTTCGGCGAGTACGACCCGGTTGTGACGCCACGCCGCGAGCTGCTGGCCGGGCGACAACGCCCGAAACGCACCCAGCGTGAACTCGTCGACGCCTCGGGCGACGGCGCCCACGAAGAGCTCGTCCATCCCGGCGCGAAAGCCGTCGGGGTCGAGAACGGCGTTGGCGGCGGTGCCGTCGAAGTAGGCCAGGTGCCCGATCTGGTCGGCCACGTTCCACCCGGGGCTGGGCGTGGCGGTCAGCCATTGGTCATCGCTGATCGCGGCCACGATGTCGTCCAACGCGTTCTGCTCGCCGATGAGGTCCGCTCGCACGACGTCCAGCTCGCTCGGTACAGCGGCGCCGTTGCGAGCGGGGTCGCTCACGATAGCGCGAGCAGGGACGTGGGGATGGCGACCACCCGGCTGCGGAGCCATTCGCCGAGGCCCTTGGCCTGGGCGTCTTGACGCGACGAGGCAGCGACACCTTCCTCAAGCAGATCGTGGACGACGAAGTTGAGTGAACGCAGAGCCGGCAGGCGGTAGCGATCGACCGCCAGCGGCGCCGTCTCGGGCAGGAGTCGGCGGAACTGCTCGACGCTCAAGAATCCATCCAACCACGCCCAGGCTTCGTCGCTGCGGGCGAACACGCCGAGGTTGGCGTTGCCGCCCTTGTCACCCGACCGTGCTCCGAACAGCCGACCGAGGGACGCCATCGTCGTCGGTCCGCTCGGCGCGGTCGCCGAGGGCCCCGGGTCGCCGACCACGTGGGTCTCGCCGGTCGGCGCGACCGAGTCCACGACCGTGCGGTCGCCGTTGAGGACAGCGACGTACTGGGGCACCAGTTCGGCGGGCACCAGGGCCGGCCGGTAGACGCCGAAGGCCGAACCGCCCGAGGGGCTTCCCCCCACGTTGAAGAATCCCGGAATGGTGGCGAGGGCGATCTCGACCGCGGCGTTGGCGACGGCGCGGCCGACCTTGCGCTCGTCGCGATCCTTCAAGGTGATGCGCCACAGGGCCACGGCCTCTTCGTTGGTGGGCGGGTCGGGCTTGTCGGTCCGAACGAGCCTCGTGGTCACGCTGTCGAAGTCGTCGGGACCGAAGGGACACGCGAGCCAGAACGCGTCCTCGACGAGACGAGCCTTCGCCTCGATGTCGAGCCCGGTAAGGGCGACGTTCAGGTCCTTGCGGTACCCGCCGACCTCGTTCATGGCCACCTTCAGCGTCGGCGGCGGCGGTTCTCCCTTGGTCCCGCTGATGCGCACCCGATCCTTCGCGATCTGGTCGAGGTGGATCGTGTCGAATCGTGCCGAGACGTCCGGACCCAGGTACGTGGGGCTGGCGATCTCGTAGAGCAACTGGGAGGTCACCGTGCCGATCGAGACCTCCCCGCCGGTGCCGTCATGCTTGCCGACCACCGACGAACCGTCCTCGGCGATCTCGACCCAGGGAAAGCCCACTCGCGTCATGCCCGGCACTTCGGTGAAGAACGAGTAGTTGCCCCCGGTGACCTGGGCGCCGCACTCGATCACGTGGCCGGCGACCACGGCGCCGGCGAGCGCATCCCAGTTGTCGCGCGACCAACCGTGGTGCCAGGCCGCGGGGCCGCAGACCACGGCTGCGTCAGTGACGCGTCCGGTCACCACGATGTCGGCACCCATTCGCAACGCCTCGACGATGCCGAAGCAGCCCAGATAGGCGTTCGCGGTGATGAACCGAGAGATGTCGCCCACCGGCTCGCCGGTTTCGAAGTGGGCCAAGTCGACGCCGGCCGCCCGCAGCTCTTCGAGCCGAGGCAGCAGATTGTCGCCGTTGACGTAGGCAATGGTGGGCGAGAGACCGAGTTTGGCCGCGACTTCGCCAATCGCTTCGGCGCAGTGATCGGGGTCGAGGCCCCCGGCGTTGGACACCACCTTGATGCCCCGGTCGAGACAGGTGCCCATGACCTGTTCCATCTGCGCGACGAAACTTCGGGCGTAGCCGGCCCCGGGATTCTTGGCCTGCGTTCTCGCCAGGATCAGCATGGTCAACTCGGCGAGCCAGTCGCCGGTCAGGACGTCGATCGGGCCCCCTTCAACCATCTCGGTGGCCGCCGACAGACGATCGCCGTAGAAACCCGAACAGTTGGCGATTCGAAGTGGCGCGGCCATGGTCAGCTCTCCCCGTCTGGTGAGGCACCCTCGTCGGGTTCGATGGTGAGCAGTACGGCACCACTATCGACCTGCTGGGTGGTCGCTACGAAGACGGCGCTCACGGTTCCGTCGCTCGGCGCGGTGATGACGTGCTCCATCTTCATGGCCTCCATCACGACCAGGGTCTCGGCCGCCTCGACGTGCTGGCCCACCACCACGCGAACGTCAACCACCACGCCCGGCATCGGCGCGCTGAGTCCACCGTGCGCGACGTCGAACCCGGGAACGACGAACCGGGGCACGATCTCGAAGCTCGCCGTGCCCCTGAGCGTCTGCACGTAGAGGTGTCCGCTCGAACGGGTGACGCGAGCCGTCGCCCTTCGTCCGTTGACCTCGACGTCGATGTCGCGCGGACTCCAGCGATGCACCAGGGCCCCGTCGTGCTCACCGACATCGAAGACGCCGTCGCGACGCGAGCGATAGATGACGTCGACGGTCCGATCGACCCAGCGCAGCGACACGCTTTGACCGGGCAGGCGCGCGTTGCGCCAGCCACTGGGAACCTTCGAGAGGACGGGCGCATTCGCACGGTTCTCGCCCTGCAGCCAGAGCGCGCCGGCGGTGCTGGCCCAGGTCAACTCGTCGTCGCTCAGCGTCAGCGCGCGAGCGGGTTCGAACCGCTCGATGAAGTCGGTCGTCGTGTCACCACTGAGGAAACCGTCGTGGCGCAGCGTGGCGGCGAGAAAGTCGCGGTTGGTCGAGACCCCGCCCAGGTGGAGCCGTTCCAGGGCCAGGGCCAGGACCGACGCCGCCTCGGATCGGGTCGGGGCGTGCGCGATGACCTTGGTGAGCATCGGATCGAAGGTCACGCTGACCGTTGAGCCCTGTTCGACGCCGGATTCCCAGCGCACCGACGGCTCACTGGCGGGCTCGAAGGCGACGAGCGTGCCGGTGGCGGGCAGGAATCCCGCGCTCGGATCTTCCGCGCAGAGGCGAACCTCGATGGCGTGGCCGTGAAAGCGGACGTCGCCCTGGACGTAGCCCAACGGTTCGCCGCTGGCGATGCGCAACTGCTCTCGCACCAGGTCGATCCCCGTGACTGCTTCGGTCACGGGGTGCTCGACCTGGAGGCGGGTGTTGACCTCCAAGAAGTAGAAGTCATGGGTCTCGTCATCGACCAGGAATTCGACCGTACCGGCTGACTGGTAGCCAATGGCGCGCGCCAGCTCGACCGCCGCCGATCCCATCGCCGCGCGCATGGCCTCGCCGACAATCGGCGACGGGGACTCCTCCACCAGTTTCTGGTGACGGCGTTGAATGGAACACTCGCGTTCACCGAGGTGGATGAGATTGCCGTGATGGTCACCGAGAATCTGGATCTCCACGTGGCGCGATGAGGCCACGTAGCGCTCGAGGAACACCCGGTCGTCGCCGAAGCCGGCGGCGGCCTCTCTGCGCGCGCTGGCGACCGCCTCGCCCAGTTGGGAGGCGTCGCGCACGATCCTCATCCCCTTGCCGCCGCCGCCGGCGGCAGCCTTCACCATCAGGGGATAACCAATCGCGCCGGCGTCCTTGGGATCCTCACTCGAGTGCAGGACCCCGAGGCCCGCGGCTTGCGCCATCCGTTTGGCGGCGAGTTTGTCGCCCATGGCGGCGATCACCTTGGGTGACGGGCCGACCCAGACCAGCCCGGCTGCCTCGACCTGGCCGGCGAACTCGGCGTTCTCGGACAGGAAACCGTAGCCCGGGTGGACGGCCTGCGCTCCGCTCAGCGCGGCGGCCGCGAGGATCCCGGGGCCGTCGAGATAGCCCGTCGCCAGGCGAATGGCTTGATCGGCATCGGCGACGAAGGGGGCCCGGGCGTCGGCGTCGACGTAGACGACCACCGTGCGAAGCCCCATGGCGCGGGCGCCGCGAATGATGCGACGAGCGATCTCGCCCCGATTGGCGATGAGCAGGGTGGAGAACGTCACAGTCGAAACACCCCGTAGCTCGTCGATCCCTCGATCGGGCGGCTGCGAACCACCGAGAGGCACAGGCCGAGGACCGTTCGGGTGTCGCGGGGGTCGATGATGCCGTCGTCGCTGATGGCGCCGGTGGCGGCGAGGGCGAGCGAGCCATTTTCCTGGGCTTCTTCGACCATCTCGACGATCTTGCGGTCGTCCTCTTCGTCGAACTCGAGACCCTTGCGCTCGGCCTGGCCCCGGCGAACCTGGGACATCACCCCGGCGATCTGCTTGGGTCCCATGACGGCGATCTTCGCGGTGGGCCAGAGGAAGGTGAAGCGGTTCCCGAAGGCCCGTCCCGACATTCCGTAGGTCCCCGCGCCGTAGGAGGAGCCCACGATGACCGTGAGGTGGGGCACGGTCGAGTTCGTCACCGCGTTCAGCATCTGCGAGCCCTTCTTGATGATGCCCTCGGCCTCGGCGTCCTTGCCGACCATGTAGCCGGTGATGTTCTGGACGAAGATGAGCGGTACGTCGATCTGGTTGCAGAGTTGGATGAACTGCCCGGCCTTCTCCGCGGCGCGCGGGTAGATGACGCCGTTGTTGCCGAGGATCCCGACCGGATAGCCGTGGATGCTCGCCCAGCCGCAGATCAAGGTGCTGCCGTAGCGAGCCTTGAACTCCTCGAAACGTGAGCCGTCCACCACCCGCGCGATGATGTCGCGAACGTCGACGGGCTGGCGAAGATCGCGACTCACGATACCCAGTAGTTCCTCGGGGCCGTGGACGGGCTCGTCGGCGGACAACGACGGCGGCGGTCCCTGCTTGCGCCAGTTGAGGTGGGACACGACCTCGCGACACATGCGAATCGCGTCCATTTCGTCCTCGGCGAAGTAATCGCCCAGTCCCGATATCTCGGCGTGCATCTGGGCCCCGCCCAGCGTTTCGTCGTCGGACTCCTCGCCGGTCGCCATCTTCACCAGCGGCGGACCGGCGAGAAAGATCTTCGACTGGTCCTTCACGACGATGTTGTAGTCCGAGAGTCCCGGTTGGTAGGCCCCGCCCGCGGTCGATGAGCCAAAGACCACGCACACGGTTGGCACGCGCATCTTGGAGAGTTCGATCAGGTCGTAGAAGAACCGTCCACTCTCGGCGAAGTGCCCGGTGTGCATGCGTCCGCCGCCGCCACCACCTCCGACGCGCAGGTCGGCGCCGGCCGATTCGACGAAACTGACGTAGGGGATCTGGTTGTCGCGGGCGATTTCGAGGGCGCGCGCCCACTTCTTCGCCGAATAGGCGGTGAGCGCCCCGCCCAACACGGTGGGGTCGTTGGCCATGATGACGCATTCGGTTCCGGCGATCACGCCAATACCGACGATCATCCCCCCGCCCATCGCGTAGTCCGAGTCGTAGCCGGCGAGCGCCGAGATCTCGAGGAAGGGGGAGTCGGGATCGAGCACGTTAGCGATTCGTTCGCGGACCGGCAGCTTGTTCCGGGACCTCATCCGGTCCATTGCCTTCTGGCCGCCGCCCGCTTCGGCCTCATCGAGAAGACCGTCGATCACCGCCAACTGCTCGAGCATGTCGGCGCGGTTCTTCAAGAACTGCTCGGATGCCGTGTCGAGGCTGGTGGCGAGGGGGGGCGCGAGCGAAACTTGCTTCATGGGCCGATACTAGTTACGGGCCCGAACCGGAGTCCGTGGCTCACGTGGCGTTGGTGTGACGGGAGCGAGCGGGCCAGGCGCCGGATAGACCAAGGCCACCGCGTCGACGTCGGCGAAGGCGAGGCCGCTCACCGAGCTAACGGGCGCACCATCGTTCGCTCGATATCTCGAACGCGGGCCGTCGTGTCGACGATTCGCCCTGCCGGTGGCGAGACGGTGTCCAACACGGGTGCCCTTGGTCGAACACTCACCATGGCAGGTGGAAGTGCGACAGGTAGGGTGGAGTCGATGCGCGTCGCTCTAGGTTCAGATCACGCCGGATACGACCTCAAGACCCTGCTGGTCTCGACGTTGACCGGGTGGGGTTACGAAGCCGTCGATCTGGGCACCGCGAACGGTGCTGACTCGGTTGACTACCCCGACTATGGCGTCGCGGTGGGCGAGGCGGTGACCTCGGGCCGGGCCGATCTGGGTGTCGCCATCTGCGGATCGGGCATCGGCATCTCCATCGCCGCCAACAAAGTGCCTGGAGTGCGAGCGGCACTCGCGCACGACGCCACGTCGGCGCGGCTGGCTCGCGAGCACAACCACGCGAACGTGCTCTGTCTGGGCGCGCGGCTCATCGGCGCGCCCGTGGCGGTCGACGCCCTCGAGGCCTGGCTCAACGCCACTCCCGGCGAGGGTCGTCACCTCGGGCGAATTGCGAAACTGACCGCGCTCGACGCGCGCCTCGACGAAACAGAAAGGTAGACCTCGACGTGGGTTCTTCACCATTTGATGCATGGATCACCAACGACGAGGAGGTGACCTCGCTGCTTCGCCAGGAGTGGGAGCGCGAGACCACGACGCTGCAGTTGATCGCCAGCGAGAACTTCGCGTCGCCGGCGGTGATGGCGGCGACCGGCTCGATCCTGACCAACAAGTACGCCGAGGGTTATCCCGGCCGGCGTTACTACGGCGGTAATCAGATCGTCGATGAAGTGGAGGACCTGGCCCGTCGACGCCTCACCGCGTTGTTCGGAGCCGACCACGCCAACGTCCAGCCACACTGTGGCGCGAACGCCAACGTCGCGGTCTACCTCGGACTGCTCGACCCGGGCGACACGATTCTCGCCATGCGCCTCGATCAGGGCGGTCACCTGACCCACGGCTCACCGGCCTCGATGACCTCCAAGTTCTGGAACTTCGTTTCCTACGGCGTGACGCCGAGGTCCGACGACCCCGATCAGCCCGGTGAGTTGATCGACTTCGACAACGTTCGCGAGCTCGCCCTGCGCCATCGCCCCAAGATGATCGTGGCGGGCGCGACGGCCTACGCCCGGCGGATTGACCCGGTGCCCTTCCGCGAGGTGGCCGACGAGATCGGAGCGCTGCTGGTGTTCGACTCGGCCCACGTGGCGGGTCTGATCGCCGGAGGAACGCATCCCAACCCCGTGCCCTACGCCGACGTCGTGACGTTCACCACTCACAAGACGCTGCGGGGACCGCGCGGAGGGGCGATCCTCTGTCGCGAGGAGTTCGCCAAGAAGATCGACATGGCGGTCTTTCCGGGCCAGCAGGGCGGTCCGTTGGAGCATTCCATCGCCGCCAAGGCGGTGGCCTTCAAGGAGGCGACCCACCCGGGCTTCTCGACCTACACCGCCCAGGTCGTGTCCAACGCCCGCGCCTTCGCGGCGGCGCTGGCCGGTGAGGGATTCCGCATCGTGTCGGGCGGCACGGAGAACCATATGGTGCTGCTGGACCTTCGTGAGTTCGACGCCGAACTGACCGGCAAGGTGGCCCAAGAGGTCCTCGACCGGGCCGGCATCACGACGAATCGCAACCAGATCCCCGACGATCCACGTAGCCCGTTCATCACGTCGGGACTACGCGTGGGCACCGCGGCCGAGACCACCGCGGGAATGAAGGAACCGGAGTTCGTGACCGTTGCCTCGTTAATGGCTCGAGCGCTTCGCCAGCGCGGTGACGACGCTGCGCTCGATCAAGTGCGTCGCGAGGTCGCTGAGCTCTGCGGCGCGTTCAACCCCTACGCCGCTTTCTCGAAGTAGTTCGATGGGCAATATCGCCTCCTACGTCATCGTGATGCTCGTCGGCGCACTCGTGACGATGGTGGCGGATCGACCGGCGAGAATAATCTCCCTGCGCGTTGGCTACACCGCCCAGCCCGACGAACGCAAGGTGCACAAGACCGTGACACCCTACGGCGGCGGCGCGGCGATGCTGGTGGGCTTCTGCGTTTCGCTCGTCGTGGCCGCGGCGATTCCCTCGCTTCGATCGGTGATCACCTCCTCGCACGAGATGATGGGCGTGTTGCTCGCGACCGGCGTTATCTTCGTCGTGGGCGTCCTCGATGACTTTCGCGAGATGAGCGCGCCGGCGAAAGTGGCGGGCCAGTTCCTCGCGGCGTCGGTTCTCTACTTCAGCGGCGCCACGATGTACCAGCTCAAGTTGCCCTTCGCCGGGTTCGTCGTGCTCGGTCCGTCGATCCTGCCGTTGATCACCGCCATCTGGGTCTTCGCGCTCTCGAACGCCGTGAACCTGATCGACGGACTCGACGGACTCGCCGGCGGCATCGTCGCGATCGCGTCAGGCACGCTGTGCGTCTACGGGCTTCGCCTCGAGGACCTCGGCCTCCTGCCGGTGACCAACGTCGGTCCGTTGATTGCGGCGCTGACGTGCGGTATCTGCCTGGGCTTCCTGCGCGACAACTTCCACCCCGCGAAGCTCTTCATGGGCGACGCGGGCGCACTGATGCTGGGGCTCTTGATGAGCGCCTCGACGATGGTCATCGGTGGGCGCACCCCGCCGGCCAGCGGCGTGACGTTCTTCTTCTTCGCGCCGCTGTTGATACCCGTCTTCATCCTCGGCGTGCCCCTGATCGACGCGGTCTGGGCGTTCGTGCGGCGAACGGCGTCGGGCCAGGGTTTTCACACGCCGGACAAGAATCACATCCACCACCGACTCATGCGCCTGGGTCACGGACACCGTCGAACGGTGATCATCCTGTGGCTGTGGACCGCGCTGCTCTGCGGCTTCGTTCTCTTTCCACTCTTCGAGCCGGGCGTCAACGTCTTCATCCCGTTCGGCGTCGCAATCTTGTTGATCGGACTGTTCACCTGGTTCAGCCCCCTCATGAACCGCTTGGTCGGTCGGCAGGAACTGACCGACTCGCCCGAGGAGCGTGTCAAGCCGTGAGCGACGACCCCGATGACACCCCGAAAAAAAGTCACCCCGAGCAATCAGGTATTTCGGAACTTCCCGGGCTGGCGGCGTTCGCCGTCATGGGCACCACGATTGCCGCCTGTGAGACCGTCGGCGTTCTGCTTGGCCTCTGGGCCGACCACGCGTGGGGCACCGCACCCGGGGGTCTCATAATCGGGATAGTGTTGGGGACGGTCGCCGCCGTGGTGAGCGTTGTGCAGCAAGTCCGGCGTTTCCTTTAGAAACCCATTGCCCGTGCTCGAAAACCTCCCCCCCACTACACTGCCTAAGCTCCTGCGCCGGACCTTCTTTTCGGCCATCATCGTGGGCTTCGTGGGCTTCGTGGTGGCTCTGTTGATCGCCCCGGCGCTCGCCGCGTTGGGTGTCGTCATCGGCGTGGGACTGGCCATTGTCAACCTTCGCTATCTCGATCGTCAAGCCGCTCGAGTCGAGTTGAAGGGCGAGCAGAGCTCCAGGGCCGTCCGACGTCAACTCGGCGGAAAGACGACCGGACGCCTCGCCATAGTGACCGTTCTGGTCCTCGGAGTCGTGTGGCTGAACGCCCCTCTCGGAATCGGTATTGTTGCAGGGCTTGTGCTTTACCAAATCGTGTTCGTCATCAACGTCGTTCGCGTGGTGACGAACCAGGGAGGAATCGAGTGAGGACGCTGTACGCGGCAAAGACGATCACCGTCGGTGTGCACCCCACGGTTCAACTTTTTGGTCTCACCTTCGACGTTGACATCATGTTGTCGACGTTGCTCGCCGCGGCGATCTTCCTCTATCTCGGGCTGCGCATGCGCGCCAAGGTCACCGACGGCGTGCCGGGAAAGCTCCAGCTCTTCTGGGAGATCCTGTTCGAGCAGGTCAGCGATCTGGCCCAGTCGGCGATCGGGCCCAAGGGCCGCCGATTCGTGCCGATCGGCGTGACGATCTTCCTCTTCATCTTGATCTGCAACTGGATCGACTTCATCCCGTCGGCGATGCACCCCGGGGTGTCGGGGCCGATCCTGCCCGCGCCGACCGGCGACGTCAACCTGCCCCTCGCCATGGCGTTGTTCGTGATCGTCTGGGTCCACTTCGAGTCATTCCGCGCCCGCGGGGTCAAGGGCTACGCGAAGCACTTCGCCCAGCCCTACGCGGCGTTGGCGCCGATCAACATGGTCGAGGAGATCACCAAGCCCATCACCCTGACCTTCCGTCTCTTCGGCAACCTCTTCTCCGGCGGACTCATGGTGGCGGTCATGACCACGTTGCTCCCCATCTACCTAAGTCCGATCCCCGAGATCGGCTGGAAGCTCTTCGACACCGGACTGCTCGGAGCGATCCAGGCGTTCATCTTCATGTTGCTCACGATCTTGTACTTCGGAATGGCGATGAGCCACGAAGAGGAACACGAAGCTGTACTTGAGACCTCTCACTAATCCAACCCAGGAGGAAATAGAAAATGGCAAATCCATCAGACATCGGTTCTGCAGTTCGAATCGCCGGTGCACTCGTCGGTGGCGGACTCGCCCTCGGCGGCGGCGCCATCGGTGCGGCGATCGGTGATGGTCTCGCCGGTAGCCAGACCATCGCGGCGATCGCTCGTCAGCCCGAGATCGAGAACAAGGCGCGTCAGTACTTCTTCCTGACGGTCGGCCTGGTCGAAGCCATGTACTTCATCAACCTGCTGTTCATGGTCGTCTTCGTCTACGTCTTCAAGGCGCAATAGTTCCGACGTCGCGCGGTCCGCGAATGGGCCGGGCGGCGTAGCTCCCTCTAGTTAAAGAAGGTCATTCGACATGTTCACCGGGTCAATCTTCCTCATCCCCAACGGCACGTTCTTCGTCGAACTCGCCGTTTTTGCGGTGATCCTGTTTCTCGTCACGAAGTTCATCCTGCCGCCGCTCAACAAGGCCATGGAGGGTCGTCAGGCGAAAATCCGCGCCTCACTCGAGGCAGCCGAAGCGGCTCGCGCCGAAGCGGCCGCGGCGGATGACGAGCGGGCCAAGGTCCTCGCCCAGGCGCGCGACCAGGCGCGCGACATCGTGGCGGCCGCGCAGGCGCTCGCCGATCAGGTGAAGGCCGAAGCCGGCGGACGGGGTCAGGGCGAGTACGAACGTATCGTGGCGTCGGCCCAGGGTGAGATCTCCACCGCCCGCCAGCGCGCCATTGACGAGGCGTCGGCTCGGATCGGTGAGATCGTCTTTGACCTGGTGACCAAGATTGTCGGACGCGAAGTGGACCAGAACGCCCACCAGGACCTGGTGCGCGAAGCCGTGGCGGCGCTCAACGCCGAAGCCGCGAGGGGAGCGAGCCGCTGATCATGCTGCCGATGCTCGAAGGATACGCTGCCGCCCTGCTGGGCTCGCTGGACAGCACCGTGCTCGCCACGGTGGCCGGTGACCTGACGTCGCTCGAGCAGACCATCCTGGGCCGCAGCGACCTGCGCGCCGTACTGACCGACACCTCCATCGCCGGGGCCGCGCGCGGCAACGTGGTCCGCGATCTGTTGAGCGACAAGTTGCACGCATCGACCGTTCGGCTGGTGGTGTACGCCGTCGCGTCGGCACCGGCCCAAGAGGTCCCCCACGCCATCGCCGAGTTGGCGGTCGAGGCACACATACTCAAGGAGACCGGCGCGATCGACCAGAAGAACCTGGGTCTGATGGCCGCGCGCAAGCGCGTGGGCGGATTCGCCGACGCGCTGCTCGAAGAGCTCGACACCGCTTCGTTCGCCCAGATCGAGGAGGAACTCTTCCGCTGGGCGCGCATCATCGAGGGGAGCCTCGACCTTCGCCGCCTCCTGCTCGATCGCGACGCGCCGCTGCGCGCGCGAGTCGGCGCGACCGAACAAATCCTCACCGGCCACGTCAACGCCGCCACGTTGCGCCTGGCCTGCTACGTGATCGCCGGGGGCCGGCCCCGTGACGTCGTCGGCACCCTCGACTTCCTGGTCGACTACGTCGCCGCGGCCCGTGACTGGCGCGTGGCGCGGGTGCACACCGCCCGGGCGCTCGACGCAGCGAGTCAGAACCAACTCATCGACTCGCTCACTGTCCTGACCGGCAAGAACGTGGAACTCCAGATCGCCGAAGAGCCTGCCCTGCTGGGCGGCGTGCTCGTCGAAGTCGGCGATTTCCGCCTTGACGCCACGACGCGGGGGCGTCTGGGCGAGCTGCACGACGCCGTGGCGTCGGGCCACCTCTACGAATCCTCATTGAATCGAAACGACTAAGAAAAGGAAACTGTGATGACTGAACTCACCATTAGTGCCACCGAGATTACCGACGCGCTGCGCAAGTACGTGACTGAGTTCAACCCGTCCGTGGGTGCCGAGCAGGTTGGACGCATCGTCGAAGTCGGCGACGGCATCGCCCGAGTGTCGGGCCTGCCGCTCGCGAAGGTGAACGAGCTGCTCGAGTTCGAAGACGGCACGCTGGGACTCGCCATGAACCTCGACGAGGAGACCATCGGGGCCGTGGTGCTCGGTTCGGTCGACCACATCGAAGAAGAGCAGGTGGTGCGCGCCACCGGCCGTATCCTCTCGATGCCGGTGGGTGACGCGCTGCTCGGCCGAGTGGTGAACGCGCTCGGCGAGCCCATCGACGGCAAGGGTTCCCTAGTCAATCCCAAGCAGCGCCGTATGGAGGTCCAGGCCCCCGGCATCATCGGCCGCCAGCCCGTCGGCGAGCCCCTCCAGACCGGCATCAAGGCCATCGACGCGATGACCCCGATCGGTCGCGGCCAGCGTGAACTGATCATCGGCGACCGCAAGACCGGCAAGACGACGGTGGCGATTGACACGATCCTGAACCAGAAGGGCCAGGGCGTGAAGTGCATCTACGTGGCGATCGGCCAGAAGAACTCGTCGGTGGCCCAGACCGTGAAGACCCTCGACGACCACGGCGCGCTCGAGTACACCGTCGTCGTCGTGGCGTCGGCCGGCGACCCCGCACCGTTCAAGTTCCTCGCGCCCTACGCCGGATGCGCCATTGGCCAGGAGTGGATGGAAAGTGGTCAGCACGCGCTGGTCGTCTACGACGACCTTTCGAAGCAGGCGGAGGCCTACCGCCAGATTTCGCTGTTGTTGCGCCGCCCACCGGGTCGCGAGGCGTACCCGGGCGACGTGTTCTACCTCCACAGTCGCCTGCTCGAGCGCGCCGCGAAGCTGAGCGACGAGCTCGGCGGCGGATCGCTCACCGCCCTGCCGATCATCGAGACCAAGGCCGGTGACATCTCGGCGTACATCCCGACCAACGTGATCTCGATCACCGACGGTCAGGTCTTTCTTCAGTCGGACCTCTTCTACTCGGGTGTGCGTCCCGCGATCGACGTGGGCAACTCGGTGTCGCGCGTCGGTGGCGCGGCCCAGATCAAGGCGATGAAGTCCGTCGCCGGAACCTTGAAGATCGACCTGGCGCAGTTCCGCGACCTCGAGTCGTTCGCGACCTTCGGCTCGGAACTGGACAAGTCGTCCCAGGCCCAGCTCGACCGCGGCTACCGCCTGACCGAGCTGTTGAAGCAGGGCCTGAACGCCCCGGTGCCGGTCGAGGAGCAGGTCATTGCCATCTACGCCGGCACCAAGGGCTGGCTCGACACGATCCCGGTCGTTGACGTGCTGCGATTCGAGTCCGAGCTGCTCACCTCGTTCCGCGCCAACCACCCGGAACTGCTCGAGCAAATTCGTTCGGCCGGCACGTTGCCCGACACGGACAAGATCGACGCGGCCATCGGGACGTTCGTCGACAGCTTCGCGGTCAGTCACTAGAGCTAGAAGAGATCGAGCGAGGAAGGAGGGACGATGGCTGGTGGACAGGAAAGGATTCTGCGTCGACGCATCAAGTCGGTGCGGGCCACACGGAAGATAACGAAGGCCATGGAGCTGATCGCGGCGTCCCAGATCTCTCGTTCGCAGGCCCGCATCGTCGCGAACCGTCCGTACCGCAACGGCATGAAGCGCATTATCGTCGAGGCCGCCAAGGGCGATCCGGCCGCGGCGAAGAAGTTGCTCGCGACGCCCGAGAAGGTCGACACGGCACTGGTGCTCGTCATCACGGGAGACCGCGGGCTCTCGGGCGCCTACAACTCGTCGGTGCTTCGCGCCGGGGAGCGACTGGTGACGTCACTGCGAGCCGAGGGCACGAGGGTGCGCCTCTTCGCCGTCGGCAAGAAGGCCGCCGCCTTCTACCGCTTCCGCGGCATGGAGATCGAGGAGAGCTTCGTGGGCATCGCCGACCGCCCGACCTTCGCTGACGCCCGGGTCGTGGCGAGCACGATCGCCGCGCCCTTCATCGACGGCGAGGCCGAGCAGGTGCTGCTGGTCTCGACGAGGTTCGTCTCGGCGGGCAGCCAGGTGGTCGAGGTGGAGCAGCTGCTTCCCCTTTCGGTGCCCGAGGTGGTCGTCGACGACACGCCGAAGGCCTTGAAGGGCTACACGGAGTTCGAACCCGAAGTCGAGCAACTGCTCTCCTTCCTCGCGCCTCGAGCCCTCGAGAGCGAGATCTTCACCGCGCTGCTCGAAGGAGCGGCGTCGTTTCACACCAGTCAGCAGCGCGCGATGGCGGCGGCGACTGAGAACGCCGATGAACTCGGCCAGACACTGTCGCGAATTATGAACCGAGCCCGCCAGGACTCGATTACTACCGAAATCATGGAAATCGTGGGCGGGGCCGAAGCGCTCCGCTCTGGAAAGTGAGATACCAATGACCATGGCTCCCGAAAAGACCACTCTCGAGACGGGGCGCGTTGTCGCAATCGCCGGACCGGTGGTGGACGTTGAGTTTCCGCCGCACTCGTTGCCCGAGATCAACCACGCCGTCGAGATGGACATCCTGCTCGACGGCGTGACCATCACCGTGACGGGCGAAGTCGCCCAGCAGATCGGTGACGGGCGAGTGCGCTGCGTGTGCATGAAGCCCACCGACGGCCTCGTCCGCGGCGCCATCGTGCGCCAGACCGGCCGGGGCATCACGGTGCCCGTCGGCGACGCCGTGCTCGGTCACGTGTTCAACGTCATCGGCGAGCCCCTCGACACCGACGACATCGGCCCCATCGAGGATCGTTGGGAGATTCACCGCAACCCGCCGGCGTTCGACCAGTTGGAGCCTCGCGCCACCATGTTCGAGACCGGCATCAAGGTCATCGACCTGCTCGCGCCCTACGTGCAGGGCGGAAAGATCGGCCTGTTCGGCGGTGCCGGCGTCGGCAAGACCGTGTTGATCATGGAGATGATCCGTCGCGTGGCGGAGCAGCACGAAGGCGTCTCGGTCTTCGCGGGCGTCGGCGAACGCACCCGCGAGGGGACCGACCTGCTGCTCGAGATGCGCGAGTCGGGCGTCATCGAAAAGACCGCCCTCGTGTACGGCCAGATGGACGAACCACCGGGCGTGCGTCTGCGTGTGGCCCTGGCGGCACTGACGATGGCGGAGTACTTCCGCGATGTGAAGAATCAGGACGTGCTCTTGTTCGTCGACAACATCTTCCGTTTCGTCCAGGCGGGCTCGGAAGTCTCGACGTTGCTCGGCCGTATGCCGAGCGCCGTGGGCTACCAGCCGACGCTGGCCGACGAGATGGGCGAGCTGCAGGAGCGCATCACCTCGACGCGCGGTCGTTCCATCACCTCGCTGCAGGCCGTGTACGTGCCGGCGGACGACTACACCGACCCGGCGCCGTTCACGACGTTCACCCACCTCGACGCCACGACGGAGTTGAGCCGTCAGATCGCCGCGCTCGGCATCTACCCGGCGGTGGACCCGTTGACCTCGACGTCGAACATCCTGGCACCCGAGATCGTGGGGGACCGCCACTACAAGGTGGCCCGTCAGACCCAGCAGATTCTGCAGCGCTACAAGGAACTCCAGGACATCATCGCCATTCTGGGTCTGGACGAACTCTCCGAAGACGACCGCATCACCGTCTCGCGCGCCCGCAAGATTCAGCGCTTCTTGTCCCAGCCGATGTTCGTGTCGAAGATCTTCACGGGCATCGACGGGATCAACGTCCCGGTGCAGGAGACCATTGAGTCCTTCGAGCACCTGGTGAAGGGTGACCTCGACGCCTTCCCCGAGCAGGCGTTCTTGAACGTCGGCGGTGCGTCGGACGTTGAGCGCAAGGCCGCTGAGTTGCAGAAGAGTTAAGTCATGACGAGTCTGAAGGTAGAGATCGTTACGCCCGAATCGGCGTTGTGGGTGGGCGAGGCGCAGGCCTTGATCGCTCGTTCGTCCGACGGCGGGTTCACGATCCTGCCCCAGCACACTGAGACGGTGGGCGACATCGTCCCGGGCATCGTCCGCGTCGAGACCAGCGAAGGCGAGGTGTCCTTCGCGGTCCACGGCGGTTACTTCCAGGTGGGCCCGGGCGAAGACGAAGGCGTGACCCTCGCCACGGTACTCGCCGGGGTCGCCGAGAAGACCACCGAGATAGATGTGCCCCGCGCCCTGGCTGCGAAAGAACGCGCCGAAACGGCGCTCGCGGCTCAGACTCGAGGCGAACCCGAGGAGAACCCCGCGCACCCCTGGGCGCAGGCGGCCCTCGAACGAGCCGAACTGCGACTGCGCGCCGCCGGCAAGTAACGCCCTAGCGGGCCGAGACGTAGTCCAGTAGGTCCTGCTTCTCGTGCTCGAGTTCGTCGAAGCGGGCCTTCACGATGTCACCGATCGACACCAGGCCGACCAGCTTGGCGTCGTGCACGACCGGCACGTGGCGAACGCGCTGCGCGGTCATCAGTCCCATCAAGTCGGTTACCGACGTGCTCTCTTCGCACACGGTCACCTCGGCGCTCATCAGGTCGGCGACCCTCAACTGCAACGTGGTCGCGCCTCGGTCGGCCAGGGCTCGAACGACGTCACGCTCACTGAAGATGCCGACGAGCGGAGCGGTCGGGCCGGTCACCACGAGCGCTCCGATGCCGCGCTCCTTGAGCATGATCAGGGCGTCAGCCACCGTGCGCTCCTGGGAGATGGTGGCCACGTCGTGGCCTTTGGTCGCCAGCAGATTCGACACTCGCATGGCGTACCTCCTTGTCAAGCGCGAACCGCGCGGGAGTCCCCCCGGGCTCTTAGCCGGACCTTACGCCTCGAGAGGCGCGAATGCAATAAGAGCCGGCTAAAAACCGGCCGTGGTGAACTCTTGGAGTTTGTTGTGACGGTGGAACGTCTCGATGGTGCGCACGGTGCCCGACCGTGAACGAACAACCAGGGACTGGGTGGTGGCGCCAAAGTCGTGGAAGCGCACGCCGCGCAAGAAGTCGCCGTCGGTGATGGCCGTGGCGGAGAAGTAGCAGTTGTCGCTCGCGACGAGGTCGTCGGTGGTGAGCACGCGACTGAAGTCGTAACCGAGCGCCTCGGCGCTGGTCCGTTCTTCTTCGTCGCGCGGGTGCAGGACGCCCTGGATCTCGCCACCGAGACCCTTGAGGGCGGCGGCGGCGATGACCCCTTCGGGCGTACCGCCGATGCCGAAGAGAATGTCGGCACCCGAGTTCGGCCAACCCGTGGCGATCGCGCCCGCGACGTCGCCGTCAGAGATCGAGAGCACGCGAGCGCCCGCTTCGCGGACTTCGGCGATCAGCGTCTCGTGGCGAGGTCGGTCCAAGATCACGACGCCGAGTTCCTGAACGGGCTTGTTCAAGCGCTTCGAGAGCTCCTTGAGGTTCTCCGTCGGTGTCGCGTTGATGTCGACCGCGCCGCGTCCCCGAGGTCCCACGGCGACCTTCTTCATGTAGACGACGGGCCCGGGATTGAACATCGATCCGCGCTCGGACAGCGCGATCACTGAGAGCGCCCCGTTTCGACCCATCGCCGTCAGAGTGGTACCGTCGATCGGATCGACCGCGACGTCGACCTGCGGGGGGCGGCCGTCACCGATGTGTTCGCCGTTGAAGAGCATCGGCGCTTCATCTTTTTCGCCTTCGCCGATCACGACGATGCCGTCCATGGCAATCGCCCCGAGGACGAAGCGCATCGCGTCGACGGCGGCGCCGTCAGCGGCGTTCTTGTCGCCGCGGCCCGCCCAGCGCGAAGCGGCGATGGCTGCGGCCTCGGTGACGCGAATCATCTCGAGGGCGATGTTACGGTCGGGCCTGGAAGGTGGCTGCACGCTCGCAGCGTACTAGGCCGACGAGGGACCGTCGGGGGCTGACGATTGCCGCCATTTGGCCCCACCGGCCATACTTGAGGGGTGAGTTCTCTCGTCGTAAAGCCCGCCGGACCCCTCGCGGGCGACGTGCAGGCCTTCGGGGCGAAGAACGCAGTGCTGAAGCAGATGGCCGCATGCCTCTTGGCGACGGGACGCCACCACCTCACCAACGTGCCCGATATCACCGACGTGAAGGTCATGACCGCTCTGCTCGAGGCGCTGGGCTGTGGCGTGGAACGACCCCGAGACCACGAGCTCTTCGTCACCGTGCCCGACGCCGAGGACCTGCACCCGGTCGCTCCGGCGCATCTCTTCGAGGCGATGCGCGCATCCATCGTGGTCCTCGGGCCGCTGCTGGCCAGGTGCGGCGAGGCCAACATGGCCCTGCCCGGCGGCGACGACTTCGGCCAGCGTCCCATCAACTTTCACACCGACGGCCTCTCGGCGATGGGAGCGAGCTTTCGCAACGACCGTCACTCCATCCACGCGACGACGACCAGGGCCCGACTGAGCGCGACTCGCATCACCCTCGAGTACCCGAGCCACACCGCCACCGACAACCTGATGATGGCGTGCGTGCTCGCCGAAGGTCGTTCGGTCATCGACAACGCCGCGCGCGAACCCGAGGTCGAGGACCTCGGTCGCCAGCTCATCGCGATGGGCGCCCAGATCGAGGGATTGGGAACCTCGCGCCTCACCATCAACGGCGTCGAGTCGCTCGGCGCCGCGCAGCACGAGGTCATCCCCGATCGCGTCGTGGCGGCCACGTATCTGGCGGCCGGTCTCATAACCGGCGGCGAGGTACGCGTCGTCGACGCCCGACCAGACCACATGGAGATGTTGATGCGAAAGATCGAGGCCATGGGTGGTCTCATTGACGAACGCGGTCCGGGCGTGTGCGTGCGAGGTCCGGTTCGTCTGCGGGCCTGCGACGTGGCCACCCTGCCGTATCCGGGCGTCGCCACCGACTACAAGCCGCTCATCACGACCATGCTGAGTGTCGCCCAGGGGGTCTCGGTCGTCACCGAGAATCTCTTCGCCGGTCGCTTTCGCTACGTCGACGAGTTGGTTCGTCTGGGCGCCAGTATCACCACCGAAGGACATCACGCGATGATCCGCGGCGTGGACCACTTGGTCGGCACCTCCGTTCGAGCGACCGATATCCGCGCCGCCGCGGCACTGACCCTCGCCGGCCTGGTCGCCGAGGGCGAGACGACCGTGAGTGGCCTGGAGCACGTGGAACGGGGCTACGACGACTTCGTGGGCCGACTGGGCCGACTCGGCGCGCGCGTAGAGCGGGTGGCATGATCCCTCGCGATGCCGGTGAACTCGTCGACCTGGCGCGCGACGGATCGCGCACCGCGCTGGCGCGGCTGCTGACCTACGTCGAGTCGGGCGGGCCCGCGCAGCGCGCCACGGCCGCCCTGGCCTACCAGTCGCCCTCGCCCTACGTCGTCGGGCTGACCGGCCCGCCGGGAGCGGGCAAGTCGACCCTCACCGACCAGCTGATCTCGGTCGCCCTCGCCGAAGGCTCGTTCGACGGCGTCGAGCCGTTCGATCAGGTCGGGATCTTGTGCATCGATCCGAGTTCACCGTTCACGGGCGGCGCGATTCTCGGCGACCGAATTCGCATGCAGGGTCACGCCACCAACGAGCACGTCTTCATCCGCTCCATGGCGACGCGTGGCCACCTCGGGGGACTGTCGTTGGCGGTGCCCGACGCGCTGCGCGTGCTCGGTGCAGCCCACTTCCGCCTCGCCTTCGTTGAGACCGTGGGCGTCGGTCAGATGGAAGTCGATATCGCCTCGTCAGCGGACACGACCATCGTCGTGACCAATCCGGGCTGGGGTGACGCGATGCAGGCCAACAAGGCCGGACTGCTGGAGGTCGCCGACATCTTCGTGATCAACAAGGCCGATCGATCCGGCGTTCGCGAGACCCGTCGTGACCTCGAACAGATGCTCGACCTCGGGGGCGAGCACGAGTGGCGCCCGATGATCGTCGAGACCGTGGCGACCAACGGAACCGGTACCGAAGAGTTGTGGGAGGCCATCGTGTCTCATCGCCGTTTCCTCGAAGGCGGGCGACGCGAAGTCGACCGGCGCGCGCGGACCCGGGCGGAGTTGGACAAGGTGCTCGCCGTGATGATGCGCTCGCGCGTCGGCGCGCTCGCGCAGGGCGCGGCTTACGAAGCTCAGATTGACGCGTTGGTCGCCGGCACCACCGATCCCTATCGCGCCGCCGAGACGTTACTGTCTGAGTCATGATCGCGACCACCGTTACCTACGACGTGATCTTCCTGGTGCACGTCATCGTTGCGGTCACCACGCTGACGGTGCTGATTGCGATGCGTGCATCGGCTCAGCAGATCGCGCGAGGTGCCGACAGCGCCACGCAGCAGGCACGCTTTCCGCGCCGACGCAACTGGGCGGCCCGACTGCTGCACCTGCTGCCGGTCACCGGACTTGTCATGTCGCTCACGGGCGACAGCACGGTGTCGCTCACGCGACCCTGGATCGGGATCGGCATCCTCTGTTATCTCGCCGCGGCCGGTCACCTGGAGGCGCGCACGTTACCCCTCGAACGAGTGGTGAGTGAGGTCATCGCGCACGACGGTGTCGCATCGCCAGCTCGCGGTCGCCAGCTCGCGCGGTCGATTGACACGCTGCTCGCCGTCATCGCCGTGGCGCTGTTGGCCATGGTCGTGCAGTTCTAGAGAAAAGACGCTCGTCCGACCATGCCAGCCGCCACGGTGGCGTTGGTGACTTCGTCGATCAAGACGAAACTCCCGGTGACGCGGTTGTCGCGATAGGCATCGACGACCAGAGGATCCGCAGTCTGCAGGGTCGCCAGTCCGATCTGGTTCGTGGTGAGCTCCGCAGAGCCATTCACCTCGAGGGTCGCAATATCGACGACGCCCTCGATGGCCACGACGCGAGTCGGGGTGACCTTGGTCGTGTGCTTCAGGCGGAGGCGCTGACCCGGAACGAGCGGCTTGTCGCCGAACCAGCAGATGGTCGCGGCGAATTCCTTGGTCACCGTGGGCAGCGGAGCAGTGGCGAGGAGGTCACCACGGCCCGCGTCGGTCTCATCGGAGATCGCCACGTCAACCGACAGACCCACCCTGGCTTCGAGGCACCCGCCGATACCCGTGTGAATGGCGGTGATCGTTGATTCAATGTTGGCCGGGAGCAACGTCACCGCGTCGCCGACGTGCAACGAGTCACCGTTGATCATGCCGGCGTACGTTCTTCCGCCCCCGGGTTGGCGCAGGACCCACTGGATCGGCAGACGCGCACCGTGGCCGGACCTCGTCCAGGCACCGGCGTCGGACTGTTCAAGGGCGTCCAGAACGGTCGGCCCCTCGTACCACGGGGTGTTCGACGATTGGTCCACGACGTTGTCACCCAGCAGTGCGGAGACCGGGATTATCGTCAGCGCGCCAAACTCCAGATCACGGGCGATCGTTGCGATCTCGTCGACCACCGCCTGGAATGCCACCTGTGACCAGTTCACCTCGTCCAGTTTGTTGACCGCCACGACCAGCGTGTGCACGCCGAGCAGCGCCGCGATGCAGAGGTGACGGCGCGTCTGTTCCTTCAGCCCGTGCGCGACGTCGAGCACCACGAGAGCGAGATCGGCGGTGGAGGCGCCGGTGGCCATGTTGCGCGTGTACTGCACGTGGCCCGGGCAGTCGGCGATGATGAACTTTCGCGTCGGTGTCGCGGCGTAGCGGTAGGCGACGTCAATCGTGATGCCCTGCTCGCGCTCCGCGCGAAGACCGTCGGTGACGAAACTGAGATCGAGGTCGCCGACTCCGCGCTTCTCCGAGGCAGCGACGACGGCATCGAGTTGATCATCAAAGAGCTGGCGGGTGTCGACCAGAAGCCGACCGATCAAGGTGGACTTTCCGTCATCGACCGAACCAATCGTGGCGAGTCGGAGCAGGTCCTTGGCGACAACTCTCATTTAGAAATAGCCTTCGCGCTTGCGATCCTCCATCGCCGTTTCGGAGAAACGGTCGTCGGCACGGGTCGCGCCACGTTCGGAGACATTGGCAATCGCGACCTCGTCGATGACTGTCTCGAGCGTGTCGGCGGATGAGTCGACGGCGCCGGTGCAGTTGGCGTCGCCGACCGTGCGAAAGCGCACCATGCGTCGCTCGACGACCTCACCCTCGCGAGGTTCCACGAAGGGACCCACGGCCAACCACATATCGTCACGCAGGACCACGTCACGTTCGTGCGCGAAATAGATCGTCGGCAACGCCATCTCTTCTCGTTCGATGTACTGCCAGATGTCGAGTTCGGTCCAGTCCGACAGGGGAAAGGCGCGCAGGTGTTCGCCGGGATTGACCTTCCCCTGATAGAGCTGCCAGAGTTCGGGACGCTGCTGGCGGGGGTCCCACTGACCAAAGGCGTCGCGGAACGACAGGATGCGTTCCTTCGCACGGGCCTTGTCCTCGTCGCGACGTGCTCCTCCGAAGGCGGCGTCGAAGTGGTGCTCGGTGATCGCGTCGAGCAGCGTCACCGTCTGCAGGCGATTGCGTGATCCCATGGGGCCGGGGTCGGCGACCTTGCCTCGATCGATCGAGTCCTGCACCTTGGCGACGATGAGCCGAGCACCGATTGACGCCACGACGGCGTCGCGAAAGGCGAGCACCTCGGGGAAGTTCTGGCCGGTGTCGATGTGCATGACCGGGAAGGGCAGTTGCTGGGGCGCGAAGGCTTTCACCGCGAGGTGCAACAAGACGGCCGAGTCCTTGCCACCGGAGAAGAGCAGGACCGGTCGTTCGCACTCAGCGATGACCTCTCTCAGGATGAAGATGGCGTGGGACTCCAACAGATCGAGATGGTCAGCAGTGCGAGGGGGGCGTAGGGGTGTCGTCGTCATAGGGCTAGGAGCTCAGGAAATAGTCTACTAAATCACTAGGAATGTTAGACTTCCTACGAAAACCCTTATGACCACGCCAACTCCCGCCCTGCTCGACGAACTCGAGGTCGTCAACGAGCGCTTCGAGCTCGCGTCGCCCCTCGAGATCCTGACCTGGATCTTCGAGCGATTTGGCGATGACGTGACGATGGCCTGCTCGTTCGAGGACGTCGCGCTGCTGCACATGATCCACGAGCTTCGCCCCGCCACCGAGATCATCTTCTTGGATACGAAGGGCCACTTCGCCGAAACCCTCGGGTTCGTCGCGCGTATCGAACGTGATTGGACGCTCAATCTCACCAGAACGTCGCCCGGGCCAGAAGCCGACGCGTGGCCGTGCGGTACCGAACGGTGCTGCGAACTGCGCAAGGTCGAACCCCTGCGTCGTGCGGTGACGGGTCGCGCGGCGTGGATCACGGCGGTCAAGCGCGTCGACGGGCCCTCTCGGGCGGCGATGAAGACCCTTTCCTGGGACGAGAAATTCGGTCTCGTCAAGGTCAACCCACTCGCCGCGTGGACCGACGACGACGTGGCGTACTACCTGCGTTCCCACGGCCTTCCCGAACACCCACTGTGGGCGATGGGATACGCGTCGATCGGATGTGCCAAGGTCACCGCGAAGCCCCCGGTCCCCGAGGACCGAAGGTCGGGCCGATGGGTCGGAGCCGACAAAGAAGAGTGCGGCCTCCACGAGGCGTGATATCCACCAAAAGTCACCCATGGGCCGGTACATTTATCGGCAATGCCTAAGGGATTCTTTCAGGAGTAGTCCGGATGCTTCTAATAATTCTCGCGCTCTTCTGGGTCGCGCTCTTGGCGCCCATAGCGGTGCGACGGTTTCGTGACAATGGAACCGAAAAATCCATAGAGTCTTTTCACGCCGAACACGAAGTGCTCAGCCGTCAGGAATACGCCATTGCGCCCGCGCATCGACTGGACCAGCCAGATCAAGTGGAGTTGCGCGACCACGACTCACGTCGCCGCCCCCGCTTGACCGTTGTCCACGCGGACGACACGTACCGATCACTCGAATCGCGTGGCACGTGGGACGAGTGGCGCCAGGACTATGACTACGACCACCAGAACGAGGCGTCGCCGCGCAGCATGCCGGCGAACCGCTACGCCGCCGCCTACTCATCAGTGCCGAGCTCACGAGTAGCCGAGACGTACTACGAGCCTCCGGTCCACCGACATTCCATGAAGGCGCAGCGCCGGATGATCTTGACGCGCCTGGTGCTCACCGTCGCCACTACCACCGTGCTCGGATTCGTCACCGGCTACTCGTTGGTGGTGGACGTGGCGATCGTCACGTGGATTGCCTTCGCGCTCTACGTCGCTCTCGCCCTCTACGCAGTCAGCCAGGGATACCTGTACGAGTCTTCACTCGGGATTCGCCTTCCGCGCGATCGTCAGTTGGCCACCGTCGAGCCCTTGTACCGCAACGGCGTCGAAGAGTACGACACGGCCGAGGAGTCGGAGTTTTACGATCCGGAGTCCACCGTCGAGTGGCGCCGCGAATCGCCCTCCCGTTACGCCTTGGGCTAAAGTGGAGACTCCTTCGGGGGTGTAGCTCAATTGGTAGAGCGCTACGTTCGCAATGTAGAGGCAGTGGGTTCGAATCCCATCACCTCCACCGAGTGCCGATTTCACAACGTTCCTAATTGCGTGCGCACTTCCAGTGGCGCAGCGGTCAGTGGACTCCAACCACGGGCAAGACCTCTGCTGCGATCAGGCGGACGTGATCCAGATCCTTCATGTCGAGGACTTGAAGATACAGCCGCGAGACTCCGAGTTCGCCGAAGTGGAGGATCTTGTCCACCACTTGTGCGGGCGTGCCAGCCAGACCGTGTTCCGACAACTCGGTGACATCGCGCCCGATGTTGGACGCACGCCGCGCAACCTCGGCCTCATCTTGGCCGCAACAGACAACGAGTGCGGCCGAGTGGATGATGGATTCGGGGTCCCGGTCAACCGCCTGACACGCCTCATCGACGAGTCCGTATTGAGACCGGCAGACCTCATACGGAGCGAACGGAACGTTGAACTCATCCGCGAACGCGGCGGCGAGGCGCGGCGTGACTTTGCGGCCGTGGCCGCCGACAATGATGGGGGGTCGCGGCGTCTGGACGGGCTTGGGAAGCGCCGGGCAGTTTGACAGCGAGTAGTGCTTGCCCGGGAAGTCAAAGGTGGCGCCGACGTCCGTGGCCCACAGGCCCGTGATGATGGCCAACTGCTCTTCCAACTTCTCGAACCGCTCTCCAAGTGGGGGGAAGGGAATGCCGTAAGCAGAGTGCTCTTGTTCGTACCAGCCCGCTCCGAGGCCAAGTTCCACGCGCCCGCCACTCATCGCGTCCACTTCGGCGACGGTAATCGCGAGCGGACCGGGATGGCGGAAGGTCGCGGCGGTCAACAGAGTGCCGAGGCGAATCCGACTGGTATCCCGCGCCAATCCTGCGAGGGTGATCCACGCGTCAGTCGGCCCAGGTAAACCGGTCACTGTGCCCATTTTGAGATAATGATCCGAACGAAAGAAGGCGCCGAAGCCTCCCTCCTCTGCCGCAAGCGCCAAAGCGAGAATATCGTCGTACGTGGCGCCCTGCTGTGGTTCGCTGAATAACCGAAGTTCCATGTGCCAATCCTCTCACGTCGCGTTGATCGACTCCAAGGGCCGTTTGGTGACAGTGCCTTCCGACGATTTCGTCCGAGCGCGGGAGTTCGAACTCCGTCCTTATGGAAGCACCCAACGCAGTGGCGTAGTTCCCGTTGCGCAACTCTGGTCAAAGATGATCTGGACGTGCGGCGGCGGCTCACCCACCAAGACTCTCAGACCCTTTGAAGGTCAAGCATTCCGGCGAACGGCCCACGAGTAGAGGGGTTCAAACACAGTCTCGTTACCTCCACCGAGAGTTGTCACTTTTTCAGATTCGCCCCATCTGAGTGTGGCGTCTCGCCTCCGGTCGCGAGCGGAACCGATGCTCGTTGTTCGCACCTTGAATACTGCCAACGAGCATCGTGACTCTCCGGACGATTGTTGGAAGGGACGCGCATTGCTCCGCGGATGATTAGTTGCCTGACAACGCAAGCTTGACGATCTCGTCGCGGGGCGTGACCAACCCCTGGACGACGAGGCTCTCGAACTCGTGGCCCAGACGATCGCGCAGGCTGCGGTGTCCTGGGCGCGGGTCTTCGCTTCGAGGAACTCCCAAGCGTGGGAAATTGCCGAGAGCAAGGCCTCTGCCCGGCGTGCAGCGCGGCGACGCGCGACGGTGTGCCAATTCGCGTGCCACCGCAACCTGGATCCAAGACCAAGCGGGGGACTTGCGCGGACGGGCCGTACAACCGGCAGAAGTGCAAGACAGCGGTCAAGCCCGTTTCGGCGTGCTGAGTGTCGCCTTCGAGAGGAAGTCCAAATCAGCGGGCACGAACGAGGTTCTCGACACCACACGTCAGCGGCGAGTCGGGGTCCAAAGGACCTTTGGCTCTATGCCGTCTCGCGGGGGACCGTTACGTTTTGATGCAGGGAACCGCGAGCACGACCCTCTGGACCGGCCTGCGTCTCCGTTTGGGCATCCCAGTGCGAGGAGATCGATATGAAGAGGCGTCTGTTGGTCGATTCTGGTGTGGTGACGGTTGCTCTCGTCTTCGCACTTCTCGCCGCGGGCTGCGGTGGCGGCCAATCAGCGGTGCCGACGACCCGGAGTGTCTCGACGACAACCTCTAGGGCCTCCACGACCAGCAATGTCGCCCTTGCTGTCCCGGTCTCCAGTAGTGGCGGGTTCAACTACACCCAGGGCAGCTACCTCGAAGGGTTCGAATTCACAGCCAGCAGGTCAATTTCGATCACGAAGCTTGGTGCGTATGATTCAAACCTCTCCACCCTGTCCAACGGGTCCGAGACCTTCGCCACGGTGCCCGTCGCGTTGTACGACATCAGCTCGCACACACTCTTGGGCAGTGTCAACGTGAGCGCCTCCGACCCGCCGACCGGTGTCTACCGGTACGCCACGCTCCCGAGTCCCATCACCCTGAACAAGGCCGACACCTATGCCGTCGCCTGGGTTTCGCTCTCGAACTACTACGTGGCGTCACCCACACTGGTCGCCTCGGATGTGAATCCCGCCATCAACTATTTGGCCATGGCGGGCTACGGTCCGGGCGGCCTCACGATGACCAGCGCGATGGTGGAGCCCAACTGGTTCTTCACCGTGAGCGCCAATGGTCTGCACGCCATCAACTACGACCTGGGACCGAACTTCATGTTCACGACGTCCCACTGACAGGTCCGGCTGGCGCCCCACAGTCGGTCAACGCCATGGCGGCATTATTGACTTCCAGCTCCCGTTCTCGGTGAATCCAACCGTCCGTCTTCGGCCCGCACGCGCCGGAAAGGGTCGGTTGAGAAGTCAGTCGCTGTCGTACGATTCCCTTCGGAAAGTGCCGGGCAGATGGTTGGCAAGTCCAGACGATGCCAACACCCGGACCCTCGGATTCAGAGTCATGACCAGTGGCTCGGACGATCTTGCGGTGGAGCACCACCATCCATGGAATCAAATCGCGGAAATGGGCGGCGCTGGATGCGAGTGCACCATCGATTAGGAGCTTCGCGTCGGCACGTGCGGCGATTCAGACCGTTGCTGTCGGAACGTACCGGCGAGCGAGTCGTTCGGCGGCGCGGGGTCAACATAGCGAATCGACTCGATCTGGAGAACTGTCCCGATGCCCCATGGCATTTCCGCGGGAGTCCGTTGAGCATCATGCCTAACGGTCGTGCGCCCTTGCCAACGTCATCGGCGCTTCGAGAGCCTCAGTAACACCGGCGCCCAGTGGTCTGATGTCCGACTAACAATTGCCGGACTGATTCTTCTCAGTCATGCGACGGGATGGTCACATCGACTCGACAGCGGCGATCGCCGCGGTGAGCTGTCGTGCGGCCTCGCTAGCAAGGTCCGCAAACTCTTCACCGGGCATCAGTTCGCGAGGGTCCGCGATCGCAATGTGGGTGCCGCCGGCGACCGTCTCGAGCACCACATTGCACGGAAGCATCAGACTGACAGTCGGATCAATCATCAGTGCGCGATAGGCAAAGTTCGGGTTGCACGCTCCCAGGATCTTCAGTGAGGGTCGGTCAACTCCGAGTTTCTCCTTGAATATGGTCGCGACGTCGATCTCGGAAAGCACACCGAATCCCTGCTCCTTGAGCGCCGCACGAATGGTCGCCTCAGCTTCGGCCAATGGAACAGCGATTGTGGTTTCAATTGCCTTCATATCGAGGTCCTCCCGTCGACTTCATGACCATCCGCTGGACTTCATCGATCGCGTATCCGTCGGCAGCGGCTTCTCGTGGATGCTCCATGCCGAAAGTCAATCCCGAGGCCACCAATTCGAATCCGGCCATTTCCAACGCTTTCGTAGCGGCACTGAGTTGCGGTGCGATGCTCCGACATTCGCCACCCTCGGCCGGCGTCTCTTCGACACCGCGCACTTGACCCTCTACGCGACCCGGAGGCTTTCGGTGACCCCCAGCGACATCCACGGGCAATTGCATCATGCACCTCCATATGGTTAATGCCCTACGGGGTATCGAGAGATTGCTCCACCTGACGGTTCGGGGCGCTCGGCCGCAAGACACTTACTGTCTACTACTCCGGCTCGAATCGCGATCTTGGCGACGGAGGCAGCCATCTCGAGGGTTGCCATCGGATGATGGTCGGATCGAGGGGTTCGAACATTGTCGCATTACCTCCACCACGAAGACCAGCAGACCACGATTCCACCTCCACTGACACTTCTCGATGGTCCGAGCTGTGGGAAAGATGCGGCTATCTAGTTGATATTCCTCCCTGGAGAATGGAAACCGGTGGATAAAGGGCATCGCCGCTGGGTAAAAGTTCCTGATTTCACCATTTCCCCGGTTCGGACCATCTGGGTTCTGGCACAGTAACGGATGTAGTTCACGTAGTACCTGTCGACGATCGACCAAACCGCAAGGGGAGGTCGGCGGAGGAGCGAGGGACCTCGAAAGAGGGACGGAGTTTCTCACCGGGCAGCGGAGTTCGGTCCGCGGTTCGTACGACGAATGACGTGAAGTACCAGCCGTCACACGCTGGCCTGTCCGACACGGGTCAACGGATGATGCGCCTTCGGGAACCCCGAGGGGCTGGCGAGTTTCGACTCACTGGTCACTCGGGGTTTTCGGTTTTCCCGCCCCTAGAACAGCGATTGTGGCTCGACCGGTGCGATGAGTTCAGGCCCGTCATTGCGCACCGAGCCCACGGCGCTGTCAACGCCGTAGTGGGTGAGGGTGCCCTTCGCGGCGGGTCGCAGCAACAGAGCCCGTTCGTCGGGACCGTACTGCTCGACGTTGAGCCACTGTTCCACGTCGGCCTGCTCGAGTACGACGGGCATGCGATCGTGCAGTTCCTCGACGTCGTCGTTGGGTGTCGTCGTGATGACCGTGCAGGTCTGCAGTGGCGCGCTATCGCTCGGGGCGCTGGGGTCACGCCAGTATTCGTAGAGGCCCGCGAAGAGCAGCGGCTGCCCATCGATACGGGTGAAGTAGTGGGGTTGTTTTTGCCGACCGGCGCGGTGGTCCCATTCGTAGAAGCCGTCGACGGGGATCACGCACGGCCGTTTCGCGAAGGCGCTGCGAAATGAGGGCTTCTCTGCGACGGTCTCGCCGCGCGCGTTGAAGAGCCGGTTGGCGATTGACGGGTCCTTCGCCCAACTCGGGACGAGGCCCCACCGGTAGCGGTCGAGCGTGCGAGTTCCTTCCCGCTCGATGACGGCGAAGAGCCGTCGCAGGGGACCGATGTTCCAGCTGGGGTGGCCCTCGGGGTCGACGCCAGCCGCGAGGGCGGCGTCAAGCAACCGGGCCAGGCGCGCGGGGGGCGTAAAGAGGGCGACGCGACCACACATGGGACTCCCTTCCCCTTTGACAATAAGGCATTGGCGCGTGTGACCGTGAGTGGCTACTCTTACGAACATATGTTCGCTTTTTCACCCAAACGCCCTGCGCTGCCCGATGATCTGGCGGCCACCTTGCGACCCGTCGCCCTCGCGACCAGCCGCCGACTGCCCCTCGGCGCCCCTTGGAACGCTCTCGTCCCGGGGGGCGGTCTTCGTCGGGGGTCGACGGTCGTGGTGCAGGCTCCACCGGGCTCGGGCGGATTGAGTTTGGCGCTCAGTCTCGTGACCGAGGCGAGCACGCGGGGTCACTGGGCCGCGGTGGTGGGGGTCGATGACCCCGGCGTCGTCGCGATCGCCGACCTCGGGGTTGACCTGCGCCGGGTGCTCTTCGTGCCGCGGCCGCGCGGTGCGTGGGCGGAGTCGGCGGCCGATCTGCTTGACGGGGTGGACCTGCTCGTGGTGCGCCCACCGTCACGCGCCGCGCACGCGACGGCGCGCCGGTTGATGGACCGCGTGCGCGAACGCGCCATCGTGCTGATTGCTCTCTGCGAGCCGAGCGCCCCGTGGCCGTTGCCGGCCGACCTCTCGTTTGACATCACCCAGGCGCAGTGGACCATGTCGTCACGACTTGACGCGCGTTATCTCACGGTGCGCGTCGCCGGACGCGGTGAGGCGGTGCGCAGCACCGAGCACGT
The DNA here is from genome assembly GCA_003133665.1 of Acidimicrobiaceae bacterium. Classification (GTDB taxonomy): domain Bacteria; phylum Actinomycetota; class Acidimicrobiia; order Acidimicrobiales; family RAAP-2; genus RAAP-2. The sequence continues at coordinate 18,011 of PKYK01000072.1, read as the reverse complement.
GGTGGTGCTGCCGAATCGAAGAGGACGGGCGGCGACGAGCTAGATGGACCGTCTCCTCGCCATCTGGACTCCGGCGCTCGGCGAAGAGTCGACCGACGGTTCGACGTTGCGTGACTATCTCGCATTGCTCGACGCGCTCAGCGTGCTCTGTCCCTTCACCGAGCCGGTGCGGCTCGGCCTCTACGTCCTGCCCGTACGTGGACCGAGTCGATTCTTTGGCGGGGAAGCGGCCGTGCTCGATGCCGTGCGTCAGACGGTTCGTGACGTGGTGGGGCGAGAGCCGCTGCTCGGCGTCGCCGACGGACTCTTCTGCAGCGAGCTGGCCGCTCGCGAGGGCGTGGTGGTGGAGCCGGGGGCGACCGATCTTTTTCGTCGTGCCCAACCACTCCGGGTCCTCGGGCGAAAGGACCTGACAACGACCTGTCGCCGCCTGGGCCTGCACACGGTGGGTTCGTTCGCCGACCTCGACCCCGCCCGCGTGGCGGAGCGTTTCAATGCGCACGCGTTGCACCTGCATCGCGTGGCTCGCGGGGAGTTGAGTGAACTGGCCGGTCAGCGCGACCCGCGCCTCGCCAAGCGCCTCAGCCGGTTGCGGGGCGAGGATGAAGTGCACGACGAGCAGATCGGATTCTTTGGTCAACGCGGGGCCGGTGACGACCGAGCCCAGGCTGCAGCGCACCGGGTACGTCGTCGTCTCGGAGCCGATGCGGTCGTGGTGGCCTCGTTGCGCGGTGGACGAGGACCCCAGGACCGTGCCGCGCTGGTCCCGTGGGGTTCGTCCGAGAGCGGCCACGGTGACGATGCGCCGTGGCCGGGCCAGCTGCGCGCACCCTCGCCGGCGACGACGCTGGCGCACCCCGTCGCGATTGAACTGCGCGACGCCCATGACGTGCCCGTTCGCATGGAGTCACGCGGATTTCTCAGTGCGACGCCGGCCACGCTGCTCTTCTCGCATCAGGCGCGTCGTGACGTGGTGTGGCACGCGGGACCCTGGCCAACGGTCGAACGGTGGTGGGCGGTGCCGCGCCGCCGCGCCCATCTGCAGTTGGTGCTCGGCTCCGGGGAGGCGGTCTTACTCGTCGCCGAGTCGAGTCGTTGGTGGCTCGTCGGGATCTACGACTGATGACGACGTACGCCGAACTGCACGCCCATTCGGGCTTTAGTTTTCTCGACGGGGCGAGTGATCCCGAAGAGCTCGCCGCCGAGGCGGCCCGACTGCAACTCTCGGGCCTGGCCCTGACCGATCACCACGGCCTCTACGGCGTCGTTCGTTTCGCCGAAGCGGCGCGGGCCTTCGGACTGGCGACGATTTTCGGCAGTGAGATCACCCTCGCGGGCGACGACGATCGAGTGGGGGTACGTGACCCTTCGGGCGAGCACCTCGTCGTGGTGGCGCGTTCACCCGAGGGCTACCGCGGTCTCGCCACGATGCTGGGTGAGGCGCACCTTCGTCACGGCGAGAAGGGATCACCACGTTTCAGCCTGGACGAAGTAGCCAGCCGCGCGCGCCAGTGGCTGGTCCTTACGGGTTGCCGCAAGGGACCGCTGACGCGGGCGCTGCTGGCCGAGGGTCCGCGTGCGGCGCAGCGCGAACTCGAACGACTGATCGGTTCCTTTGGTCGAGAGAACCTCGCGGTCGAACTGTGGGACCACGGGGCGCCCGACGACGTCGCGCGCAACGACGTACTGGCTCAGCTGGCGGTTCGCTACGACGTCGACGTGATCGCGACGGGCAACGTCCACTACGCCACTCCCGACGCCTTCGCACGGGCCAACGTCCTGTCGGCGATTCGTGCTCGCCAGAGCCTCGAGGAGATGGAGGGTTGGCTCGGCGCCTCGCCGCTCGCGCATCTGCGCAGCGACGCCGAACAGCGACGACGCTTCGCGCGCTGGCCGGGCGTGGTTGACCGGGCCGGCGAACTCGGTGGCGAACTGGCCTTCGACCTGCGCCTGGTGGCCCCCAACCTGCCGACGTTTCCCACCCCCGAGGGGATGAACGAGCAGTCGTACCTGGAGGTGCTGGTCGAGCGAGGGGCGACCCTGCGCTACGGCACCCGCGACCACGAACGCGTTCCCGGGGCGTGGCGCCAGATCGATCACGAACTGAACGTCATCGGCACGCTGGGCTTCGCCGGCTACTTCTTGACGGTCTGGGACATCACCGAGTTCTGTCGTCGTGAGAACATCTACTGCCAGGGCCGCGGCTCGGCGGCGAACTCGGCCGTCTGCTTCTCGCTGGGCATCACGAACGCCGACGCGGTGGCGCTCAACCTCTTCTTCGAACGTTTTCTCTCGCCGGCTCGTGACGGCCCGCCCGATATCGACGTGGACATCGAGTCGGGTCGGCGTGAAGAGGTGATCCAGTACGTCTACGAGCGCTACGGGCGACGTCACGCCGCCCAGGTGGCGGCGGTCATCACGTATCGACCTCGTTCGGCGCTACGTGACGTGGCGCGCGCCTTCGGACTCTCCGAAGAGGAGGCCAACGCCCTACGCGACAACGTCGATCGTCACACGATGACCCCCTCGGCACCCGACGCCCCCGAGATGATCGTGTCGATGGCCAAGGAGTTGCTCGGCCGTCCCCGTCACCTCGGCATCCACTCGGCCGGCATGGTGCTCTGTGACCGGCCGGTGCTCGAGGTCTGTCCCGTGGAGTGGGGTCGCATGCCCGGACGCACGGTGCTGCAGTGGGACAAGGACGACTGCGCGGCCATTGGTCTCGTGAAGTTCGATCTGCTGGGACTGGGGATGCTCGACGCGCTGCACCGCGCGGTCGACCAGGTGGCGGTCTTTCACGGCGTCACGATTGATCTGGGGGCGCTGCCCCAGGAGAAGATCGTCTACGACCTGCTCTGCGAGGCGGACACCGTGGGGGTCTTCCAGGTCGAGTCGCGCGCCCAGATGGCGACGCTGCCCCGGGTGCAGCCGCGCTGCTTCTACGACCTCGTGATCGAGGTGGCCCTGATTCGCCCGGGTCCGATCCAGGGCCACGCGGTCAATCCCTACATTCGCCGGCGCCGCGGTGAGGAACCGGTCACGTACCTCCACCCTCGACTCGAGCCGATCCTGGCGCGCACGCTCGGCGTGCCGCTCTTTCAGGAGCAGTTGATGGAGATGGCCGTGGCGGTCGCGGGCTTCTCGCCGGCCGAGGCCGACGAACTGCGCCAGGCCATGGCCGCGAAGCGCTCGGAGCTGCGCATGCTGAAACTGAAGAGCCGCTTTTACGACGGCATGGCGGTCAACGGAATCACCGCCGCCGCCGCCGACCAACTCTTCGACGCGCTGTCGGCCTTCGCGAACTTCGGTTTTCCCGAGTCGCACTCGGTCTCGTTCGCCCACCTGGTGTACTGCTCGGCGTGGATCAAGGTGCACTACCCGGCGGCCTTTCTGGTCGCGCTCTTGAACGCCCAACCCCTGGGCTTCTGGTCCCCCCAGAGTCTGGTGGCCGACGCGCAGCGTCACGGGGTGGGCGTGCTGCGTCCCGACGTCAACACCTCGGGGGTCGGGGCCGCGCTCGAGGGCTCGCTCGAGCGTCCCGACGTGCGCCTGGGCCTAGGGGCGTTGCGCACCATTGGCACCGAGCTCGCGACGCGCATCGTCGAGGGGGCACCGTGGGCGAGTTCCGAGGACCTGGTGCGTCGCGCCGGCTGCCAGCAGCACCACCTCGAAGCGCTCGCCGCCGCCGGCGCGCTGGACTGCTTCGGGGCGACCCGTCGGGCGTTGGCGTGGTCGGCCGGGGCGGCCGCGCAAGGGACCGTTGACCGACTGGCGGGCGTCGTGACCGGCCTCGAGGCTCCGCCGCTGCCGGCGACGACGGAGATGGAGCGCGTCGCCGACGATCTCTGGTCGCTGGGTCTCACCCCCGACGCGACCGCGATGGCGCTGGTGCGCGCGCAACTTCACGAACGCGGCGTCACCCGGGCGTCGTCGTTGGCCAGTGTGGAGAGCGCCCGGGTCACGGTGGCGGGCGTGGTGACGCATCGTCAGCATCCCGAGACGGCGAACGGAGCGGTCTTTCTCAACCTCGAGGACGAGACGGGTCACGTCAACGTGATCTTCTCGAAGGGGGCCTGGGCCCGGTGGTCGTCGGTAGCCCGCAAATCGCCGGCGCTGGTGATTCGAGGTTCGCTGCAGCGCGGTCAAGGCAGCGTGGCGTTGGCGGCGGAGTTCGTCGAACCGCTGACCCTGACGGCGGTGACGCCGTCGAGGGACTGGCGCTGAATCAGAGAAAAGCGCGCTCGGGGCGTTCGCCCGCGTCGATCTGCAGGCGCACGTCGGCCTGCACCAAGGGCAGATCGTCGGCGTGCGTGACCCCGACGCAGCGTGAGGTGGTGATCAGGACGTCGAAACGCAGGGGGACGTGGTGCAAGATCTCGCCCACGAACACGGGCAGCAGGGCTTCGGGCTGCGCCACGAAGTCGTGGTTCTCCATCGCGCGGCGCAGCAGTGGCCACATGGCGGGCTGAAAGCCCCACAGGTTCATCGAGACGATGGCTTCGGCATCGAGGAAGACCGGCGACAGTCCGTCGTCGGACAAGTAGCCGTCGGGGGAGTTGTGCACCTGGCGTCGCTCCCAAATGTCGGTGAGGTGCCCGTTCACCACGTGGCAGACGCCCCGCGAGACCGGCAGATCGCCGACCAGGGCCCGGTTCAGCCGGAAACCAATGAGACAGTTCGTTGACTTCGTGACGAGGTGGGCCCCCAGTTTCGCGAAGGCGTCACGGCCGTAGAGGTCGTCCGCGTTCGAGATGCCGAAGGGCTGGGTCACATCGAGGTACGGCTCAGCGGCGAGGACCGCGTGCACGGTGCCGAGAGGCTCGTCCTGCACCGCGAACGAGACGGGACGGTGCGTCGGCCAGACGTTCTCGATGTGTTCCTTGATCTGAGGTCCGGTGTCGGGGTTCACCACCACGACGATGCGATCGAAGCCCGCGGCGTAGGCGTCCGAGGCGATCAGGTCGATGACGCCCTCGCCGTGCATGCCGATCGGGGCGAGCTGCTTCGTCCCGCCGTAGCGCCGGGCGCACCCGGCGGCCAAGATGACGAGGGTCGGTCCGTTCACCTGGACCACTTGACGATCGCCGACGCCCACGTCAAGCCGGCGCCGAAGCCCGTGAGCAACGCGTACTCGCCGGCCTTGACGCGTCCGTTCTCACGCGCATCGGCGAAGGCCAGGGGAATCGACGCGCTCGAGGTGTTGCCGTAACGATCGAGTACCACGACGGCGCGCTCCATCTCGATGCCGAGGCGCTGGGTGGCGGCCTGGATGATGCGGATATTGGCCTGATGGGGGATGACGAGCGCGAGGTCGTCGGCCGTGAGGCCGGCGTCGGCGAGAGCCTGCTCGGCCGAACTGACGACCACGCGCACCGCACGGCGGAAGACTTCCTTTCCGTCCATCTCGAAGAAGCCCCCGTGCTCGCAGGTCAAGAGGTCGGCCGCCGATCCGTCGGCGCCGAGGCTGAACGAGAGCAGGTCGTTGCCGTTGGCGTCGTACTCGAGCACGGCCGAACCGGCCCCGTCGGCCAAGAGCACCGCCATGTTGCGATCGGTCCAGTCGACCCAGCGCGAGAGGTGCTCGGCACCGACGACGAGGATGCGCTTGTTGCCCGTCTCGAGCAGGCCCTGGGCGGTGCGCATGGCGTACATGAAGCCACTGCAGGCCGCGTTCACGTCCATGGCGGGACAGGAGAGTCCCATCGCGTTGGCGATCATCGGGGCGGTCGCGGGCGCTATCCGGTCGGGGGTGGTGGTCGCGAGGACGAGGAAGTCGATGTCGCCGGTCGAAAGCCCGGCGTCTTCGAGCGCGCGCTGGCCGGCCAACGTGCCGAGGGTCATCGTCGATCCCCCGATACGGCGCTCACGGATGCCCGTTCGCGAGGTGATCCACTCGTCGGAGGTGTCGAGGGTGAGCGAGAGCTCGTCGTTGGTGACGATGCGGTCCGGGACCGCAATACCCCAACCCGTAATCCGAACGCCCATCGTCAGCCCCTTCGTTGGCTTGCTGTACGCAAAGTCTAGGTCGTCGACCTACTTCGTCGGAGGCGCCTTCAAAACCTGCAACGAGCACCGGGCCACACAGATAAGCCGGTCCTTGTCGTCCGTGAGGTCAATGGCCCAGACGTGCACGCTGCGGCCCTTGCGAATCGGCGTGGCGGTGGCGGTGAGGGTGCCGCTCGACATGGAGCGAAGATGAGAGCAGTTGAGTTCGGTGCCGACAACGATGTGGTCGGGTTTCACGCTCACGCCCGCTCCGATGGACGCCGCGCTTTCGGCGAGGAGCGCCGAGACGCCACCGTGCAAGATCCCGTAGGGCTGGTGCAGCTTCGGGCCGACCTCCACCTGGAGTACGACTTTGTCCGGCGTCACGAGCACCATCTCCACGCCCAGGTGCAGGTGGACTCCCATGTTCGCGGCGACTAGTTCAACCGGCTTCTCGTTCACTCCGCCAGTCTAAAGGTCGACCGGTAGCCTCTCTCTATGACTCGACGCGTAGACCTACGAAGCGACACCGTGACCCAGCCAACGTCAGCGATGCGCCAGGCGATGGCGAATTCGATCGTGGGCGACGACGGTTACGGCGAAGACCCCACCGTCAATGCTCTCGAAGCGCGTTACGCAGAGATCGTCGGCAAGGAGGCCGCGCTCTTCGTGCCCTCGGGCGTGATGGCGAACCAGATTGCGGTACGCGTTCTCACGAGACCCGGCGACGTCATCGTGGCGGGGCGGGGTCAACACGTCGTCAGTTTCGAGATGGGTGCGTCGGCGCGCAACTCGTCGGTGCAGTTCGCCACGGTTGACGACACGGACGGCGTGATGCTGCTCAGCGACGTGCTGGACGTCATCGACGCCGAACTCGACCACCAGCCCCACGTGGCGATGGTCGCGGTGGAGAACACGCACATGCCGTCCGGTGGCACGCCGTGGGACGTCAATGACTTTCGCGCCCTCGCCAACGCGGTCGGCGAGCGGCCGGTTCATCTCGACGGCGCGCGACTCTTCAACGCGGTGGTGGCGACGGGGACGTCGGCGGCGGAGTATGCGGCGCCGGCCACGACCGTGATGACGTGCCTGTCGAAGGGCTTGTGCGCACCGGTTGGCTCGCTGCTCGCCGGCCCGGCGGTCCTGATGGAGCGGGCCCGCGTCGAACGCAAGCGCCTCGGCGGCACCATGCGCCAGGCCGGGGTGCTCGCGGCGGCGGGTCTCGTGGCTCTCGACACGATGATCGACCGACTGGCCGACGACCACGGGCGCGCACGACAGATCGCCGACCACTTCGCGTCGGCTTTTCCCGAGTCGCACTACGACCCGGCGACGTGTCGAACGAACATCGTGGCGTTCTCCCATCCCCAAGCCCGCCAGATAGTTGACGAGCTCGCCAAGCTCGGCGTCGAAGGTGGCACCGTGGCGCCGCGCCGCGCACGCTTCGTCACCCACGCCGGAGTCACCGATGACGACGTGGCCTTCGTAGGCGAGGTGCTCGCCAAGTTCAAGCCCACAACACGCTGAGTATCGCACCGTGGCGTTCACCGTCAGTCGGCGAGGAGTTCACGCGGGGCCATTGGTGGCCGTCGGGACCCAAGGGGTAGCCTTGGAAAGTCCCTAGGGCTCTTCGTATGACAGAGATTCTCCACCTTTCCACGTTCCTCCGCCGTCCGATCTTCGATCAAGACGGTGACCGGATAGGCCGCGTCCAGGATCTGGTCGCGCGCCTCGGGGACGACGCCCACCCGCCCGTGGTCGGTGCGGTCATTCGCATCGAGGGACGCAACCTCTTCGTGCCGATCCGCAAGATCGGGGGCCTGGCCCAAGGCCGGATGACCTTCGAAGGGCGACGCGTCGATCTTCGTCGTTTCGAGCGCCGACCCGGCGAGCTGCTGCTCGCCGAGGACCTCCTGGCCCGCCACCTCATCAACCTGGTCCGAGGTCGTCTCATCATCGCCAACGAGATCGAGATCGCCGAGATTGACGGCAAGTGGGAGGTCGTTGGTGTCGACCCCGGTCGTCGCCCGTTCCTTCGACGGGTGCTGGGCCAGAAGATCGGCCAACGCGTGAAGGCCGAGTCGATTGTCGACTTCGCGTCGATTGAACCGTTCGTGGCGCACGTCCCGTCGGCCCGACTACGCATCCCGTACCGCAAGCTCGCCAAACTCCACCCCGCCCAGATTGCCGATCTCGTGGAGCAGGCCAGTCACGAAGAGGGTGAGGAGATCATCGAGGCGGTGGGTCTCGACCGCGAACTCGAGGCCGACGTCTTCGAAGAGCTCGACACCACCCATCAGCTGGAGTTCCTCGAGTCGCGCAGCGATGCGGAAGCGGCCCGACTGCTCGCGCGGATGGAACCGGACAACGCGGCCGACTTGATCAATGAGATCGACCAAGACCGTCGGCTGTCGATTCTCGAGCAGCTGCCGCAGGCTCAGCAGGCCAAGGTCCGCAATCTGCTCTCCTACAACGCCGACACCGCAGGTGGACTGATGAACACGGACTTCGTGTCGGTGCCCGCGACGGCGACGGTCGCTGATGCGATCGAGGCAATTCGCACGTCGTTAGTACCCGCCGAGTCGCTGCACGCGGTCTTCGTGCTCGACGAAGCCGGCCAGCCCATCGGCGCCGCCTCAATCGCCCCCCTGGTCCGTGCGCGCGCCACCGAGCTCGCGCTGAGCGTGGCCCGTACGCAACTGACCCACGTGCATCCCCACTGGGACCTGCACCGGGTCGCCCGCAAGATGAGTGACTTCAACCTGACGGTCCTGCCGGTGCTCGACGAAGAGCACAGCCGGATGATCGGTGTCGTGACCGTCGACGACCTACTCGAAGTGCTCCTGCCCCAGGGCTGGCGCCGCGAGTTCGGCATGACCGCGGTGGAGGAATAGTGCACCGCGCGGCCCAGGGTCACGTTCAAAGGGGGTCTTTCTGAAACCCCCTAGTACCGGCTTTACGGTTCTCAATGTCCCGATACAACTTCGCTCGACCCTGACGGCAGGCTGCTAGCCCGCCTCCTGGTTTCGCCGTGGTTGTTTCGCTGAACGACCACAACGAAACGAAAGGAGGTGGAGCGTGCAGAGCGAACAGGCCAAGGAACATCAGATCAGCGGTGCCTTCGGCACCATCAAGGCGCACGACGTGGGCAACCGCAAGGGACTGCGCGCCCGCTTCCTCACGCTCATTGCCATCATCGGCCCCGGCCTCATCGTCATGGTCGGGGACAACGACGCCGGCGGTGTCTCCACCTACGCCCAGGCCGGACAGAACTTCGGGTACTCCCTGTTGTGGACCCTGCCCCTGCTGATTCCGGTGTTGATCATCAACCAGGAGATGGTCGCGCGCCTCGGTGCCGTGACCGGCGTCGGGCACGGCCGACTGATACGTGAGCGGTTCGGCCGCTACTGGGGCAACGTCTCCATTGGTTCGATCCTGCTGCTCAACTTCTTGATCATCATCACCGAGTTCATCGGGATCTCGCTCTCCATGGAGTACTTCGGAGTGAGCCCGTACTTCTCGGTGCCGGTGGCGGTGCTGCTGCTCTTTGTCGTGACCGCGTCGGGATCATTCCAACGCTGGGAACGCTTCATGATGCTGTTCGTCGCCGTCAACTTCCTGGTCGTGCCGCTGGTGCTTGTCGCCAGGGTGCACTACGTCACGTCGGTGCACCACGCGGTCGTGCCCGGCATCCGCGGTGGGGCGACCTCGAGCGCGGTGCTGCTGATCATTTCGATCATCGGCACCACCGTGGCGCCGTGGCAGCTCTACTTCCAGCAGTCGAACATCGTGGACAAGCGCATCACGCCACGTTGGCTGAACTACGAACGAATCGACACCATCCTCGGCTCGTTCATCGTCGTCGTCGGGGCATCGGCACTGATGGCCGCGAGTGCCGCCGGACTCTCGAGCCACGGCGGCACCAATGCGTTCACGAACGCCCTGGGCGTGGCTCGAGGACTCGGCCATTTCGTCGGACACGGTTCGGGCACGCTGTTCGCGATTCTCCTGCTGAACGCCTCGGTCATCGGCGCGGCGGCGGTCACGTTGGCGAGTTCGTACGCCCTCAGCGACCTCGCCGGGTCCCGTCAGTCGCTCAACGCCCGACTGAGCGAGGCGAAGGGCTTCTACGGCGCGTTCGCCGGACTGTTGGTGGTGGCGGGCGTGGTGACGCTCATCCCCGGAGCGCCCCTGGGACTGATCACCCTGGCCGTGCAGGCGATGTGCGGGCTCATGTTGCCCAGCACGACGATCTTCGTCCTGTTGCTCTGCAACGACCGAGAAGTCCTGGGACCGTGGGTGAACGGCCGGTGGCTGAACGTCGTGGCGACCATCATCGTCACGATCCTGGTGGTGCTGTCGGTCACCATGATGGTCTCGACGCTGTTCACCTCGGTGAACGTCGTGATTCTCCTGACCGGCCTCGCCATCGTCGCGGGGGCCGGCCTCGTCGTGGGACTGCCGATCGGCCTGCGCCGCGCGGCGCCACCGGTCGCCTACGACATCGACAAGCGCGACTGGCGAACGCCACGACTCACCTTGCTCGCCCCGCTGCCGACGTCCAACGCCCGGCGCATGTTGTTGAGGGCCGTCGGCTCGTATCTGCTGATCGCCGGCGCCCTCTTGATCGTGCGCATCGTCCAACTCGCCACCTCCTAGTCTCTTCTTCGTGACACTCTCGCCAACCCTCGTGTGCGTGCACGCGCACCCTGACGACGAGGCACTCTTCACGGCGGGCATTTCGGCCCACTACGCGGCATTGGGTTATCGCGTCGTGCTCGTGACCTGCACGAACGGCCAGTTCGGGTTCGACGACGGGGGCCGGCCGGGTTCGCACCCCCAGCACGACCCGGGCGTCACCCGTTCACTGCGGGCCGCAGAACTGCAGCGCGCCGCGGCGATCGCGGGATTCCAGCGCACGGTGAGTCTCGGTTACGACGACTCGGGCATGGTCGGCTGGCCCCAGAACGAGAGTCCCCACGCCTTCATGAACGTCGACGTCGAAGCGACCGCTCGAACGTTGGCGGCGCTCTTCGATGAAGTCGGCGCGACGGTCGTCGTCACCTACGACGAGAACGGCTTCTACGGACATCCCGACCACATCATGGCCAACGTGGTCACGCGTCGCGCGATGGACCTCGCGCACCGGCCCGAGCGCCTGTACTACCCGGTCGTGCCCCAGAGCGTGCTGACGCGTTTCGTGCCCGACGCGACGGCCCTCGGAGTCTTTCTTCCCGCCTGGGTGCTCGACGCGGGCATCGGTACGCCCGACGAACTGGTGGCGACCACGATGGACGTCACGGCGTTCGCCGCCCGCAAGCAGGCGGCGATCGCGGCCCACGCCACGCAGATCGACAACGCCGATCTCGTGACCATGGAGAGCGCACTGTTCACGCTGCTCTTCGGCACGGAGTACTACCAGCGGGCCTGGAGCCGACGGCCGGCCGTTGGCGACTCGACCGATCTCTTTGGAGGACTCTGATGGCCGACCAACTCACCTTCCTCGCCGTGCACGCTCACCCCGACGACGAGGCGAGCTCCACGGGTGGCGTGTATCGGCTGCTCGCGAATCAAGGCGTGCGCACGGTCTTGGTGACCTGCACCAACGGCGAGTTCGGTGACGCCCCCGGCGGCGTGAAGCCCGACGCCGATGATCACGACGCCGATGAGGTCGCGGCGATTCGGGCACTGGAGTTGGACGCCGCGGTCGAGGCGCTCGGCATCTCTCGACTGGTGCGCTTGGGCTATCGCGACTCGGGGATGAAGGGTTGGCCCCAGAACGACGACCCCCGATCCTTCTGGGCGGCCCCCGTCGACGAGGCGGCGGCCCGCCTCGCGGACGTGCTTCGACAAGAACGTCCGCAGGTGATAATGACGTACAACGAACACGGCTTCTACGGGCACCCCGACCATATTCAGGCACACCGCATCACGGTGGCCGCGATCAAGCAGCTGGACTACGAACCGACCCTCTACTTCAACGCCATTCCCGACTCGATCATGGCCATCTACCGCGAACGCTGGGCGGCCGAGGAGCGAGAGCGAGTCGAGGCCGACGCGAAGAAGGGTGTCGTGCGCGAACCAGTCGAGCCGGTGACGTCCGAAGACGACGAGGCGTTCGAGATGGGGACACCCGACGGACTCATCGACGCCGCCGTCGACATCAGCGACGCGACCGACGCGAAGTTCGACGCGCTGGCGGCCCACCACTCGCAGATCGCGGACTCGTTTTGGATGAAGATGGGTCGCGAGCAGTTCAAAGAGGTGATGCGAACCGAGTGGTTCGTGCGCGCGACGAACCCTCTCTCGCTCGAGGGCTGCGTCGACGATCTCTTTGCCGGCTATCGCTAGTTCGACGTCGGGCTCGTCGGGGGCCAGCCCCTGAAGGGCGTTACATTTGTCTCGTGAGTGCTGACGCCTTGTTGCAGCTGCGTGACGTGGGAAAGACCTTTGGCGACACCGTGGCCCTGGAGCCCACCTCGCTGAGCGTTGACGAGGGCTCCTTCGTCGCGATCGTGGGACCGTCGGGTTGCGGGAAGTCCACGCTCTTCAACGTGATCGCGGGGCTCTTGACTCCCGACTCGGGCGAGGTTCGCCTTTCCGACGAGCCGGTGACCGGCACCACCGGACACGTTGGCTACATGCTGCAGAAGGATCTGCTCGTGCCCTGGCGAACGGTGGAGGGCAACATCACGATGGCGGCTCGGCTGACGCGACGAGTCACCAGCGAGGACCGCGCCGAAGCCCGACGAGTGGCCGAGCAGTACGGGCTGGGCGAGTTCCTGCGCCACTACCCGAGCGCACTATCGGGCGGGATGCGCCAGCGCGTGGCGTTCATGCGCACGTTGGTGACCCATCAGCCGTTGCTACTCCTCGACGAGCCCTTCGGCGCACTGGACGCCCAGACCCGTCTGGAGATGCAGCAGTGGCTCCTCCAGGTGTGGAAGGACACCGGTCGTACGGTGCTCTTCATCACCCACGATGTCGATGAGTCGATCTTCTTGTCCGATCGCGTGCTCGTCATGTCGCCACGCCCCGGACGCATCATCGCGGACCTGGCCAATCCTCTCGCGCGACCCCGTGACGTTGACGTGCTCATCGATCCCCAGTTCATCGAGATGAAGAGCCAGATCATGCACCTGCTGCACGGAGGCAGGCGGTGAGGCGCACGCTCCTGCGCAACGTGGGCATTCCCCTGCTCTCGATGGTGCTTCTCTTCGCGCTGTGGCAGGGAATCGTTGTCTTCTTCAACGTCGCGCCCTACGTCGCGCCGCGCCCGCTGCAAGCGATCCAGGCGGTGACCCGCGACTGGAGTTCGCTGTGGCCATTGGTGCTCGCCACCATTCGTGAGACGGTGTACGGCTTCGCGTGCGGCACGCTCCTGGGCCTCAGCCTCGGCGTGATCATGGCCAAGGTCCCCTTCCTGCAGCGAATGGTCTATCCGGTGCTCGTGCTCTCCCAGGCGGTCCCGATCATTGCGTTGGCGGCGCCTCTGGTGCTGATCCTGGGATTCGGTGGGACGCCCATCGTGGTCATCGTGGCCTGGATCGTCTTCTTCCCGGTCACCGTCAACGTGCTCGACGGTCTCAGCCACGTCGACCAGGACCTCGTCAACCTGGCGCGCGTGTACGGAGCGTCCAAGTGGCGGACCTTCATCCAGATCGAGATTCCCGCCACCACGACGTCTCTCTTCAGCGGCCTGAAGATTGGCGCAACCTACGCCGTGACGGGGGCCATCATCGGTGAGTTGGTGGCGTCGAACGGCCTCTCCCTGGCGATCTACCAGGAGCACGCGGACTCTAATTTCAACACCGCGGCCGTGTACGGCACGACGATGCTGATGACCGCGATCGGGATCAGCTGGTTCTTGCTCGTGGTGGGCACCGAGGTGCTGGTCACGCCGTGGCAGCGCCGAAGCGTCGCCCGTCGACCGTTGTTCCATCGTCGGGCCGCCGTGGTTCCTCCAACGTCGCAGCACTAGTATCGGCGAGAGTCAGTTATAGGGAGGGATGTGAAGATTCACCGCCTCGGCGCGATGGCCATCACCGGATCGCTCGTTCTCAGTTCCTTCACCGCCTTCGCGGGCGGAGGCGCCGCGTCGGCCGCGTCACTGAAGAAGGTGACCTACGCCTACGACTTTCCGGGTCCGGACTTCGAACTGATCCCGGTCGTCGTGGCCCAGGCCCGGGGTTTCTTCAAGGCCGCGGGGCTCAACGTCAACGTCGTCTTCCCGCCGAACACCTCGACGACCACCAAGATGCTCGCCACGGGTAACGCCAACATCGGCTTTCTCACGACCACGGACATGGCTGTGGCGATCAACGCCGGGGCGCCGATGCTGTCGGTGGCGAACTTCTCCATGCGCAATAACTGGGCTCTCTTCGCCAAGCCGGGGACCAGTCTGTCCGCGAAGAACCTGAAGGCGACGCTGAAGGGCAAGAGGATCTTCTCGTACGGCGACACCTGGACCGAGGCGATGCTGCCCTTCGTGCTGAAATACGCCGGACTGACCTCCTCGCAGGTGAAGATCGTGACCGACCCCACGGGCAACGACCTGGTCGCCCTGCTGGGGGGAAGGGTCGACTTCTCGACCTCGACGACCAACTACGAGATCCCCGGCTTCGAGGGGTCCAAGACCAAGGGTCACCTGTCCCAGTTGCTCGGCACAGCGGCGGGCGCTCCGAATATCCCGATCTGGGTGTACGCGGTGACCAGGAGCTACGCGAAGGCCAACGGGGCCACGGCGAAGGCGTTCCTCTCCGCGGTGAAGAAGGCCACGGTGTGGGCCGCCCAGAACCCGACGAAGGCAGCGACGGCGTTCGACAAGGCCTACCCGAAGAGTGGCTACACGAATGCGTACAATCTCTCGGGCTGGAAGTTGACGATCCCGTTCTTGACCAACAGTGCCGGCCAGTACTTCACGCAGTCCGACGCGCAGTGGACAACGCTCGCCAAGGCGCTGAAGAGCATCAAGCTGATCAAGTCGGTACCCGCGGCGTCGACCTACTACACCAACAAGTATCTGCCGTAGCCGTGTTGATGCCTAGCCCCAGCATTGGGGTTGTCGGTAGCTGCAATGTCGACCTCGTCGTTCGCTGTGCCGATCTTCCGCGACGTGGCGAGACCGTGTTGGGCGAGGACGTGGTTCGCCTGCCCGGCGGCAAGGGGGGAAACCAGGCCGCCGCGGCCGCGCGTTTGGGCGCGCGCGTTTCGCTGATGGCGTCGGTGGGGACGGACGAGGCCGGTGACTGGCTGCTCTCGTTGTTGCGCGAACTCGGCGTCGACGTGACCAGCGTCCACCGGACCGCGCGGGCAACCGGCACGGCTTTCATCGCGGTGGACCATGCCGGGGAGAATCAGATCGTGGTGGCCCCAGGGGCCAACGCCGAACTGGATCTGGCGAACATCGGTCTCGATCGCTTTGACGTGGTGCTGGCGCAGATGGAGGTCTCCCAAGCGGTGATTGACGCCGCCGCTCTGCGGAGTCGTTCGTTCATCTTGAATGCCGCACCCGCGGTGCCGGTCGATCCCGAGACCTTGGCGCGGTGCGCCGTCGTGATCGCCAACGAGGTGGAGGCTGAGTCGTTCGACAGTTCGAAGCTCGAGCACTGCGTGCTGACCCTCGGCGCGCGCGGGGCGGTCCACCTCCAGCGGGGCCGAGAGGTGGACCGCGTGACGGCCCCGACGCTCGAGCCCGTCGACACGGTGGGGGCCGGCGACGTGTTCTGCGCGGCGTACGCGCTGCAGTACGCCCTGCGGGTGCCGGCCTACCAGGCGCTTCGTTTTGCGGTCGCGGCGGGATCGCTCGCCACCCTGGCGCTTGGCGCGCAGGGCGCGATGCCGACCCGGACCGAGGTTGAACAGTGGCTCGCACGCGCGTAGTGATCGACACCGATCCGGGCGTTGACGACGCCGTCGCGATCCTGCTGGCCCTGGCCAGTCCGGAACTCGACGTCCTGGCCATCACCACGGTGAGCGGCAATGTAGGACTCGAGAAGACAACCCTCAACGCCCGTCGCATCGTCCAGCTCGCGCAGCGTCGCGACGTCATCGTGGCGGCCGGGTGCGCTGGGGCGATCGCCGGGCCCACGCACTACTCGGGCGACGTGCACGGCGCCGATGGACTCGGGGACCTGAGCTGGGACGAGCCCGACGTTCCGCTGCACGGCGAAGACGCGGTCGAGCTCCTGCGCGAACTCGTCGAGGCCGGGCCGCTCACCATCGTGGCGATAGGTCCGCTCACCAATCTGGCGACGTTGCTCGGGCGCTACCCGGACGTCGCGCGCCTGGTCGAACGGGTCGTGATCATGGGTGGCGCGTCATTCGAGGGGAATGTGACGCCGGCGGCCGAATTCAACATTTGGGCCGACCCCGAGGCGGCGCAGCGGGTCTTCGCGGCCGAGTGGCCCATCACCGCGATGCCGCTCGACCTGACCCACCAGGCCACGCTCAACGATGACGATCTGCAGTTCCTGCGAAGTCTGGGCACGGAGGTCGGTCGACGGACCGCGGACATGCTCGAGCCCTACGCCCGCTTCCACGACGAGTGGTACGGGAATCGCGACGTCATCATGCACGACGCCATGGCCGTCTACGAGCTCATCGACCCCTCGGCCATATCGAAGCAGGGCGTGCAGGTCAACGTGGAGACCGGTGGGGAGTATTCGCGCGGAGCGACCTGGTTCGACCGGCGTCGCGACCACGCCGAGAGCCGTATCCGGGTTGGCCTGGACGTCGACAACTCGAAGTTCGTGGCGCTGCTTCGCGAGCGGCTCGCGACGTTTCGTTGAGCCTCGCGGCCCCGGACCGGGCGGCTAGTAGCGGTAGGTGTCGGGCTTGAAGGGGCCCTCGACCGCCACGCCGATGTAGTCGGCCTGCTGCTTGGTAAGCCGGGTCAGCTTCACGCCCAGGGCGTCCAGGTGCAAACGGGCAACCTTCTCGTCGAGGTGCTTGGGCAGCACGTAGACCTTCTTCTCGTAGTTCGAGTTGTTGACGAACAGTTCGATTTGGGCCATGGTCTGGTTCGTGAAGGAGTTGCTCATCACGAAGCTGGGGTGACCGGTGGCGTTGCCGAGGTTCAAGAGGCGACCCTCGGAGAGCAGGATGATGGCGCGACCGTTGGGCAGTATCCACTTGTCGACCTGGGGCTTGATGTTCTCGCGACGCACGCCGGCCAGGTTGGTCAGTCCCGCGATGTCAATCTCGTTGTCGAAGTGACCGATGTTGCCCAAGATGGCCTGGTGCTTCATCATCAAGATGTGACCGATGGTCACGATGTCCTTGTTGCCGGTCGCCGTGATGATGATGTCGGCGTAGGGGAGGGCCTCTTCGAGGGTCGTCACCTGGAAGCCGTCCATCGCGGCCTGCAGCGCGCAGATCGGATCGATCTCGGTGACGATGACGCGCGCACCCTGGCCGCGCAGTGACTCGGCCGAACCCTTGCCCACGTCGCCGTAACCGCAGACGACGGCGACCTTGCCGCCGATCAGCGTGTCCGTGGCCCGGTTGATGCCGTCGATCAGCGAGTGGCGGCAGCCGTACTTGTTGTCAAACTTCGACTTCGTGACCGCGTCGTTGACGTTGATGGCCGGGAAGAGCAGTACGCCGTCGCGCGCCATCTCGTAGAGGCGGTGCACCCCCGTGGTCGTCTCTTCGGAGACCCCGATGATGCCTCGGGCCATTGGTTCGAAGATCTTCTCGCCGCTGGAAATGATCTTGTTCAGCAATTGCAGGATGACCCGGTACTCTTCGGAGTCCCCGCTCTCGGGGGCCGGCACGAAGCCCGCGCGCTCGAACTCAAGTCCCTTGTGGACCAAGAGCGTGGCGTCGCCGCCGTCGTCGAGGATCATCGTGGGTCCTTCGTGGCCCGGCCAGCGCAGAAGTTGCTCCGTGCACCACCAGTACTCTTCGAGGGTCTCGCCCTTCCAGGCAAAGACCGGGACGCCCTGAGGGTTGTCGGCGGTGCCGTTCGGCCCGACGACGGCCGCCGCCGCGGCGTGGTCTTGGGTGGAGAAGATGTTGCAGCT